>CAZWWR010000012.1:0-34921 GCA_964637265.1 uncultured Jannaschia sp.
GACCGTGGGCCAGTCCGTGCCCGTCGCCTCCGCGGCGAGGTCGGCCACCGTGGGCAGCGGCGCGGGCTCGGGCCGGGGGTGGCGCAGCGCCTCCCTCAGCGTGCCGGGGGGCAGGTCGTGGAGCGCCTCGGCCTCGGTCAGATGCGCCTCCGTGATCTCGCCGCCGGCGAGGCGATCGGCGAGCTGCTCGCGCGGCAGCGTCACCCGCGCGCCGGCCACGCGGGCGAGGCGGGCGGCGGCGGTGGCGAGGTCGTCCTCGGCATGGCCGAGATAGGGGTTCACGGCGACGGTCGCGTCGAGCGTCCAGAGCGGCGGGATGCGGCCGATCGCGGTCTCGGCGGCGGCGATGATCTCCAGCGCGGGGCCGGGATAGGAGCGGATGCGGGTCATGAGAGGGTCTCCCGGGCGTCAGGCGGAGGGGGCGGCGCGCAGGCCGAGCAGGCGGTCGAGCGCGGCGTCGAGGTAGAGGCCGTTCGAGAGGTGGATGCGCAGCCCGCGCACGGCCGGGTGCTGCGCCCAGAGCGGCAGCATCGCCTGGGCCACGGCCACGATCCCGAAGCCCATCACCGCGAGGACGAGCACCTTCCACTCGAGCGGGCCGGGCGCGGGAACGGCGGGCAGTGTGCCCAGCGTCCACCACTCGGCGGCCGTCTGCAGCGTGAGGTAGCCCACCGCCGCGGCCGCCGCGGCCAGCGAGGTGCGCCAGGTCAGCGACCAGGGCGCCTTCTCGGCGAGGCCCTGGGCCACGAGGTAGGCGGTGCCGAAGATCAGGATGGCGCCGAGCGCCACGGCCGGGACGGGCTTCGGGCCGAAGGCGGCGGCGAAGCCCCAGGCGGCCAGCGCGTAGAGGCCGAGCGCGATGGCGAAGGCCGAGAGCACGGCCGCGGGGCCGGGCACGGCGACGGCGCCGGGGCGCCGCTCCGCGCCGATCCGCTCCACCGCCTGCCCCGAGGCGAGGAAGGCATGGGCCTTGTAGAGCGAGTGCGCGGCGATGTGCAGCAGTGCGAGCGCGAAGAGCCCCAGGCCGCACTGGAGCAGCATGAAGCCCATCTGAGCCACGGTGGACCACGCGATCGAGGTCTTCACGGCCGTCTGGGTGATGGCGACGAGCCCCGCGAGCAAGGCCACCGCGCCCCCGACGAGGGCGACCGCAGCCAGCACGCCGGGCGCCATCAGCATCACGTCGGCGAAGCGGATCAGGAAGAAGCCGCCCGCGTTCACGATGCCCGCGTGGAGCAGGGCGGAGACGGGCGTGGGCGCCTCCATCGCCTCGGTCACCCAGCCGTGCAGCGGCATCTGGGCGGAGGCGGCCAGCGCGGCCACCGCGAGCAGCACGGCCGAGGCGACGGCCAGGCCGTTGCCGTAGCCCTCCCGCGCGAGGGCGAGGATCGCGCCGATGTCGGCGGTGCCGTAGCCCCAGGCCATCAGCGCGCAGGCGACGAGGAGGAGGCCGCCGGCGACGCCCTGGGCGAGGCGGGCCTTGCGGGCGGCGCGGTGGGCGGCCGGACGGTCGGAGGCGACCGTGAGGAGGCCGTTGAGGGCTACCGACGTCGCCCCGAAGGCGAGCGCCATCTGCCAGAGGCCGCCCGCGCCCACGAGGAGCGTGACGGCGGCGAGTGTCGCGGCCATGCGGGCGGTGAACGCCCCCTGCCGCGCGGCGCCGTCCATGTAGGTGCGGGCGTAGCGCAGGACGACCCAGCCCAGCAGCGAGGTGACGGCCAGCATCACGGCGGAGACCGGGTCGAGCCGCGGCCCGAAGCCCCACACCATCAGGTCGGCCGGCCCGAGCGCGAGCAGCGCGATCACCGCCAGCGCCGAGGCGGCCATCGCGCCGAGCCCGGCCCATTCGGCGCGCTCGAGATGCTCCGGCCGCAGCCCGGGGCGGCGGCTCGCGTCCCACGCGGCGAGCGCGAACAGGATCGGCGGGACGAGGGCGAGGATGGCGTGCATGGGCGGGGCTCCGGGCGGGGGTCGTTTGCGTCCGGGGGGAGATGGGGCACGGCGCCGCAGAAGCAAAATACATTGATCGGCGCGGATCGTTCGGTTTAAGCGAACGCATGCGCATCAACCTGAATCATCTCCGCTACTTCCGGGCGGTCGCGCTCGAGGGGAACCTGACCCGCGCGGCGGAGCGGCTGAACCTGTCGCAATCGGCTCTCTCGGTGCAGATCCGCAGCCTGGAGGAGCGGCTGGGCCACCCGCTCTTCGAGCGCACGGGCCGGGGCCTCGCGCTCACCGAGGCGGGCCGGATCGCGCTCGACCACGCGGAGGCGGTGCACGCGGCGGGCGAGGCGCTCCTCTCCGCGCTGTCGGGCGACGCGGAGGCGCGTCCCCTGCGGGTCGGTGTGCTCGCCACGCTGTCGCGGAACTTCGTGACGGGGCTGCTCGCGCCGCTCCTGGGCGAGGTGCGGCTCTCGCTCCGGTCGGGTGGCGCGCGGGGTCTGCTCGACGCGCTCGCCGCGATGGAGATCGACCTCCTGCTGACCGACCGGCCGGCGCCCGAGGGAAGCGGTGCGCGCTCCATCCGGCTGGCGCAGGAGGCGGCGCATCTCGTCGGCCCGCCCGACTGGTTCGACGGGCGGGGCGCGGCGGCGCTGGTGGCGGCGCACGCGATGATCCTGCCGGCGCCGGGCAGCGCCATCCGCCGGGGGCTCGACCGCTGGCTCGAGGCGGAGGCGCTGGCCCCCCGCGTCGCGGCCGAGAGCGACGACATGGCCACGATCCGCCTGCTGCTGCGGGCGGGGGCGGGCCTCGGGGTGGTGCCGCCGGTCGTCGTCCGGGGGGAGATCGAGGCGGGGGAGCTGGGCCACATGCCGGCTCCCGCCGGCCTCGAGCAGAGCTTCTGGGCCCTCACCGTGGAGCGGCGCTTCCCCCACCCCGCGCTGGCCCGCCTGCTCTCCGAGGAGGCCGCGCGCCGCGCCGCCGCGGTGAGCGAGCCCCGGTGAGGCCTCCGGCGGTCAGGAATACGCGTTGCCGTCAGCGGGGGGAGAACGGCGATCGCATGGGGGCGAGCCCCCGGTTCCATCGGCCGGAGCGGCCGGACGGGCGGAGGCTCCTAGGCTTCGAGGATGGGCCAGCGCTTCGCCCAATCCTTGAGGAACGTCACGAACGTCTGGACCTTCGCCGTGCGATGCAGGTCCACATGAGTGACGAGCCAGAGCTGGCTGTTCCATTCGGGCCTCGGCTCGAACAACTGCTCGACCTCGTCGCATTCCGCCTCGGCCCAGGTGGTGGAGAATCCGATCCCGAGCCCCGCGAGCACGGCCGGGCGGGCGGCGGTGATCTGGTTGACGCGGTAGGTGATGTTCTCGCGCGGCACGTTCTCGTTCAGCCAGCGGAAGAACGGCGCGCGGGGCGTCGCGTCGGCGGAGCCGATGAAGCGGTGATGCGCGGGCTCCGTCAGGCTGTCGGGCCGGCCGTTGCGCTGGATGTAGCCGCGGGACGCATAGAGGCCGAACCCCTGGAGGTAGAACTTCTGGACCACGTTGTCGGGCTGGTCGGGCGGGCTGCCCGCGCGCACGGCGACATGCGCCTCGCCGTACTCCAGCCGGAACAGCCGCTCGTCGGTCAGGAGCTGGATGGTGACCTCCGGATGCTCCTCCTGGAAGGCCGCGAGCGCGGGGGAGAGCAGCGGCGCCAGCACCGCGATGGAGGTGATGATCAGGTCGCCGGTCACCTCGTTTCCGCGGCCGCGGATCCGGTTGGCGAGCTGGCCCAGCTGGTCGTCCGTGCGGCCGGCGACCTTCAGGAGGTCCTGTCCGGCCTCGGTCGGCGTGTACCCCCGGGCGTGCCGCTGAAAGAGCTTGGTGCCGAGCTTGCCCTCGAGGCTGTCGATGTGACGGATCACGGTCGCATGGTGGACGCCCAGGGCCTGCGCCGCTCCCGACACGGTGCCCAGGCGCGCCACCTGGTAGGCCGTGCGCACCTCGTCCCAATCGTCGAACGCCATCACGCCCCTCCCGGCGCGAGGAATATCGGGGCGGTGACCGAGATCCAAGCGCGGGGTTCGCAAAGGCGGGCCTCCCGATGCCGGACCTCGGCCGTTCCCAGATGCACAGAAGCTGTGTGAACGGAGACGTTGAGTGCGCATGCCTCGGGCCCACATGCTGCCCCGACCGACACGCACACCCCGGGAGACGGCCATGACCCGCATCCTTCGCATCGACAGCTCCGCCCGCACCGAGGGCTCCGTGACCCGCGGTCTCCTCGACCGGATCGAGGACCGCTTCGACGCGGAGGCCATCGTCCGCCGCGACGTCGGCGGCACGAGCGTCCCGCAGATCGACGGTGCCTGGGTCGGCGCGAACTTCACGCCCGACGCGGACCGCACGCCGGAGCAGCGCGATGCCCTCGCCCTGTCCGACGAGATGATCGCGGAGCTCCGTGACGCGGATGTCCTCCTCATCGGCGCCCCGATCTACAACTTCTCGGTCCCCGCCGCCCTCAAGGCGTGGATAGACCTCGTGGCGCGCGCCGGCGTCACGTTCCGCTACACCCCGGACGGCCCCGTCGGCCTGCTGGAGGGGAAGCGGGCGGTCATCGCCATCGCCTCGGGCGGGACGCCGGTCGGCTCGGAGATCGACTTCGCATCGGGATACCTCCGCCATGTGCTGGGCTTCATCGGGATCGGCGACGTGGAGTTCGTCACCGCGGACCGCATGATGGCGGATGCGGATGCGGGGATGGACAAGGCCCGGGAGCAGATCGACCGGCTCGCCGCCTGATCGCGGCGCGGAGGCTCGCACGCCGGCCCTCCGGTTGGGGGGCGGGGCCCGGCAATGGAGCCGGTGCGGGCCACGTCGCCGGCACGTATCGACCTCAGGCCCCGGTCGGACCGAGTGTCGGGCCCTCCGGACCCAGCTGTGAGCCGCCGGGCCCGGCCCGGCGGTAACCTTACACCCGCGAGCGCGGCGGGGCTGCGGCGGCGCGGACCGGGCAACCCCCGTCGACGGGCCGCATGTTCCGCCGACGTACGAGCGGGCCAGTCGTTCACGGCCGACGGCTCTCATGCCTGCCGACCGGCCACGGCCGGAGATCGGATGGAGGGTAATACCCGTCCTCGTTCGTCGCATCGGGGGAGGGCTGCACCATTATTTTGCAGGTGCAAAATATTTCTGCTGCACGTGCAAAGAAATCTCGGAACGGAGGGCTCCGTGGCCCGCGTTGTCCGGTCGTGCCCCCGATGGAACGGGGGCCAAGGCAACCGTGGAGATCGAGCGATGAGCAAGCATGCGCAAGGCGGACTGATGCTGCCCCCCTACTTCTTCCTTGAGATGACCAGCCGGGGCATGAGCCTGTGGGCCTCGCAGGTGGCGAGCGCATGGCATGTGGCCGCGAAGATGCAGGAAGCCTCCCTCAAGGGCTTCAAGGCCTTCGCGGAGCAAGGCGAGGTCGCGACCCGCGAGATGATGGACGGCGCCCGCCATGTCGGCGGGGAGCTCGCCGACGCGACCGAGGAGATGGCGCACAAGGGTGCCGAGGCCGCGAAGGAGATGGCCGAGACCGGCGTGGATGCCGGCGAGGAGGTCGCGCGCAAGTCGGCCGAGATGGCGGACGAGGTGTCCGACGAGGCGAACGAGGCCGCCGAGAGGGCCCGCGCTTCGGGCGAGAAGGCCGGCGCGGAGATCGAGGCCGAGATGGAGACGACCGCCGACCGGGCGAAGCAGTCGACGGAGGCTGCCGCCGAGGCGGGCAGGGACGCGACCGACGAGGGCGCCGAAGCAGGCAAGGACCTCGCCGACAAGGGCGCCGAGGCAGCCAAGGAGACGGCCGACAAGGGCGCCGAGGCCACGAAGGCGGCCGCGGACGACACGAAGGAGGCCTCCGAGGAGGGCGCGGACGGGATGAAGGAGGCGACCGAGAAGGCCTTCAACGCACCCCGCGCCACTGCCCGTCGTGGTCGGAACACGGCCAAGGCGAACGGCGTCGCCGCGAACTGACCCGAGGTCTGTCTTCCCCGGCCTCGGGGACGATCAGGCATGGCCCGGTCCCGCTTGACGCGGGGCCGGGCCTTCCTGTATCCGCCGCCGCGACCCCGGAAGGCCGATGCTTTCCGGTCCCGGCGCGTGCCGGGATCGCCCTCCGCCAGCGCGATGCGCCCGCGGGGGCGTTTGCGCTTTGGCCCCGGCTCCCCAGATTGGGAAATTCGGGGCAATACGGGAGAAGGCCATGTTCGAGACCCTCTCGGAACGGCTGGGCGGCGTCTTCGACCGCCTCACGAAGCAGGGCGCGCTGTCGGAGGACGACGTGCGCACCGCCATGCGCGAGGTGCGTGTGGCGCTGCTCGAGGCCGACGTCTCGCTCCCCGTGGCGCGCGAGTTCGTCAAGCGGGTGACATCGAAGGCCACGGGTGCGGCGGTGACGAAGTCGGTCACGCCGGGCCAGCAGGTCATCAAGATCGTCCACGACGAGATGGTGCGCGTGCTGGAGGGCGAGGAGCCCGCCGGCCCGCTCAAGATCGACAACCCGCCCGCGCCCGTCTTGATGGTGGGCCTCCAGGGCGGCGGCAAGACGACCACCACCGCCAAGATCGCGCGGCGGCTCAAGGAGCGCGAGGGCAAGCGCGTCCTGATGGCCTCGCTCGACGTGAACCGGCCCGCCGCGATGGAGCAGCTCGCCATCCTCGGCACCCAGATCGATGTCGACACCCTGCCGATCGTGCCGGGCCAGCGCCCCGTCGACATCGCGCGGCGGGCGAAGCAGCAGGCCGCCCTCGGGGGGTACGACGTCTACTTCCTCGACACCGCCGGGCGGCTCCAGATCGACCAGGTGCTGATGGACGAGGTGGCGCAGGTCCGCGACGTGGTCGAGCCGCGGGAGGTGATGCTCGTGGTGGACGGGCTCACGGGCCAGGTCGCCGTCGAGGTGGCGCAGGAGTTCGACGCGAAGGTCGGCGTGACCGGCGTGGTGCTGACGCGGATGGACGGCGACGGGCGCGGGGGCGCCGCCTTCTCCATGCGCGCCGTGACCGGCAAGCCGATCCGCTTCGTGGGCGTGGGCGAGCGGGTGGACGCGCTCGAGGAGTTCGACGCCAGCCGCATCGCGGGGCGCATCCTCGGCATGGGCGACATCGTGGCGCTCGTGGAGAAGGCCCAGGAGACCGCCGACGTCGAGGCCCAGGAGCGCATGATGAAGCGCTTCCAGAAGGGTCAGTTCAACATGAACGACCTGCGCGACCAGCTCACCCAGATGCAGCGGATGGGCGGGATGGAGAGCATGATGGGCATGCTTCCCGGCATGGGAAAGATGTCCAAGAAGATGCAGGAGGCGGGGTTCGACGACTCCATCCTCAAGCGGCAGATGGCCCTCATCGACTCCATGACGAAGAAGGAGCGGGCCAATCCCGGCCTCCTCCAGGCGAGCCGGAAGAAGCGCATCGCGCGCGGTGCGGGGCTCGAGGTGCAGGAGCTCAACCAGCTCCTGAAGATGCACCGCCAGATGGCCGACATGATGAAGAAGCTCGGCAAGGGCGGGATGCTCAAGCAGGCCATGCGCGCGATGCGGGGCGGGGGCATGCCCGACCCCTCGCAGATGGACCCGGCCGCGCTCGAGGCCGCCTCCAAGCAGATGGGGGCGATGAAGGGCCTGCCGGGGCTGGGGGGTGGAATGGGCGGCCTCGGCGGCTTCCCGGGCATGGGCCGCAAGAAGTGACGGGCCTGAACGTCCATATCCCCACGCTCGGGACCGAGCGGCTGATCCTCCGGGCGCCCCGCCTCGAGGATTTCGAGGCGTACGCCGCGACCTTCGCCTCGCCCCGGTCGGGCTACACGGCGGACGAGCCGTCTCGGCGCAACGCGTGGTACTCGTTCGCCGCGGACGTGGCGTCGTGGATCACGCACGGGTTCGGCACCTGGTCGGTGGACCTTCGCGGCGGGGGCCATGTCGGCACGCTTGGGGTGAACCGGTTCGCGCACTACCCCGAGCCGGAGCTGGGCTGGATGCTCCATGACGGGCACGAGGGGCGGGGCTACGCGACCGAGGCGGGCCGCGCGGCGCTCGCCTGGGCGCGCGGGCGGGTCGGAAGCCTCGTCAGCTACGTCGCGCCCGGCAATGCCCGTTCCGTCGCGCTCGCAGAGAGGTTGGGCGCGCGGCTCGATGCGGCCGCGGCGCTTCCTGACGGCGAGGATCACGCCGGGACGGCCGTCTATCGCCACTGGGGTCCGGCGTGAGCGCCGAGGAGATCCGTGCGGCCGTGGCCGCGGCGATCCCCGTCCTGCGGACGGAGCGGCTGGTGCTGCGCGCGCCGCGCCTGCCGGACTTCGAGGCCTTCGCAGCGTTCCTCGCATCGGACCGCTCCCGCTTCGTGGGCGGCCCGTGCGACCGCTTCGGCGCGTGGCGGCGCTTCGGCGGGATCATCGGAGGATGGGGGCTCAGGGGCTACGGCACCTGGCTCGTCGCCGACCGGGAGACGGACGCGCCGCTCGGCGTCGTCGGCCTGATCCATCCCGACAGCTGGCCCGAGGCCGAGATCGGCTGGACGATGTTCTCCGAGGGCGAGGGCCGGGGGCTCGCCTTCGAGGCGGCCCGCGCAGCGCGGGACTACGCCTACGGCACGCTGGGCTGGACCGCGGCGATCAGCTTCATCGACCCGGACAACGCGCGTTCCGTGGCGCTCGGCCGGCGGATGGGCTGCACGCCCGAGGGGACGTTCGAGCACCCGGCCTTCGGGACGATGCACATCTGGCGCCATCCCGCCCCCGGAGTCACGGGGGAGGTCGCCTGATGGGGCATCGCGACATCCCCGTGATCGAGACGCCCCGCCTGGTACTCAAGGGGCCGGCGCCCGAGGACTATCCGGATTTCGAGGTGACGTTCTCGACCTGGCGGTCGCGCTACATGGGCGGGCCGTTGAACGCATACGAGGCGTGGATGCTCTACGCCGCCGAGATCGGCCACTGGGAGATCCGGGGCTTCGGCATGTGGATGATCCACGACCGCGCGACGGACGAGACCTACGGGATGGCCGGCGGGTGGCAGCCGTCGCAATGGCCCGAGCGCGAGATCGCGTGGATCATCTGGCCCAAGGCGGCGGGCAACGGCTTCGCCCTCGAAGCGGTCGACGCGGCCCGGCGCCATCTCTACGCCGCCGGGTGGGACGGGGCGGTGAGCTACGTCGATCCGATGAACCTCGATTCGATCCGCCTCTGCGAGCGGCTGGGCGCGGTGCGCGACCCGGGCGCTCCGACTGTCGACGGCAGCGAGGTGGCCTACCGCCACCCGGCGCCGGAAGCGCTCGCCGACACGCAGCTCGCCTGGGCGATCGCCCGCGAGATCGAGTTCCACGCCAACCCGGCCCAGGCGCCGGAGGGGGTTCCCCTTGACTGATCTGCCGAAGCGGAAGGCCGGGGCGCCCGGCATGCGGGCGCATCCCGCCCCGGGACAGGGAGCGCCGGCATGAGCCAGACGGAACGCGCCGCGACGCTGCTGCTGGAGCACCGCGCGAGCATCGACCGGCTCGACGCGATCCTCGTGTTCACGCTGGGCGAGCGGTTCAAGCACACGCAGGCGGTGGGCCGCCTCAAGGCCGAGCATGCCCTGCCGCCCGCGGATCCGGCCCGCGAGGCCGCGCAGATCGCGCGGCTCGAGGCGCTGGCCGACGAGGCGGATCTCGATCCGGCCTTCGCGAAGAAGTTCCTTCGCTTCGTCATCGACGAGGTGATCCGACATCATGAGGCCCAGCAGGACGGGCCGCATGCCGCAACCGGGGGCGCCGCCCTCGACAACAGACGAACCGACATCCGGTAAGGAGACAGACCCATGGCAATGAAGATCCGGCTCGCCCGCGGCGGCTCGAAGAAGCGCCCCCACTACTCGATCGTGGCCGCCGACAGCCGCATGGCCCGCGACGGCCGCTTCATCGAGAAGCTCGGCACCTACAATCCGCTGCTCCCCAAGGATGACGAGGGGCGCGTCCGCATGGACATGGAGCGGGTGCAGTACTGGCTCGGGCAGGGCGCCCAGCCGACCGACCGCGTCGCGCGCTTCCTCGAGGCGGCCGACGTGCTGCCCAAGCGGGAGCGGGCCAACATGAAGAAGGCCGAGCCCGGCAAGAAGGCGCAGGAACGCGCGAAGGAGCGGGCCGAGAAGGCCGCCTCGGCGGACGCCCCGGCCGAGGAAGCCGCCGAGAGCTGAGGCGCGTCGCGTGGAGGGGCATGTCTGCCTGGGCGCCGTGATGGGCGCCTACGGCGTGCGCGGCGAGGTGCGCGTCAAGTCCTTCTGCGCGGAGCCGTCCGCCATCGGCGACTACGGGCCCCTCGTGGACGATGCCGGGCGCGACTACCGCCTCACGGTGCAGCGTCCGGTCAAGGGCGGCTACGCGGTGCGCCTGTCGGGCGTGCCGTCGAGGGAGGCGGCCGACGCCCTCCGCGGCCAGCGCCTCTGGGCGCCGCGGACGGCGCTGCCCGAGGTGGCCGAGGATGAGTACTATCATTCCGACCTGATCGGGCTCGAGGCGGTGGACACGGGCGGGGCGGTTCTCGGCCGCGTCCGGGCGGTGCACGATTTCGGGGCGGGCGACCTGCTCGAGATCGCGGGCCGCGAGGAGGTGCTCGTCCCCTTCACGCGGGAGGTGGTGCCGACCGTCGACATCGGGATGGGCCGCGTCGTCGTCGATCCGCCTCCCGGCCTCCTCCGCGACGACGGGGAGGCGGGGTCCGGGGACGGGTAGGGACGCCACCGGCTCGCGCGGGAGGACCGCCATGATCCAGATCGTGCTGCTCGTGATCCTGCTGGGGGTCGTGGCTATCGCCGCGGGCGCGTTCGGGCTGCCGCGGGTCCGGGGGCTCGCCGTCTCGGGGATCGTGCTGATCGGCGCCGTGGCGGTGTCGGTGCTGCTCGTCGTGATCCTGCTCATCTTCCTCCTCACCTGAGATCGGGTCGACGCCTCCGCCATGTCCGATGCCCCGCGCTCATTCGGCCGCCTCCGCGCCAGCCCCTCGGCGCGCCCCCGCGAGCTGATCGAGGACGCGCCCGAGCTGGCGCGGGCCTGGTCGGCGCGCGTGGTCACGCTCTTTCCGGAGGCGTTTCCCGGGGTGCTGGGCCTGTCGCTGACCGGACAGGCGCTGCGGGCGGGGCTCTGGCACCTGCGGACGGTGCCGCTCAGGGAGCATGGCATCGGCCGCCACCGGAAGGTGGACGATCCGCCGACCGGCGGGGGCGCGGGGCTGGTGCTCCGGCCCGACGTCGTGGGCTCGGCGCTGGAGGAGGCCGCGGGACCGGGCCCCGTCCTCTACCTGTCCCCCCGTGGGCGCCCCTTCGACCAGGCGGCCGCGCGGAAGCTCGCGGCCGGGCCGGGCGCGACGTTGCTCTGCGGCCGGTTCGAGGGGGTGGACCAGCGCGTGCTCGATGCCTTCGCCGTCGAGGAGGTGTCGCTCGGCGATTTCGTCCTCACCGGGGGCGAGATCGCCGCGCAGGCGCTCCTCGACGCCACGGTGCGGTTGCTGCCCGGCGTCGTCGGCAACGCGGCGAGCCTGGAGGAGGAGAGCTTCGCCGCCGGGCCGGACGGCGGGCTGCTCGAGCACCCCCAGTACACCCGGCCGGCCGAGTGGCGCGGGCGCATGGTGCCCGAGGTCCTGACCTCGGGCCACCACGGGCGCGTGCGGGAGTGGCGGCGGGCGGAGGCCGAGCGGCTCACGCGGGAGCGGCGGCCGGACCTGTGGGCCCGCCGCGCCGGGCAGCCGGACGCGGAGGGTTGATCGGCGTCGGCGGCGGGTGTAGGGAGCCGCGTCCCGAAGGGGACTTCCAACAAAGAACAGCCGCCCGCGTTGGCGGGCAGGACATCACCCGCGGGCGAACCGCGACGACAATGGAGGGTCCGATGGACCTGATCGCAGAGCTCGAGGCGGAGCACGTCGCCGCCCTCGGCAACGACATCCCCGACTTCAAGGCCGGCGACACCGTGCGCGTCGGCTACAAGGTGACCGAGGGCACCCGCTCCCGGGTGCAGGCCTTCGAGGGCGTGTGCATCGCCCGCAAGAATGGAGAGGGCGTCGCGGCCTCGTTCACCGTGCGCAAGATCTCCTCCGGCGAGGGCGTCGAGCGGGTGTTCCCGCTCCACTCGACCAACATCGAGTCGATCACCGTCGTGCGCCGCGGCCGCGTGCGCCGGTCGAAGCTCTACTACCTGCGTCAGCGGCGCGGGAAGTCGGCGCGGATCGCCGAGCAGACGAACTACCGTCCGAAGCGCGAGAAGGCGGAGGCCTGAGCCATGAAGAAGAACATCCATCCCGACTACCACGTGATCGACGTCAAGCTCGTCGACGGCTCCGTGGTGCAGATGCGCTCGACCTACGGGGCCGAGGGCGACCAGATCTCGCTCGACATCGATCCGTCGGTCCACCCGGCCTGGACGGGCGGCGGCGCCCGCCTGATGGACACGGGCGGCCGTGTCTCGAAGTTCAAGAACAAGTACGCCGGGCTCGGCTTCTGAGCCGATCGCGGAACGTGGTCCGGAGGGCGCCCCGCGGGGCGCCCTTTCTCGTGCCGTGACGGTGCCCCTGCCGCCGCTCCGGTCCATCGGGGTGCGGAGCGACCTCGTGGCGAACGGTGCCGGGATGCCGGGCGGCGGCGTCGTGCTGCGGGACCATGGCGACCGCGTCGTCATGCGGATGCCCGGCCAGCCGGACTACTGGTTCGGCAACTGCACGATCTTTCGCGGCGGCCCCGACGACCCCGAGGGCCAGGTCGCCCGCGCCCGGGCGGACCTCTCGGACCTGACGCACACCGCGCTCGTCTGGGACGAGCCGGCGGCGGTGCGGGGAGACGCGCTGGAGGCGTTCGAGCGCCTGGGTTTCGATGTCGAATTGGACGACGTGCTGACGCATCGCGGCCCGGTCGCTGCGGTGGCGTGCCCCGACGGCGTCCGGCTTGGGCAGCTGGCATCGGACGACGACTGGCAGGCGGCGACGGCGCTACAGATCGCGACGGGGCTGGAGGAGGGCCATCCGGCGGGGCCGCATGAGGCGTTCGTGCGGGCTCTCATGGCCGAGCGTCGCCGGCGGGCCGGGGCCGGCGGCCTCCGCTGGTTCGGCGCCTTCGCCGACGGGGCGCTGGTGGCGGACCTCGGCCTGGTGGAGGGGGCCGGCCTCCTCCGGTTCCAGGCCGTCGAGACGCGGGCCGAACACCGCCGCCGGGGCATCGCGGCGGCGCTCGTCTCGCACGCCTCGCGCTCCGTCGGGCCGGAGGCGCGGGACGCGGTGCAGGTCATCGTCGCCGAACGCGGCGGGCCCGCGGGGCGCATCTACCGGCGGCTGGGTTTCGCCCCGACGGAGAGGATCGCCTCGGCCGTCCGGGGCAGCTACGGGCCCGCCTGAACGCTCAGTTGCCGCCGAGGTTGCGGGGCGAGTTCTCGGGGCGCACGTCGTCGCCCTCCGGGCGCGGGTGGTGACGCCAGGCGCCACCATCGCCGCGGCAGACGATGGCCTCGACGCCCTGTGCCCAGGCGGGATCGGTGATCGCCACCTCTGGCGGGCAGTAGCGGATCGTCAGGCCGCAGCGGCGGCGGTCGCTCAGGTTCGGCTGCGAGCCGTGGACGAGCATGTCCGCGTGGAGCGAGATCTGCCCGGCCCGCAGCGCGTTGACGACGGGTGCCCCCATCGCCTCCGCGCCGTCGGTCTCGAGGTTGAGGACGGCCTCGCCCGCCGCGGCGCGCGTGGGAAGGGCGCCCCGGTCGTGGCTGCGGGGGACGAAGCGCATCGCGCCGTTGGCCGCATCCGCGTCGTCGATCGCCAGCCAGACGGTGACCGTGCGCGCCGGGGAGAGCTTCCAGAAACTCGCGTCCTGGTGCCACGGCACGGGCCGCGGGTCGCCCGGCATCTTGCAGAAGAAGTGCGAGGCCCAGCAGACGATGTCCGGGCCGATCACGTCCTCGACGGCATCGAGGATGCGGGGGTCGGTGCAGAGATCCCAGATGCCGGCGGCACGGGCCTGGTAGCAGTTGATGGAGTAGCCCGTCCCTCCCGACGCGAGGAGGCGGTCGAAATAGGCCCGGTTCGCCGAGGCCTCGCCGCTGTCGAAGATGTCGAGGCCGGTGACGTAGCCTTCGCGATTGTAGCGTTCGAGGTCCCCGGCGCCGAGGCGGCGGCCGGAACGGACGGGGGAGGGGCGGAAAGAGAGATCGGGCGCGTGATCGAGCATTGTTCGCTCCAGGGGTTGACGGGCCGATCCTACGTGCTCCCTCTTCGCAGGAGGAGGCCGCAGGTTGCCGGATATGTGTGCTCCCTTGATCCCGACCTTCCGGGCCGACGCGTATCTCGGCGCCCCCGGCCCCGGGCGCGCGTTCCACCTGGCCCGTCTCCCGATCGGCCGCCGGCGCGGTACGCTGCACCGTCAGGACTACCCGGAGCTCATGGTGGTGCGTCGCGGCGCCGTGCTGCACCGGCTTCCCGAAGGCACCGAGCGGCTGGCCGAGGGGACCGCGCTGTTCGTGAGGGCGGACGACATGCACGGTGTGGGCGCGGGGCCCGGCGGGGCGGAGATCGTCAACCTGATGTTCCGGGCTCAGGCGCTCGACGCGCTGGCGGGCTGGTACGGCTTGGCCCGAGGCGCGCGGGCGTGGTGGTGGACAGGCCCGCGCCCCGACCGCGTCGTCCTCGGCGACGACCGTCTCGGAGCGCTGCTCACCCTGCTCGACGCCCTCCAGACGGGCCCGTCCCAGGGCGCCGCCGGCTCCGCGGCGCGGGACGGGGTGCTGCTGGCGCTTCTGTCGCTCCTCGCTCCCGCGCCGCGCCTTCCGCCCGCGCTGCCAGGTTGGCTTCGCGATGCGCTGGTCGCGCTGGAGGCGCCCGAGGCGCTCCGGGAGGGGGTGCCCGCGCTCGTCCGGGTGGCCGGGCGATCCGCGGCGCATGTCTCCCGGGCCGTACGGACGCATCTCGGGCGGAGCCCTACGGAGCATGTCGCACATCTCCGGATGGCCCGCGCCCGCCGGCTCCTCCTCACCACGACCCTGAGCGTCGAAGCCGTCGCCGCGGAATGCGGCCTCGAGAACCGGAGTCATTTTCACAGGCTCTTCCGCGCTGCGACGGGGACGACGCCGAGGGCATGGCGCCTCGCACGGGCCCGCGATCCGCTGACCGGGGGTGCCATGACGGCGCTCGCGCCGGTCTCCTCCGATCCCCCAAACGGGTAGCATGCGATCGGCGGGGAAGGGCGGACGACGGCCGGGTGACAGCCTGCGGGGCGGCGCCTATACGGGGACGGTTCGGGGCAGGATGCCAGACGGGGTGGGCGAGCATGGCGCATATCGTGGTGTTCGGGAACGAGAAGGGCGGGTCCGGCAAGTCCACGACCTGCATGCACACGGCGACGGCCCTCGTCCGCTCCGGCGCACGGGTGGGCGCGCTCGACCTCGATCTGCGGCAGCGCACCTTCACCCGATACCTCGAGAACCGCGCCGAGTTCGCCGCGCGGGAGAAGGTGCGGCTGCCGTCGCCGCAGATCGGGTCGCTCCCCAAGGTGGACCGGGAAAGCCTCGGCCCCACGGAGAATCCCTTCGACCGGGCGCTGGGACTGGCCATCGAGGAGCTGCGGGCGGATTGCGACTTCGTCGTGATCGACTGTCCCGGATCGCATACCCGCCTCAGCCAGATCGCCCACAGCCTCGCCGACACGCTCGTCACGCCGCTGAACGACAGTTTCGTGGACTTCGACCTCCTCGCGCGGACGGACCCGGCCACCGGGAAGGTCCTCGGCCCGTCGGTCTATTCGGAGATGGTGTGGCACGCCCGACAGCTTCGGGCGAAGTCGGGCTCGAAGCCGATCGACTGGATCGTCCTGCGCAACCGCCTCGGCCGGCAGGAGATGCACAACAAGCGCAAGATGGGGGCCGCGCTCGAGGACCTGTCGAAGCGGATCGGCTTCCGCGTGGCGCCCGGCTTCACCGAACGGGTGATCTTCCGAGAGCTGTTCCCGCGAGGAATGACGCTGCTCGATCTGAAAGACGTCGGGGTGAACAGCCTCAGCCTGTCGAACGTCGCGGCGCGGCAGGAGGTCCGGGACCTCGTGAGGACGCTCAGGCTCCCGGCGGTGGAGGCGGCGTTCTAGGCGGCCAGTCGCAGACCTGCACGATCGCGTCGGCCCCGCTCCACGCTGCCATGTCAGCGAGGCATCGGGATCTCGACCATGGGATGACCGGTGAGGATGGCCCGGGCGGCGGGGGCCATGAGGCCTGCCAGCGCCGCGTCCGCGGAGGCGAGCCCTCCGGTATAGGTTCCGTAGGCGGGAAGGATGAGCCGGCGCTCGTCCCGCAGGAAGCAGGGACGGGAGATGCGCCGTCCGCGCACGTTCAGGCAGGCCTTCGGGTGGTAGTGGCCGGACACCTCCCAGCGGTCGCCGTCGTCCGCTGAGGCCTCGTGACGGAACGTGAGCGGCCCGAGTGCGACCCCGGCCGCCGCCTGGCCGCCCAGAGCCACGGGAGCGGGGTCGTGGTTGCCGGCGACCCAAGTCCAGTCCCTCGCCCCGGTCATGGCCGTGATCCGCTCGCGCTGCCCGGGCAGGAGCGCGCCGACGGAGGCATCGTCGTCGAAGCTGTCGCCCAGCGCGATCACCGCGCGCGGTGCGAGCATCGCGACGTCGTCCTCGATGCGCGTGAGCGTGTCCTCGACCTCGTAGGGCGGCAGCAAGGCTCCGCCTCTCCGCGCGATCCGCTCCGACTTGCCGAGGTGCAGGTCCGAGACGGTGAGCACCCCCTCGGCCGGCCACCAGAGCCCGCCCGAGGGCAGGGCTACGAGACGCTCGCCGGAGAATGCGAAGTGATGCCCGTTCATGCCCCGTTCCAAGCCCCCCGCTGCGGCGACGAGAGGAATCACGGAGTCTTCCTCCGTGCAAGGGGTGGCCCGGTTGCAAATGCGGGACTTCCCTCGCCCCTGACGGACATGCGGACGTCACGATGGCGTCACCGGCCCTCTCCATATGGGGCCTTGTCAGCGGGACGGGTCCATATATGGTTCCGCCCCGAGGGGGCCGCGCGCCCGACGGTCAGGCGCGCCGCCTTCCTGCGATGGGAGTGCGGATAGCGATGATCGCCACGGAGACGCGGGACGTGCCGGTCGGGGAGTTCCGCACGGATTTCGTCCGGACGTCGGCGGCGCTGCGCCACTTTCCGGCGCTCGTCCTCAATGCGGACTACCGGCCGCTCAGCTACTACCCGCTGTCGCTCTGGCCCTGGCAGGAGGCGGTGAAGGCGGCGTTCCTCGATCGGGTCGACATCGTGAGCGAGTACGAGGAGGTCGTGCGGTCTCCCTCGACGACGATCCGCATCCCCTCGGTCGTCGTGCTGCGCGATTTCGTGGCGCCCCAGAAGCGGGCCGCGTTCACGCGCTTCAACCTGTTCCTGCGGGACGAGTTCCGTTGCCAGTACTGCGGGGCGAAGGGGGACCTGACCTTCGATCACGTCGTGCCTCGGGCGAAGGGCGGCGTCACCTCCTGGGAGAACGTCGTGGCCGCCTGCGGGCGCTGCAACCTCAGGAAGGGGTCGCGCAGCCTCAAGCAGGTCGGTTTCACCCTCCGCCGCCCGCCGCGGCGGCCGTCCACGGGCGAGCTGATGAACCTCGGCCGCAAGTTCCCGCCGAACCACCTGCACGAGAGCTGGATGGACTTCCTGTACTGGGACGCCGAGCTCGAGGCCTGAACGCCGGCTCGGCTGCCGGTGCGTCGTCCGACCGAGGCCGCTTCGGCGCCGGAGGGGCGTTTCGTCTGTCGCAAGCGCAGAAGGACGGCAGCGCCTGCCGCCGCGGGATCAGCCGTGACGATACCCTGGCAGCGGGACGATCCGGACCGCCTCGGCCGCCGCGCGCGGCGGATCGTCGGGTGGGCGGACGACGAGGATATCGGCCTCCGCGAGGACGGTGAGCAGGCTGCTGTCCTGCCGGCCGAAACCCTCCGCCGTGCCGTCCGCGCGCAGGCGGCCGCGCATGTAGTGCTCCCGCGGCCCGTTCGCGGGCAGGGGCGCGGCGAGCCGGGCCGGACGCGACGACGGGCCGGGCGGCAGGTCGAGCATCGCGCGGAGCATCGGCAGAACGAAGATCACGCCGCAGACGAGCGCCGAGACGGGGTTGCCCGGCAGGCCCACCATCGCCGCCCGGCCCAGCCGGCCCGCGAGAAGCGGTTTGCCCGGTCGCATCCTCACCTTGTGGAACGCGAGGTCGAGGCCTTCCGTGCCGGCCACGCCTGCGACGAGGTCGTGATCCCCGACCGATGCGCCGCCGATCGTGACGATCAGATCGGCGCCGCGTGCGAGGCGAAGCCCCTCGGCGAGTTCCTCCGGGCGATCCCGTACCAGCGGCAGGAGCCGGCAGGCCGCGCCCTCCGCCTCGAGCATCGCTGCGAGGCCGTAGCCGTTCGACGCGAACACATGCCCGGGGAGCAGGGGTTCCCCCGGTGGCACGAGTTCGTCGCCCGTCATCAGGATGGCGACCTCCGGGCGCCGCCGGACCGGCAATGCGCCGTGGCCCATCGCGGCGGCGAGCGCGACGTCGGCGAAGCCAAGGCGGCGCGGTGCGGTCAGGCGAAACCCCTCCGCGAAGTCGCCCCCCGCAGGCCGGACATGCGTGCCCTCGCCCGGTTCGGCCGTGACCGTGATCCGGTCGTCCTCGCGCGCGACGTCCTCCTGGATCACCACGCGCCGTGCGCCTTCCGGGAGCGGGGCCCCGGTGAAGATGCGCACCGCATCGCCGGCCTCGATCCGACCGCGGAACGGATGCCCGGCCGCGGCCTCTCCGACGAGGCGGAACGAAGCCCCCGCCGTCACGGTGTGTTCGGTGACCGCGTATCCGTCCATCGCGGAGGCGGCGAAGGGCGGCTGCGCGTGGGGCGCCACGATCGGCTCCGCCAGCACGCGGCCCGGCGCCTCCCGCAAGGTGGTGCGCTCGACGGGCAAGGGTCGCACGAGGCTTAGGAGGCGCGTCCGCGCCTCCTCGACGCTGATCACGGTGCCGCCTCGCGTGGCCCCGGCGCTTGGTAGAGGCCGGATTTCCCGCCCTCCTTCCGGAGCAGCCGGACGCCTCCGATCTCCATGTCCTTCTGCACCGCCTTCACCATGTCGTAGACCGTCAGGCACGCGACCGAGACGGCCGTCAGCGCCTCCATCTCGACGCCCGTCCGGCCGGTCGTGGCGACGGTCGCCGTCAGGCGCAGTCCGGGCAGGTCGGCATCGGCGGCGAGATCGAGCGCCACGCGGGACAACGGCAAGGGATGACAGAGCGGGATGAGCTCGGCCGTGCGCTTGGCCGCCATGATGCCCGCAAGCCGTGCCACGCCGCGCACGTCGCCCTTCTCCGCGGCCCCGTCCTCGATCAGGGCGAGCGTGGCCGGCGCCATCCGCACCCAGCCCTCGGCCACCGCTTCCCGCCGGGTCTCGGCCTTCGCGGAGACGTCGACCATGTGGGCGGCCCCCGACGCGTCGAAGTGGGTCAAGCTCATGTCGGGACGCGCGGCCGGGCGAGGAGCGTGCGGGTGGCCTCCGCCACGTCCTCCTCCCGCATCAGGCTCTCGCCGATCAGGAAGCAGCGCGCCCCGTGGCGGGCCATGTCCGCGAGGTCCTCCGGCGCGTTCAGGCCGGACTCCGAAATCAGGATCCGGTCCCCAGGCGCGGCCGCGGCGAGCCGCCGTGTCGTCCCGAGATCGGTCCGGAAGGTGTTCAGGTCGCGGTTGTTGATGCCGAGCAGCGGCGAGCGCAGGCGCAGCGCTCGCTCCATCTCGGCCTCGTCGTGAACCTCGATCAGCGCGTCCATGCCCCAGGCATGCGCTTCGGCCTCCAGCTCGGCCGCCTCCGCGTCCGAGACGGACGCCATGATGATCAGGATGCAGTCCGCCCCGATGCTTCGGCTCTCGGCCACCTGCCAGGGGTCGTAGAGGAAGTCCTTGCGCAGGACCGGCAGATCGCACGCATCCCGCGCGGCGACGAGGAACTCCTCGTGGCCCTGGAAGGAGGGCGCATCGGTCAGCACGGAGAGGCAGGTCGCGCCGCCGGCGGCATAGGCGCGGGCATGCGCGGCCGGGTCGAAGTCCGCGCGGATCAGGCCCTTCGACGGGCTGGCCTTCTTGATCTCCGCGATCAGGCCGTAGCCCCCGCGGCTCGCCGACCGCAGCGCGTCGGCGAAGGGGCGGACGGGGGGCGCGGCGCGCGCGGCAGCCTCGATCTCGGCCCGCGGTCGTGCCGCTTTCCGGGCCGCGACCTCCGCCAGCTTGTAGGCCTTGATCCGGTCGAGGATGGTCGGGCTCATGCGGCCTCCCGGGTGAGCTTGGCGAGCGCCTCGAGCTTCGCACGGGCGGCCCCCGCGTCGATGCTTCGCGCGGCGAGGTCCGCGCCCTCGCGGAGGTCGGCCGCGCGCCCCGCCACGAGAAGCGCCGCCGCGGCGTTGAGGATCACCGCATCGCGGTAGGCGCCTGCCTCGCCGTTGAGAAGGGTGCGGAAGGCCCTCGCGTTCTCCTCCGGCGTGCCGCCGCGGATCGCCTCGAACGGGTGCGACGCGAGCCCCGCATCGGCCGGCACGATCTCCCGTTCCGCGATCACTCCGTCCGAGAGGGTCACGACGCGGGAGGGTCCCGCGATGGAAAGTTCGTCGGTGCCGTCGTCGCCATGGACGAGCCACGCCGCCTCCGTCCCCAGCTCGCGCAACGTCTCGGCCATGGGGCGCAGAAGGTCGGGGGAATAGGCCCCGGTGAGCTGCCGGCGGACGCCGGCCGGGTTGGTGAGCGGCCCGAGTATGTTGAAGACGGTACGGAGCCCCAGTTCGGTCCGGACCGGCATCACGTGCTTCATCGCCGGATGGTGCATCGGCGCCATCATGAAGCAGATGCCCGCCTCGGATAGGGCCCGCTCCGCCGCCTCGGGGCCGCGCATCACGTCGATGCCGCTCGCCGTCAGCACGTCGGCCGCACCCGATCGGGAGGAGAGGTTGCGGTTGCCGTGTTTCGCGACCGGAACCCCGGCGCCTGCCACCACGAAGGCCGCGGCCGTGGAGATGTTCAGCGTTCCCTTGCCGTCGCCCCCGGTGCCGACGATGTCGATGGCCCCCTCGGGCGCGTCGACCCGGCGGCAGGCCGCGCGCATCTGGGAGGCGGCGGCGGCGATCTCCTCCACCGTTTCGCCGCGCACCCGCAGGGCGACGAGAAGCGCCGCGATCTGGACCGCGCTCGCCTCGCCCGCGAAGAGCGCGGCGAAGGCGGCATCGGCCTCCTCGCGCGCAAGCGGCCGGTCCGCTGCCGCGGCGATGAGGTCGCGCAGGCTCATGCGGGCACCGGGAGCAGATCGAGGAAGTTCCGCAGCAGGGCATGACCATGCTCGGAGGCGATGGATTCCGGGTGGAACTGCACGCCGTGTATCGGCAGCGTCCGATGGCGCAGGCCCATGATCGTGCCGTCCGCCAGCCATGCGTTGACCATGAGGTCCTCCGGGAGGCCATCGCGCTCCACGATGAGCGAATGGTAGCGCGTCGCGTCGAAAGCGTCCGGCAGCCCGGTGAAGACGCCCGTCCCGTCGTTGAGCATCCGACCCGTCTTGCCATGGACGATCTCCGCGGCGCGAACCACCCGGCCGCCGAACGCCTGACCGATCGCCTGATGGCCGAGGCATACGCCGACGAGTGGCGTGCGGGTCTCGGCGCAGGCATGGACCATCGGAAGGCAGATGCCCGCCCTGTCCGGGTCGCAGGGGCCGGGCGAGAGCATCACGCCCGCCGGGCGCAGCGCCATCGCCGCCTGCACGTCCAGCGCGTCGTTCCGAACCACCTTCACCTCCGCGCCGAGCTCGGAGACGTAATGGACGAGGTTCCAGGTGAAGCTGTCGTAGTTGTCGATCAGCAGCAGCATCCGTCCCCTCCCTCCGGCGGCCCGCCATGGCCCGGCTGCTGTCGTGATCGCCCGACGGCGGGGTGAGGGCAAGCCCGTGCCGGCGCGTGGCGCCGCCGGGCGCTGGGGCGGATCCGCGACGCCTCCTGGCGATGCCCTCGGGTCGGGGCTGTTCCGGCTCGGCCCGCGGCGGTTATAGAGGCCGTCGCGGCACGCCGGGGGCGGGGCGGTCGTCGCGTGGATCGGGGTGGACGCGCATGGCGGAACGGAGCCGGAAACTGTGGGGGATCACGGCCGGCATGCTGGCGGGGCTCGGCGGCGGGCTCTTCGTGCTCGCGCTGGTCTCGCTCATGGCGCCCACGCCCGACGCGCCGACCACGACGAGCGGAAGTGCGGCTCGGGACGAGATGGCGCGAGCCGTGGTGGCGCCGGACGGGGGTTCGGGCGCAGAGGAGGTTCCCTCACCGCCCGAGGAGCAGGCCGCCCCGCGCCTTCCGCATCTGCCCGAGCTTCCCGCGGCCCCCCGGTCGCCCGACCCGACCCTCGCCGCACCCGCTGCGGCCCGACCTTCCGCCGATGCGCAGGGCGAGGGCGAATCATCCCCCGAGGCGGCGACCTCGACCCCGGGGGCCGACGGAGCGGCGCCTTCGGTCACTCCGCGTATCGGGGGTGGCGTCGATCTCCCCGCCGGGGCGGGCTTCGATCGGGCCCCGGAGGACCGCAGCCCTGCCGCCCCGCGCTTCGAACGCTCGTCCGCGCCGACCACGGCCACGCAGGTGCCCGAGGCCGCGGAGCCGGCGGACCCGCCCGAGATCGAAACGTCTCCGGCCGCGCGACCAGACGCTGCGACCGAAATCGCGGGCATCGCGCAAGCGCCGGGCACGCCTTCCGAAGTCGGCGCCGCGGACCCATCCGGCCGCGCCGATCGCTCGGAGGCGCCGCCTCCCACGCCCGGGCCCGCGGCGACGCCCGCGCCCGATGCGGCGCCGACATCCCCGCCGGGGCTTCTGGAGGCGAACGCCGTGCAGTTCGAGGCGCCCGACGGGACGCCGTTCCTGGCCGTGGTGCTCCTTCACGACCCCGCCCTTGCCGATGCCGCATCCATCGCGTTGGCGGACCTGGCCGTCACGGTGGCGATCGATCCCGCTGCTCCGGGCGCCGGCGAGGCGGCACGGGCCTTTCGCCGAGCGGGCCTCGAGGTCGCCCTGCGGACGGACGAGATGGCCCAGGGCCGTCCTGCAGGCGCCGATGAGATCATCCGAGCGGCGCTCGACGTCGTGCCAGAGCCGGTCGCGCTGGTCGGGCCCACGTCACCGGATGCGGCGGACCTCGCCTTCCTCGAGGACGCATCGCCCGTGGCCGATCGGCTCGGGCTCGGGGTCCTCGCGCTCGGGGTCGACCACGGCCCTGCGACTTCGACGGTCATGCTGGCAGGCGAACCTCCGGCGCGCCTCCGGTCAGAGATCGGGGGCGTCCTCGCCGCCTCGAAGCGGGAGGAGGCGTCGATCCTCATCGCGCCTGCCGACCTGAGGGTGGTGGAGGCGCTGGCGGCATCGGCGGAAGACGATGGCGTTGTCCTGGGGCCCCTGTCAGCGGCTCTGAGGCGGACCGCGCCTGCGGCGGAGGCGGAAGGGCCCTGACAGCGTCGCTGGAAGAGCCGGACCCATGCCGCAGATCCTACGCAGGTAGGTCTGTGCATCGGCGTTGCTCTCGGGTGGTGCTGATCGACCGCCGGCAGACGAGCGTCTAGGACTGCGCTTTTCGTCCGAATGGGTGGTCACAGGGAGCGGTCAGGTGGGGCTGGTCAGGATTAGCTTGCCGCGGAGGCATCCATCCCGTTTGTGTATTGGCAAGCTAGAGGGGCCTCTGGCAGCACCGTCTACTATCGGACCAGTAGCCCGGCCTGCACCAGACTGCACATGCGCAAGATGCATCTGCTCGATGAGCTCCGTGGGGGACGTCGGGACGATGGCTCCGAGAATCACGGCCCCGCTGGTGCCCCGGACAGAATTCAGTCCTTGAGGTCGGGAAGGTCGATCCTGGCGACCTGCTCGCTGATCGGTTCCACGGACAGGGGGTGGACCTCGGTCACGTGCTCGGCCGGATCGCCGAGATCCCGCCAGGCCCTGTCCTTATAGATCTCGAGCGCGGAGAAGGCGGACTTGTACCCCATTTTCGGCGAGCCCGGCACCCAGTAGCCCAAATAGACATAGGGGAGCGACGCGGCGCGGGCCGCTTCCACGTGATCGAGGATCAGGTAGGTTCCCAAGCCGTCGCGCCGGCACTCCGGATCGTAGAAGCTGTAGACCATAGACAGGCCGTCATCGAGGACGTCGGTGAGGCAGACCGCCCGGAGCTGCGAGCCCTCGCTTGGCGGCATCCCCGCGGAGGAAGTCCCTTCCGCGTCGCCCTCGTCCTCCCACCATTCGATCACGCGGGTGCGGATCGGTGTCTCCTCGATCATCGCCGCGAATTCGAAGATGTCCATGTCGGCCATTCCGCCGTCGGCGTGGCGGGCGGAGAGATAGCGCCGGAAGAGGGCGTACTGCTCCTCCGTCGCCCAGGGCGAACTGACTTCGCGCCGGAGGTGCCTGTTGCGGCGCACGGTGCGGGCCTGCGAACGCGAGGGCTTGTGGTCCGCGACGCGGATGCGTGCGGAGAGACAGGCGGAGCAGTCCGCGCACGAGGGCCGATAGAGAACGTTCTGCGATCGCCGGAAGCCCTGCTTGGAGAGCTTGTCGTTGAGTTCCGAGGCCCGCGCGCCCTGCAGCGCGGTGAACAGCTTACGCTCGCGCCGTCCGTCCAGATAGGGACATGGCTGGGGCGCCGTCACGTAGAACTGGGGCGTGAGCGGGAGGCTGTGGCGCATGGCTTCTGAAGCGTCTTCGGTCGGATGACGTCGGGAGGGGCGAGGGCTGTTCCGGCGGGACCGTAGCGCCGGGATCCGCAGCCCTCAACTTTTTTGTGCGCCCTGCCCCCGAGAGGGCACCGCGAACGAATCCGCGGTGCAACGGCGCATTTCGGATGTCCCGGACCCGCCCGGCGGCACGGATCGGCGTGTCTCCTCCCGCAGGTGCCGGCCGAGCCCCGGCTGCCTCGTTCATCCGGGCCGGTTCACGGCGGTCGTTCCGATGAGGAGGTCCGTCAGGCCCTGACGCCGATCGGTCACCAGCATCGCCGCCATCGAGGCGAGTTGCGGCAGGAAGAAGGCCCAGGAGAGGAGGTAACCGCCGGTGTGGATCAGGGTCTGCATCCCGTCGAGGCGCCGACCGCGGTGGTCTCGGAACTCGATGCCCATCAGGCGCATGCCGAGCGTGGCGGAGCGTCCGGAGATGGTCGCGAGGCGGTAGAGCGCGTCGATGACCAGCCAGGTCAGCGGGAAAACCCACAGCGCCGCCGTGAGCGTGAAGATCCCGGCCAGCAAGGTCAGACCCAGCACCAGGGCCATGTCGACGACCCAGGCGAACGCGCGCTTGGCCGCGACACCCTCGTAGAAGCGGGGCTCCGTGCGCGGGTCGGGCAGGTCGGTAAGGGGGGCGGCGAGACTCATCTGTAACTCCTGTGGGGGTTGCGGGCGCCCCCGTGGGGGCTCCCGTCTCGCGGTGGGCGCGTCGTGCTGCGGCTCAGCTCTCTTCGGTGTCCGTGCCCTCGGCGCGGCGCTTGGACCGCTCGTCCATGAACTGGTCGAACTCGGCCTTGTCCCGGGCCTCGCGCAGGCGCTGCAGGAACTCCTCGAACGCCTGCTGCTCGTCCTCGAGGCGCCGCAGCGTGTCCGCCTTGTAGGCGTCGAAGGAGGCGTTGCCCGAGGATCGCATGGCGCGCAGCCCGGTCGTGTAGGTCCGGTTCCGCCGGGAACACCGGCCGCTGCCGAGCTGCCATTTTCCGGCGAAGCTCATGTAGAGCACGATCGCGAGGCCGATGGGCCAGAAGGCGATGAACCCGAGCACCATGGCGGCGATCCACGCGCCCTTCCCTCGCGCGTCGAGCCAGGCTTCGGCACGATGGAGGGGATTGCCGCGGGTCGGACCGGCACCGTCGGCGACGTAGGCGGGGGCGGATTGCATCTCGGTTCTCCTCTACATGTGAAGATGTTTCACATCTGAGTAGATGGGGACGTGCCAGCTGGCCGCAAGTGGCTTCCCCGAAAAAAGTGAAGCTGATTTACATGGAGAGGCGCCGTGAGTCCGTCACAGGCGGGCTACCGAGGCGCACGCGGGGAGGTTAAGGAGTCGGAGTAGGTCATCCGGAAGGCGCAAGGGGCGAAGCGATGAACAAGGTCGCACACAGGCCATGCGTGCAAAGCTCGACATGCCATCTGACGTCACGTCCCTCGACGGCCCTGCAGGACATCCACTTGGCCACTGTCAATCGCATGCCCAATCATGGGGTGGCGATCTCGGATCGAGCGTGTCACGAACCTCCCGGACGAGCTAAAAAGACCGTTCGCCCCTCCCAATTTGTCGATCCCTGCCATGATCGAAGCCAAGCCATTCGCAGACGCCGCGTTCCGCGACAGGAAGCATTGCTCCCAGCTACGATATCTGGAGCGAGTGATCCGCTAGTCGGTCTGCCCCTCCGGGTCGGAGAGAGTCGTGCGCATCTCGCGGAGCACGGCGAGCGCGGCGCGGAGACGCTCGGGCTCCATCGTGCCGAGCGACTCCAGCATCACCGGCTGCACCGCCGCGACGGCCGCATCCCGCGCCGCCCGCCCCGCGAGGCTGAGCGCTACGCGCTTCCGACGCGCATCCTCCCAGTCGGGCCGGACATGGATATGCCCGGCCCATTCGAGCCGCGAGAGCGTGTTCGTCATCGCGCCGCGCGTCACCCTGAAGGCGCGGGCGAGCTCGGCAGGGCTTCGCTCCTCACGGGTCTGGGCGAGGTAGTTCAGTACGCCGAAGTGGCTCAGCTCCATCCCCTTGGGAAGGGCCCGGGAGAGACGCGCACGCATCATCTGATCGGCCGCGAGTATCTCCGATACGAGAGCGGCCGCCAGCCGCTCGGTCTCGGTTCGCGCCTTCGCCCCGTCACTCGCAGCGCCCGGACGCTCGTTGCGCCCCATCGGTCAAGGCGCCGCCAGCGACGCGGTATTCGGCGATGAGAAGGGCCGGTCCGCATGCAGGGACGGGACACGCGCCCTCGCCCGATCGACCTCGGCGAGGTCGATCTCCACCACGTGCAGGCCGGGCTCCGTCCCCGCGTCGAGGACGACCTCGCCCCAGGGGGCGACGACGAGGGTGTGCCCGTGCGTCCGGCGGGTACGCCCCCGGGACGTACGATGCGTGCCCGTCTGGGCGGGCGCCAGCACGAAGCATCCGGTCTCGATGGCCCGCGCGCGCAGGAGCGGCTCCCAATGCGCGGCTCCCGTGACGGGGGAGAAGGCCGCGGGGACCGTGAGGATCCCCGCCCCCGCCTGCGCGAGCGCACGGTGGAGCTGGGGAAAGCGCAGGTCGTAGCAGACCGTCAGGCCCACGGGTGCCCACGGGGTCCGCGCCAGGACGGCGCGGTCGCCCGGGCGGAACCCCTCGCTCTCCCGGTAGGTCTCGGTCGCGTCGACGTCGACGTCGAACATGTGGATCTTGTCGTAGCGGGCGGCGATCCGGCCGTCCGCATCGATGAGGAGGGAGCGGTTGGCGAAACGTCCCTCCGAATCGTCCGTGGCGAGCGCGAGGCTCCCGAGGAGAATCCACAACCCGCGCTGCCCAGCTTCCTCCCGGGCGCGCCGAAGCATCGGATCCTCCGCCTCGTGATGGAGGACCGAACGCTGGTGCGTCCGGCTCGAGGAGAGGCAGTTCGTCACCTCCGGAGTGAGCAGGATGTCGGCCCGCGCATCGGACGCCTCGTCACACGCCTGCACCAGGCCCTCGATGTTCTCCTCGGGGTCGTCGGAGGACGTGGCCTGCCAGAGGGCGGCGCGCATCAGCTCGAGAGGAGAGGGTCGAGCTGGCCCGCCCGCTCGAGGGCGAACAGGTCGTCGCAACCGCCCACATGGGTCTCCCCGACGAAGATCTGCGGCGTCGTTCGGCGGCCCCCCGAGCGCTGAACCATCTCTGCACGTCGGTCCGGCTGCGAGGCGAGGTCGATCTCGGATATCTGCGCGCCCTTCTGGCGGAGCAGTCGGACGGCAGCGGTGCAGAACCCGCAGAGGGGCTGGGTATATATGTCCACGGGCGCCATCGCGGCCTCCAATCGCTACGGCATGAAATATAGACGCCGCCTAATCCCGCGCAACGCGGGCGAGCGGAAGCGCGACGATCCGCGCGGCCCCTGCCGCGCGCAGGGCCTCCGCGCAGGCGGCGAGGGTGGCCCCGGACGTCATCACGTCGTCGACGAGCGCGACCTCCCGGCCAGCGACCGCAGCGCCATGGCGGGGATGCGGCTGGACGGCCCCGAGGACGTTCGCGAAGCGGGCGTCGATCGCGCGGCCCTTCTGCATGGACGTGCGCCTCACGCGCCTGAGCGCGAGCGGCGCATGCTCGGCGCCGAGGCGCCGTGCCATGGCCCGGGAGATGAGAGCCGACTGGTTGTAGCGCCGCCGCCAGAGCCGCGACCAATGGAGCGGCACCGGGACGAACACGGTGTCGGGGCCGACGAGTCCACGCGCCACGCGCAGCAGCCAGTCCGCCGCACCTGCCGCATAGTCGAGCCGGTCACCATGCTTCAGACCCAGAACGAAACGTCGCCCCGCCGCCTCGTAGATCAGCGCGGCTCGCCCAGCATCCCACGGACGGGCGAGCACGAGACACGCATCGCAGCGGAGTTCGCCGTCGTCGGGGATCGCCGCGTCTCCCGGCAGGGGTACCCCGCACAGGCCGCAGACCGGGCCCCGGATGAAGGGCATTTCACGCCAGCATTCCGGGCAGAGGCGCCCGGCCGCCTCGATCCGCGTCTGGCAGGTGAGGCAGGTGGGAGGGTAGAGCGCGTCCACCAGTCCCGCTCGCAGGCGGGCCATCGTTTGCATCGCGTGCGCCATCGCCTAGATCACCCCCATGCCCGCACCCGTGCTCGCTTTCTCCGGCCGGCCGCCCGACGACCGACCCCGGCTCACCGACCGCCCGGCCCTCGATCGGGCACGGGAGCGGGCGGCCCGTATCGGCGACGATGGCGCGATGTTCGTGCACCACGAGGCCGTCGACGAGTTGAAGGAGAGGCTTGCGGATGTGAACAGAAGGTTCACGGCGCCCGCGCTCGTCACGGCGCACCCCTCGATCTGGTCGGCCGCCTTTCCCGAGGCGGTCGTCGTGCGCGACGAGGACGTCCTCGATCTCGCCCCGGGCGCGCACGACCTGGTCATTCACGCCATGTGTCTTCACTGGGCCGACGATCCGGTCGGCCAGATCGTCCAGTGCCGCCGCGCCCTTCGCGAGGACGGGCTGTTCCTCGGCGCGGCGCTCGGAGGGGAAACGTTGTGGGAGCTTCGTGCCGCACTCGCGGCGGCGGAGGCCGAGATATGCGGCGGCCTGTCCCCCCGCGTGGCGCCGATGGGGGAGACGCGCGACCTCGGGAGCCTGCTCCAGCGTGGCGGCCTCGCGCTGCCCGTGGCCGACCGGCAGTCCCGGCGGGTGCGCTACCGGGATCTCCTTCACCTGTCGTCCGATCTGAGGGCGATGGGGGAGACCAACGTGCTGGCCGCCCGTCACCGGCGCACGCCCCCGCGGGCGATGTTCGCCCGGGCGGCCGAGATCTACGCGGCACGTTTCGGCGAGGGCGAGGGCATCCGGGCGACGTTCGAAACGGTCTTCCTGACGGGCTGGGCGCCGTCGGAGACGCAGCAGAAACCACTCCGTCCGGGCTCCGCCGCGGCGCGCCTCGCGGATGCGCTGGGCACGGTCGAACTCGCCGTAGCACCGGACGGGCGGGACAGGATCAGGAGGGACGAGACGTGAACATGATGCAGCGCCAGCCGGCCGCCGCGCGTGAGACGGCCCTGCCGCACGCGCCGGGGGACCATCCGAAGGTCCGGCTGGGGAAGGTGGGGCTTCTCCTCGCCAACCTCGGCACGCCCGACGGCTACGGCTACTGGCCGATGCGGAGGTACCTGAACGAGTTCCTCTCGGACCGGCGGGTGATCGACTATTCGCCCTGGCTCTGGCAGCCGCTCCTCCAGGGGATCATTCTCACGAAACGCCCCTTCTCCTCGGGGGCGGCCTACAAGTCGATCTGGAACGAGGACAAGGGCGAGAGCCCGCTCGCCACGATCACGAAGGCCCAGACGGCCGCGATGGCCGAACGGATGCAGGAGGCGTTCGGCGACCGCGTGGTGGTCGACTACGCGATGCGGTACGGAAATCCGTCGACCGTCTCGAAGGTGGAGCAGATGAAGGCCGCCGGCTGCGACCGGATCGTGTTCTTCCCGCTCTACCCGCACTATGCCGGCGCGACCTCGGCGACGGCGAACGACCAGTTCTTCCGGGCCCTCATGCGGATGAAGTGGCAGCCCTCTTCCCGAACCGTGCCCGCCTACTACGAGGACCGGCGGTACATCGAGGCCCTGGCCGCCTCGGTCGAGAGGGCATACGGCGAACTGGACCATGAGCCTGACGTGCTCGTCGCATCCTATCACGGCGTGCCCAAGCGCTACCTCATGGAGGGCGATCCCTACCACTGCCAGTGCCAGAAGACGACGCGTCTCCTGCGGGAGCGGCTGGGATGGGACGAGGAGCGGGTCGTCACGACCTTCCAGTCGAAGTTCGGGCCGGAGGAGTGGCTGAAGCCCTATACCGTCGAGGAGGTCGCACGCCTGGCGGAAGCCGGGAAGAAGCGCATCGCCGTGATCGCCCCGGCCTTCTCGGCGGACTGCATCGAGACACTCGAGGAGATCAACGAGGAGATCAAGGAGAGCTTCGAGGAGGCGGGTGGCGAACGGTTCACCTACATCCCGTGCCTCAACGACGACGATCTTCACATGGACGCGCTCGCCGCGATCGCGCGGGAGAACATGGCCGGCTGGGTGTGATCCGCTACGCCTCGCAGGGATGTTCGGCGGGATCGGCGTTGGCAGTGTCGCCGTGACATAAACCTGATGGGGGTGGTCCCGTAGCGCTGCCACCGGACCCGTCCCGTTTCAGGCAAAGCGCGCCACCACTCGGAAGGGCCCGCGCTTCTGCGAGGGGGGCTCAGAAAACGAAGGCTGTCGATGCGCGGCAGGGTCAGAGCTCTTCGGTCGCTGGCCGCCTTGCCGTCGCTCCACCCAAGGCCGGCAAGTCCACGAGTCCGGAGCGAATACGCCGGAGCTCGTGTGACACTTCGACGTTCCTGCTCGGTAAGGGACCCCCGGGCTATCTGAAAGGTGGCGAGCCCGGGGATCGGGTCGAGTCCGCCGGAGGCGTAATGGCGGACCCGGTCGTCTCAATTCGCTGGTGCGACCCGTAAGGGGCGCGTTGGCCGCTGCCTCAGGCGGCGACCGGATGGCCGGTGAAGACGCGGCCGCCGACGCGGACTTGCATCAGGCCGTTCTTGAGCATCTGGACGAAGATGCCTTGTACAGAGATATGGTTGCCCACTGTGATGGTTTTTAGCATTTCGGTGTCCCCCAAACCGCTATCGGAGGTTCATAGATACGTCATTATCTAGGCAGTAAAAGGTTAATGATGCCTCACAGGCGTGCGATTGCCGAACGCTGCTTTGCAGCATCGCACTAAGTCATAGGATTAACAGCGGTCACGCTGCGACAAAAAACTCACAGCCAATCGCGCAGGACGGGGATCAGGGGCAGATCGGCCGGCGGCATCGGCAGGGTGGCCATCTCGCGGGGGCGGACCCAGCGAATCACCTGTCCTTCCCTCGGCTGCGGCACCCCCTCCCATTTCCGGCAGGCGTAGAGCGGCATAAGGAGGTGGAAGTCATCGTAGGCGTGGCTCGCGAACGTCAGCGGTGCGAGGCAGCTGTCCCAGGTAGAAATGCCGAGCTCCTCCTCCAGCTCGCGCACGAGAGCCGTCTCCGGCGTCTCGCCCGCCTCGAGCTTCCCGCCCGGAAACTCCCACAAGCCCGCCATCGTCTTTCCCTCGGGCCGTTGCGCGAGAAGAACGCGACCGTCGCGGTCTACGAGGGCAACGGCTGCGACGAGGAGGACATCCATCGCTCGCGTCTCAGGACCGGTAGTCGGCGTTGATCGCCACGTACCGGGCAGTCAGGTCGCATGTCCACATCCGGGCCTCGCCCGTCCCGAGGCCGAGATCGACGTGGATCGCGATGCGGTCGCGCGTCATGTAGGACGCACCTATCTCCTCCGAGTATCCGTCAGCCACGGCGCCGCGTTCCGCCACGAGAATCTCGCCGAACCGGATGGCGAGGCGGTCGCGGTCGGCTTCCGCGCCGGATTTGCCCACGGCCATCACCACGCGCCCCCAGTTCGGATCCTCGCCCGCCACCGCCGTCTTGACGAGAGGCGAGTTCGCGACGCTGCGGGCGACGCGTCGCGCGTCCTCCGGGGTCGACGCGCCCGTGGCGCGCACTTCGATCAGCTTGGTCGCGCCCTCGCCGTCCATCACAATCTGCAGGGCGAGATCCTGCATGACCTCGGCCAGCGCCGCCTCGAACCTTTTTGAGCCCGGCCCGTCGCTGACGATCCGCGGTCCGCCCGCCTGGCCCGTCGCCGCCAGCAGAACCGTGTCGGAGGTGGAGGTGTCGCCGTCGACCGTGATGGCGTTGAAGGTCGTCTCGACGTGCCGCGATAGCATCTCCCCGAGGGCGTCCGGGGCCACCCGCGCATCCGTGAAAATGTAGGCGAGCATGGTGGCCATGTCGGGCGCGATCATCCCGGATCCCTTCGCGATCCCGGCGATGGCGACCTCCGTGCCATCCAACCGCACCCGGCGCGTCGCGGCCTTCGGGAACGTGTCGGTGGTCATGATCGCGCGGGCGGCGGCCTCGAGGCCTCCCTCTCCGAGACGTTTCCCCGCATCGCGGAGTACCTTCACGATCCGGCCGTGGGGGAGGGGCTCCCCGATCACCCCGGTCGAGGACGTGAGCACCCGGCCCTCTGGAACCCCGAGTGTGCCGGCGGCGGCCTGGACGACGGCGGTGACGCCTTCTGTTCCTGCGGCGCCCGTGAAGGCGTTGGCATTGCCGGAGTTCACGACGAGGCCCCAGCCCTCGTCCCGGTCTCCCGTCTCGACGTTCCGGAGCTTCTCCTCGCAGTCCAGCACGGCCGCCGATCGGGTCGCGGAGCGTGTGAACACCCCCGCCATCGCCGTTCCGGGCGCGAGATGGGCAAGCATCACGTCCGTGCGGCCGGCATGCTTCACGCCCGCCTCGGCGGTGGCGATCCGCAGGCCCGCGATGGCAGGCAGGTCGGGGAATTCGGGTGCGAGCGGCGAGACGATCGGCCCCTCCGGCGCCTCGCGCAGTGCGAGGGCCGCCTCGAGTTGCTTGATGCGGGTAATCAGGTGCTTCTTCTTCTGACCGCCCTTGCCCTTGCCCGACCGCTTCTTCTTGCCCATCGCGGTCAGTCCAGCAGATCGCCGTTCCGTATCAGCGCCGGGTCGACCTCGACGTCCATGCGCTCGATCTCCGCGGCGCCGGTGAGCCGATCGATCAGCGCCTGGACGTTGCGGGTCCGCAGTTCCTGCTCGACCTGGGGGCGGACGTCCTCGAGCGGCGGCGCGGCCCGGTCCCGGCGTTCGTTGAGCCGGACGACGTGCCAGCCGAACTGCGTCTGCACAGGCTCCGAGACCTGCCCGGGCTCGAGCCCCTGCACGGCCTGCTCGAACTCGGGGACCATCTGCCCCGCACCGAACCAGCCCAGCTCTCCGCCGCCCGGGCCCGACGGTCCGGTGGAGCGCCCCTGGGCGAGCTCGGCGAAGTCCGCGCCGTCCGCGAGCATCGCGGCGACCTCGCGCGCCTCGACCTCCGATCCGACGAGGATGTGGGAGGCGTTCCACTCCTGCTGCGGGTCGGCGGAGCCGTGGAGCTCCTCGTAGAGGGCGATCAGCGCCGCCTCGTCAACGGGCAGGCTGGCCTCGCGGTCGATGAGGCGGCCGGCGAGGAAGGCACGGCTCTCGTTCTCGAGGCCGATCTCGTCGGCCCGTCCGAGCTGGGAGCCGATCTCGTCCGCCATGGCCTGCTGCTGGATGAGCTGGTCGAGCAGGCCCTCGTAGAGCTGCTGGTCGGGCATCTGGTCGAAGCGGGCGTCCTGCGCGACGAGACGCTCCCGCATGGCGATGAGATGGCCGAGCGTGATCTCAGTCTCGCCCACGCGGGCCAGCACGGTGTCGGCCGACTGTGCGAGGACCGGGGCGGGCAGGGCGAGGATCAGCGCCGCGAGGGCGCCGCCGACGAACGGGTTCTTCATGGATTGGCCTTCCAAGTGGCGGCAGGAGTGGAGGCCCGGCCGCGTTGACACTGCATGGGCCGGTCCTTAACTCGGCTCCTGACTTCGACAAGGGCCGCGTCGCGGCCCCGCGCTCGCCCCGACGATATGGGCCGCTGGGCCGGGGAACAAGGGTGGCCCCCCGTTAGAGAACAGGGGCTTGCATGCTGGGTCTGGGTGCCATCGCGAAGAAGGTCTTCGGCACGCCGAACGACCGCAAGGTTAAGAAGACGCACGCTCTCGTGGAGAGGATCGGCGCGCTCGAGCCCGAGTTCGAGGCGCTGACCGACGTGGGCATCATCGAGAAGACCGAAGCGCTCCGGACGCGCGCCCGCAACGGCGAGCCGCTGGACGACCTGCTGCCGGAGGCGTTCGCGAACTGCCGGGAGGCGGCACGGCGGGCGCTCGGGCTCCGGGCCTTCGACGTCCAGCTCCTCGGCGGCATCTTCCTGCACCAAGGCAACATCGCGGAGATGAAGACGGGCGAAGGCAAGACCCTCGTCGCGACCTTTCCAGCCTACCTCAACGCACTGTCCGGCAAGGGCGTCCATGTCGTCACCGTGAACGACTACCTGGCCCGCCGGGACGCGGAGTGGATGGGCAAGGTCTATTCCGCGCTGGGGCTGACCGTGGGCGTGGTCGTTCCCCAGCAGCCCGACGAGGAGAAGCGGGCTGCCTATGCGGCCGACATCACCTACGCGACGAACAACGAGCTCGGCTTCGACTACCTCCGGGACAACATGCGCGCCTCCCGCAAGGAGATGATGCAGCGGGGGCACAACTATGCGATCGTCGACGAGGTCGACTCGATCCTGATCGACGAGGCGCGCA
>CAZWWR010000013.1:0-34406 GCA_964637265.1 uncultured Jannaschia sp.
CGACGCGGTCGGGCCCGAGGGCGAGCCCGCCGCGCATGGCGTGGTGGAGGAGCGGCGCGCCGGCCACCTCGTGCAGCACCTTGGGCCGGTCGGAGCGCATCCGGCTGCCCTGGCCGGCGGCGAGGATCACGAGGGCGAGCGCGGAGGCGTCGGCCTGCGCGGACGGGGCGTCGGCGGGGGTGGGCGAGGAGGCCGGGTCGGAGGGCCCTTCCGGAGCGTCCGCGCCGGCGGCCCCCGTTCCCTCGGGTCCGGTCACTGCGGAATCGGGCGTCGCGTCCATCGGGGGGGTTCCTCTGCGGCCGGCGCCGTTCTACGTCCCGCCCCGTCTGGGCCGCAATCGGGCCGGAAGCCGAGGTGACGGCAGGAGGCCCCGATGCAACGAACCGTGATCTTCGACCTCGACGGCACGCTCGCGGACACCTCGGGCGACCTGCTCGCCGCGGCCGACGCGGCCTTCGCGGCGCTGGGCCACGGCGCCCGGCTCGACCGCGACGCCGAGGAGGATCGCGCGACCGCCGTGCGGGGCGCGCGGGCGATGCTCCGGCTGGGCCTCGCCCGGCAGGGGCTCTCGGGCGAGGCGCTCGAGCGAGAGGTGGATCGCGGCGTGCCGCACCTGCGCGAGGCGGGGCACCGCGTCGGCATCTGCACGAACAAGCCCCAGGCGCTGGCCGAGAAGCTGATGCGGGCCCTCGGCACGCGGGATCTGTTCCACAGCCTCGTCGGCGCCGACACGCTTCCCGTCCGCAAGCCCGATCCGCGCCCCCTGCGCGAGGCCGTGGCGCGGGCCGGGGGGGCGATGGGCGGCGCCGTGCTCGTGGGCGACACCCGGACCGACCGCGACACCGCCCGCGCCGCCGGGGTGCCCTGCGTGCTCGTCACCTTCCCGCCCGCCGACGGCGCCGTGGCCGGGCTCATGCCAGACGCGCTGCTGCACGGCTTCGGGGATCTCGTCGGGGTGCTGGAGACGCTCTGAGCGTCAGAACGGCCCCGGAGGCGCCGGCAGGCCCCACCACTGGGCGTTGCGCTCGGCCACCGTGCGCATCAGCTCGCCCGGCGCGTAGCGGAACGGCTCGCCCAGCCCGAGGCCGTGGGCGCAGACCTCGGAGCAGAACCACGACGCCTCGGAATGGCGGGCGAAGCGGGCGAGATGGCACAGGAGCACGCCCGCCACGTCGTAGGGCAGGCCGAGGTGCAGCGCCGCCCGGCCCCACGCGTCGCGCGGTGCCCAGGGCACCTCGAGGAACTCCCACTTGCCAGGGTCGAAGGCGATCCGCTTCTCCCGCACGCCGCCGTCGCGCAGGCTCGAGGAGATGCAGGGATGCTGCTCGCCCGCGCGGGGGATCCGCTCCGCCCGCACCAGCTCCGTGTGGGAGAAGCGCGAGTTCGAGGCGAGCCGGATCGTCCGGTCGATGAGGGTGCCGGTGCCGACGTAGCCCGCGAGGAAGATGCGCGTCATGCCGGCTCCGTGTCCCCCCTCCGCGCCCGTGGCCCGGGGCGCCATCGGCCCCTCTCCGCCCATTACACCCCCCGCAACAATTCTTGCATTTAACGAAGCGCAAAGAATCCCCAGATGCGCCGTGTCGCTCAAGGGGCAATCGGGCCCCTGGCGATTCCCTTTCAGAGGAGGAATGCCCGTGGTCCGCACACTCGCGCCCGGCTTCGCCGTTCTGAGCGCCGCCGCGCTCGCCATCGCACTCTCGCCCGCCCCCGCCATGGCGCAGGGCACCGACCTGACCGGCGTCGAGGATCTCGACGACCGCATCGACGACATCACCGAGGACGTCGAGGACGAGATCGCCGAGGGGGACGACCCCGACCGGTTCACCATCCTCGGCGTGCCCCAGGGCCTGCGCGGCTCCGCGGCGCTGCAGTTCACCTCCGACAACGGCAACTCCGAGACCGTCGACCTCAACATCGCGGGCCGGATCACCTACGGCGTCGGCCCGTGGTCGCACACCTTCGGCGTCGCCGCCGAGTACGGCGAGAGCGAGGGCTCCACGGACGACGAGGAGTTCTTCGCCGTCTACGAGGGCCTGCGCGCCTTCACCGACCGGTTCTACGCCTTCGGCACGGGCCGGTTCGAGTACGACGACTTCTCCTTCATCGAGCGCGACGCCTTCATCGGCGGCGGTCTCGGCTACCGGGTCATCGCGGAGGAGGACGTGACCTGGCGCCTGCAGGCCGGCCCCGGCGCGCGCTACACCGACGACGCGTTCGGCGAGGACGAGTGGGAGGCCGCCGGCATCGTCTCGTCGCGCTTCTTCTACGGCCTGACGGACTCGATCTCGCTGACCAACGACACCGACGTGCTGGGCTCGGACGTGAACACCGAGGTCGCGAACTCGTTCGGCGTCAACTTCCGGGTCAACGACACGCTCTCGACGCGGGTCAGCTACCGGACGGACTACGAGACCGACCCGGCGCCGGGCTTCAAGAGCACCGACAACACGTTCGGCGTGGCGCTCGTCGTCGGCTTCTGAGCCACGGCTCTCCGGGGCGCGCCCTGCGGGGCGCGCCTCCGACCTTCAGCGCCCGCCGTGCAGGCAGCGGGCGAACGGTCCCGGGCTCCGCCCTCGGCCGGAAAGCGGGCCCGCCGACCCTCCGCGCCCGGTGGACACGCCGCGGCCGGCGCGCTACGTCGCTCCCGAACGCTCGTTCAATTCCGGACCGGGGAGGGAAAGGATGTTCGACGCCACGATGCGCTTCGCCCTGGGCGAGGACGTGGACGCCCTGCGCGAGATGGTCCACCGCTGGGCGCAGGAGCGGGTCCGGCCGATGGCCGCCGACATCGACCGCGACAACGCCTTCCCGAACGCGCTCTGGAGCGAGATGGGCGAGCTCGGCCTTCTCGGGATCACCGTGCCGGAGGAGGATGGCGGCGCCGGGATGGGCTACCTCGCCCACGTGATCGCGGTGGAGGAGATCGCCCGCGCCTCGGCCTCGGTCTCGCTCTCCTACGGCGCCCACTCAAACCTCTGCGTCAACCAGATCTCCCTCAACGGGTCGCCCGAGCAGAAGGCCCGGTACCTGCCGCCGCTGATCGACGGCAGCCATGTCGGCGCGCTGGCCATGTCGGAGGCGGGCGCCGGATCGGACGTGGTGGGCATGAAGCTGCGCGCCGAGAAGCGCAACGACCGCTACGTGCTCAACGGCACGAAGTACTGGATCACCAACGGGCCGGACGCCCACACCCTCGTGGTCTACGCCAAGACGGACCCGGAGGCCGGCTCCCGCGGGATCACCGCCTTCCTGGTCGAGCGCGACATAAAGGGCTTCTCCGCCTCCCCCCATTTCGACAAGCTCGGGATGCGCGGCTCGAACACCGCCGAGCTCGTCTTCGAGGACGTCGAGGTGCCGTTCGAGAACGTGCTGGGCGAGGAGGGGCGCGGTGTGCGCGTTCTGATGTCCGGGCTCGACTACGAGCGCGTCGTGCTCGCGGGCATCGGCACCGGCATCATGGCGGCCTGCCTCGACGAGATCATGCCGTATCTCAAGGAGCGCAAGCAGTTCGGCCGCCCGATCGGGGACTTCCAGCTCATGCAGGCGAAGGTCGCCGACATGTACACGGCCATGAACACCGCGCGCGCCTATGTCTACGAGACGGCGAAGGCCTGCGACCGCGGCGAGGTCACCCGTCAGGACGCCGCCGCCTGCGTGCTCTACGCCTCCGAGCAGGCGATGGTGCAGGCCCATCAGGCGGTGCAGGCGATGGGCGGCGCGGGGTTCATGAACGACACCCCCGTCTCCCGCCTGTTCCGCGACGCCAAGCTGATGGAGATCGGCGCGGGCACGAGCGAGATCCGGCGCATGCTCATCGGGCGGGAGCTGATGGAGGCGGTGGCGTGAGGACGTCCGCCGCGGCGGTGCTGCTCGCCTTCGCCGTGGTGCAGGCTCCCGCATCGGCGCAGGAGTTCGAGTTCGACGCGGGCCCGGCCGAGATCTGCCGCGACGCGGCCTGCGCGGGGCTGGCCGCGGATTTGTGCATGCGGCGAAACGTCGGCGGCGAGACGACGGTGGGCATGGGCGGATGCCTCTCGCGCGAGCTGGAGGTCTGGGACGGGCGGCTGAACGCGGCTTACGGCTCGCTTCGCGACGCCTACGGGATCTCCGACGCCGAGCTGGCCGAGCTCGGATCCTCCGCCCCCTCGCGCGCCGATGCCCTGCGCGATGCGCAGCGGGCGTGGATCCCGTTCCGCGACGCGAACTGCGCGCTCGAGGCGGCGCAATGGGGCGGCGGCACGGGCGGAGGGCCGGCGACTGTCTCCTGCCTGCTCTCGATGACGGCGGAGCGCGCGCTGGCGCTCGAGCTCCGCCTCGAAGAGGAGAACCGGTGAGCCGTCACGGCTGGCCCGCGCGGAGCCCCGTCGGCCGTCCGGTGCGGCGCGCGGGGCCCGCCGGGCCGGCCGCCGTGCTCGCCCTGATCGCGGGGGCGGCCGCCGGGGCGCAGGAGTTCGTTCCGGGCCCCTATTTCGAGGTGCTCGCCGAGTGCTACGCCGCCGCCGGGGACGGGGCCGCGCGCCGGGCCTGCATCGGACGGCCCTCGGGGCTCTGCGCCGAGGAGGAGCCGCGGGGCGGGACCACGGAAGGCATGGCCACCTGCGCGGGGATCGAGGCCGATGCCTGGGACGTGCTGGTGGAGGGCGAGTTCCGCGCCACGGTCGACTGGGCCCGCACGGCCGACGCTGCGTCCCCCGAGGGCTTCCGCGACCGCGTCGCCGCGAACCGGGCCGCGCAGGACGCGTGGGAGACGTGGTCCGTCGAGGCCTGCCGGGCCGAGCATGCCCGCCGGGGCCAGGATCCGATGCGCCGCGTGGCGCTCGCCCGCTGCCGCATGAGGATGGCGGCCGAGCGGGCGATCGGCCTGCGCGAGATGAGGGACGCCCCATGAAGCTCCGCACCGCCCTCGTCCCGGGCTCCGAGGAGGCCCGCGCGAACCGCGCCGCCCATCTGGCCGCGCTCGAGGAGGTGGCCGAGGCCGCCGCGTGGTCCCAGGCGGGGGGCGGCGAGGCCGCGCGGGAGCGGCACCTGTCGCGCGGCAAGATGCTTCCCCGCGACCGGGTGGCGGGGCTGCTCGACCCCGGCTCGCCCTTCCTCGAGGTCGGCGTCTTCGCGGGCCACGGGATGTATGACGGCGCCGCGCCCGGGGGCGGCGCGATCGCGGGCATCGGGCTGGTGCACGGGCGGCAGGTCATGGTGGTCTGCAACGACGCCACCGTGAAGGGCGGCACCTACTATCCGATCACCGTGAAGAAGCACCTCCGCGCGCAGGAGATCGCCGAGGAGTGCCGCCTGCCCTGCGTCTACCTCGTGGACAGCGGCGGGGCCAACCTCCCCAATCAGGACGAGGTCTTCCCCGACCGCGACCATTTCGGCCGCATCTTCTACAACCAGGCCCGCATGTCCGCGAAGGGCATCGCCCAGATCGCCGTGGTGATGGGCTCCTGCACCGCCGGCGGCGCCTACGTGCCGGCCATGTCCGACGTCACGATCATCGTCCGCGACCAGGGCACCATCTTCCTCGCCGGCCCCCCGCTGGTGAAGGCCGCGACGGGGGAGGTGGTCACGGCCGAGGCGCTCGGCGGCGGGGACGTCCACACCCGCCTCTCCGGCGTGGCCGACGCGCTCGCGGAGGACGATGCGCATGCCCTCGCGCTGGCCCGGGAGGCGGTGCGGAATGTACGAATTGGGGACGGGGCCTCCGGAAGTTACCCCGGATCGGGGCAACCCGAGCCCCCCGCCTACGATCCGGACGAGCTCCTCGACGTCGTCCCCGCCAGCCTGACCACGCCCTACGACATCCGCGAGGTGATCGCCCGCATCGTCGACGGATCCCGCTTCGACGAGTTCAAGGCCCGCTTCGGCGAGACGCTGGTCACCGGCTTCGCCGAGGTCGACGGCATCCCCGTCGGCATCGTGGCCAACAACGGCGTGCTCTTCTCGGAATCGGCGCAGAAGGGGGCCCATTTCGTCCAGCTCTGCTCGCAGCGTCGCATCCCCCTCGTCTTCCTCCAGAACATCACCGGCTTCATGGTCGGTCGGCGCTACGAGAACGAGGGGATCGCCCGGCACGGGGCCAAGATGGTCACCGCGGTCGCCACCACCGCCGTCCCGAAGGTGACCCTGCTGGTCGGCGGGTCCTTCGGGGCGGGGAATTACGGAATGGCCGGAAGGGCTTATCAGCCGAGGTTCCTGTGGACTTGGCCGAACAGCCGGATCTCGGTGATGGGGGGCGCGCAGGCCGCGGGCGTGCTGGCCACGGTGCGCCGTGAGGCGATCGAGCGGAAGGGCGGCTCCTGGTCGGCGGAGGAGGAGGACGCCTTCCGCCGCCCGACCGTCGAGCAGTTCGAGCGGCAGTCCCACCCCCTCTACGCATCGGCGCGACTCTGGGACGACGGGATCGTCGACCCCCGCAAGACGCGGCAGGTGCTGGCGCTCAGCCTCCGGGCCGCCCTCAACGCCCCCGTCGAGGAAACGAGGTTCGGCCTGTTCCGGATGTAGAAGAGCATGGGAGGCGTCCTTGGCGAGGCGGGCGGTCGCCCAGCCCCCGGCGTACCTCGACGGACGTGCAACTCCGGGAAGCGGATCAACTGCCGGTCACGCGGCCTCGCGCCTCTGGATGCGCCGGGAGCACGTGAAAGCCGGGGCGACGACATCTGACAGCCTCTGGGCAGCGCCAGGCGACGGCGTTCCTTTGGCAAGTAAGGACCGCATACTGGATAGTTGTGCGCGGCGCGGGCCGGACGAATGGAAGTTCAGGCGGGAAACGCCATGGCGGCCAGCTGCGAGGGTCGCGGCCAAAGGTGTTGCCCCCGACGGGAATCGCCTACTCACCCGGTTAACGGATTCCTACCATCCGACCGCGGTCGCAGGCTGGCGGGCGTTCGCGAGCCTGGGTACTCACCGGGGCAACTCGGGACGCTACAACGTTCATTCACTCCGGCATTTCGATCAGCGTTTTCGATAAGACAAGACAGGACCCCTCATCTGGAGACCCGCTCTCGCGACGCGGATGATGGCACCGATGGCCGTCAGTGTTCGCAAGCGGCCTGATTGCATGGCATCGGAGGCTACCGCAGCCCCATCTATTGGCCGAACGGGTCCACACACGACGCGTTGGTGAGCGCCCAATTTTGTCATAATGAAAGCGTCATATTTCCTTTGCTTGACTGCAAGGGAGGGTCTAGGTTCCGGTCCACCACATTCCATATTGTTAAGGTTTCGTTAATGGTAAGCTTCACGATTGACGGGTCGCCAACGGGCGAACCCGACCGGTTCCCTGCGGCTGGGTGTTCGTCGGATGCTCAGGTTTTGCCCGCCACCTGGGTTCTGGTGCTCCTCATGACGCCGGCGATCGCGATCGTCGGGGTGGTTGCCTGGCTCTGGTCGCGGGGGGAGAAGTGGGCGTTCGTTCTGCTCGACCCGTCCGACTTCTACGAGTTCCCGGTCTTCGCCGGCCTCTTCTCCCACGCGGGGGTGCTGGCCCTGACGGCCGTATCCGCCATCGCGCTCTTCGCTTGGGGACAGCTGAGAGGAGACGTCGATCGGGCCGGGGCGGTCGGCGCGCTCGGGCTGGTGGGACTGCTCTCCGCTCTGCTCGCGCTCGACGACATGTTCCTCCTCCACGAACGCGTTCTCCGTCACGGGCTGCACCTGCACGAGATGGTCGTCTATTCCGTCTACGGTGCCATCGGGGCCGTGATCCTGTGGAAGATCCGGGATTGGGTGCTGACACCGACGTTCCTCCCCCTTTGGGGATCGCTCGCGCTTTTGGCCGGAATGGTGCTTCTGGACAGGCTCGAGAAGGTTGTCGGCACGCCAGGCTGGCTGCTGCTGGGCGAGGAGACGCTGAAGCTGACGGGGTTCGTCCTCTGGTCGGGATTCTGGATCGCCTTCGCTCATCGCGAGTTGCGCCGCGGGGCGCGGACCTGACTTCATTGTCCCTGCGGAAGCGCATGGGCAGGCGGGGTCTCCGCCGCCCGCCCTGCATTAGCTGGCTGCCTGCGGCTCGCTAGGTGAATGCGGTGGCCCACGAACGTGTAGTTTCGGTGTAGAGTTAGGCGTTCGTGGTCGGCAATGCTGCAACCCCGAGGCCGAGGTGAGCCCCGAGCACCCCATGCCGCACGGACGGTTCAGCTGGCAGTGGCCGCGGCACGGTTCCAGCACGCTCGGGAGGCAGCGCCGGCACGCCGTTCATATAACCTTTGTCAAACTGGCACGCGTTCTTTACCCGTGACTTAGGCGCAGGAAGTCACAGGGGTCTGATGGCCGACGTCGAGGTTGCCGTTTCCCTTCCGGATCGCATGCGGAGAAGCCGGGGAGAGGTGGTGGTTCCCCGCTGGGCATTGGCGACGCTCCTGCTCCTTCCCGGCGCCACCATTCTGGCGGTAGTGCTCTGGTTCCGGGAGAGAGAGCTCGAATGGGTGCCACTCCTGAATGATCCCGCAGACGTCTACAGGTTCGACCCGTCCACGGGTCTGTTCTCCCACGTCGGCGTTCTCGTGATGACCGTTTCCGCGGCCGTTTGCGGGTTTAGCTGGATGGTGATGAGGGGAGCCGTCGTGCCTCAGCGGGTGCATTTCGCCATTGCGATGGTCTCGGTCCTTTCCGCACTGCTCGCGATCGACGACCTCTTCATGCTGCATGAACGGGTGCTGCGCCACGCGTTCGGCATACCTGAGCTTGCGATCTTCGCAGCCTACGGGCTACTCGGCATGGCGATCCTAGGGTGCCTTCGCGCCGAGGCGGTGAGGGTTCCCTTCCTTCCCTTCTGGCTGGCCGTTGCACTGCTAGTCGGGATGGTCGCGATCGATCAGCTCGAGAAGTTCGTGGGCACCACGACGAAGGTCATCTTCGCGGAGGAAACGGCGAAGCTGACGGGCTTCGTCGTCTGGTCCGGATTCTGGTGCGGCTACTGCCTGCATCTGCTCCGTGACGAGGTGCGGCGGGGCTGACGCCGGCGCGGACTGTATCATCGGCAGGCTCGCAGGCCGGCGTCGTGCTCGGGCGTTGCCGGCACGGCCCGGGTCGCTATGCTCGAGGCGTAGCGGGCTGTGGCACACGGAAGCGCCCCACCGACCCCGGTCCGGGGCGGCGCGGGGCAGGGCGGGTGTGCGAGCATCGCGGCGTGGGGGGAGAGGCGAGTCGATGTTCCGGAAGATCCTGATCGCGAACCGGGGCGAGATCGCCTGCCGGGTGATCGACACCTGTCGCCGGCTCGGCGTCCGGACGGTGGCCGTCCATTCGGACGTGGATGCGTCCGCGCGGCATGTCGAGATGGCGGACGAGGCGGTGGGCCTGGGCGGCGCGGCTCCTGCGGACAGCTACCTGCGCGGGGATGCGATCGTGGCGGCGGCCCTGGCGACGGGGGCGGAGGCCGTCCACCCCGGCTACGGCTTCCTGAGCGAGAACCCCGGCTTCGTGCGGGCCGTCGAGGCGGCGGGGCTCGTCTTCATCGGGCCGTCCGCCGACGCGATCGACGCGATGGGCCTCAAGGACGCCGCCAAGCGGCTCATGCAGGAGGCGGGCGTGCCGGTCGTGCCTGGCTACCACGGCGCCGATCAGGACGACGCGGCATTGGCGGAGGAGGCCGCACGGATCGGCTGGCCGGTGCTGGTCAAGGCGGTGGCGGGCGGCGGCGGCAAGGGGATGCGCCGGGTGGACAGCGCGGCCGGGTTCGCGGAGGCGCTGGCCTCCGCCCGCTCGGAGGCGGAACGGGCCTTCGGCGACGGGCGCGTCCTGATCGAGCGTTACGTCGCCACGCCGCGCCACGTGGAGGTGCAGGTCTTCGGGGACGGCGAGCGCGCGGTGCATCTCTTCGAGCGGGACTGCTCGCTGCAACGCCGGCATCAGAAGGTGATCGAGGAGGCGCCCGCGCCCGGAATGACCGCGGAGATGCGCGAGGCGATGGGGGCGGCGGCCGTCCGCGCGGCCGAGGCGATCGGCTACGCGGGGGCAGGCACCGTCGAGTTCATCGCCGACGCCTCCGAGGGGCTGCGGCCGGACCGCTTCTATTTCATGGAGATGAACACACGCCTGCAGGTCGAGCATCCGGTGACCGAGGAGATCACCGGGGTCGACCTCGTCGAATGGCAGCTCCGCGTGGCCGCGGGGGAGCCGCTTCCCGCCCGGCAGGGGGACCTGCGGATCCGCGGGCACAGCTTCGAGGCGCGTCTCTACGCCGAGGATCCGGCCTCCGGCTTCCTGCCGCAGACCGGTCGGCTCGACCACCTCCGCTTCCCCCCGTCGGCGCGGATCGAGACGGGGGTGCGGCAGGGCGACGTCGTCTCGCCCTGGTACGATCCGATGATCGCGAAGGTGGTCGTTCACGGGCCGACGCGGGACGCGGCCCTCGGCGCGCTCCACGACGCCCTGTCGCGATGCCAGGTGGCGGGGGTGCCGACCAATCTCGCGTTCCTCCGCCGCCTCGCCGCGCATGAGGGCTTCCGGGCCGGCGAGGTGGATACCGGGCTGATCGAGCGGGACGGGGCCGCGCTGGCCGCCCGCCCGACCCCCACGGAGCCGGTCCGCGCGCTGGCCGCGGTGGGGGCGTTGCTCCGGGAGGAGACGGGGCGGCACGAGGGGTTCCACCTCTGGGCGCCCCTGTCCTGGCCGGTCCGGATGACCTCCGAAGGCGAGGACATCGCCGGGTCCGTCACGGTCGAGGCCCCGCGCCGATACGAGGTCGCGCTCGGCGGGGACAGGCATGCGGTTTCGCGGGATGCGGCGGGCGCGTGGCGGGTGGACGACGCGCCGGTGCCCGCCGAGGTGGTGCGCGGCGAGGGGGCGGTCCACGTCTTCTGGGGCGACGGACATGCCTTCGACGTGCCCGATCCGCTGGCGGCGGGGGGCGCAGCGGTCGCCGGCGCCGGTACGGTGGAGGCGCCTATGCCGGGGCTGCTTAAGTCGGTCCACGTCTCGGCTGGGCAGGAGGTGGAGGCGGGGGCGAGGCTCGCGGTGCTCGAGGCGATGAAGATGGAGCACGTGCTGCGCGCGCCGCGCGACGGCGTGGTGGCCGAGGTGCTCGCCGCGGAGGGCGCGCAGGTTGAGGCGGGCGCGGCGCTCGTGCGGATGGAGGAGTAGGGTGGTGCCTGCGGCCGCGCGGCAGGCGACGTCGAACGGGCGTCAGGGGGCGAGCGGGTTCATTCAAGCTGAGACGCACGGCCCGTCTCGGGTGGCCGCATCATGATCGGGCCGCCGGGGCGAATCTGGAGCGGTGATCGTGCGGGCACGGGTGTTGGCAGGGCGATCCTCGTCAAGGCCGCATCGGGAGGGAGGCATCGCGCAGATGCGGCGTCCTCCCGGGATCTCCTCGACCGCCGCTCCGGGTGTCGCGAACGCCACCTCCTGCCTTCGCAGTATCCGCACGCCGGAGACGGCGAGATGACGCCGAGGGCCGTGGGTGACGAGTGCCGGTCGGAGGACGGACTACCATGCCCCGGAACGCTGCCCACCTCCGCGATGGCTGCGCCGGGACCGGTCCCGGGATGACCCTGCGGCTCCATCATGTCCCGCAATCGCGGTCGGAGCGGGTGCTCTGGCTGCTCCATGAGCTCGCCGTGCCGTTCGAGCTTCGGGTCTGGCCGTTCGACCGATCGCTCCGCTCGCCGGAGCACCTCGCCCTCAGCCCCGCGGGCCGCACGCCGGCGCTCGAGATGGACGGGCGGGCCTACTGGGAATCCGGGGCCATCGTGCAGATCCTCTGCGAGCGGTTCGGCGGGCCGCTCGACAGGCCGCCGGGCGATCCGGAGCGGGCGGACTGGCTGATCTGGCTCCACTTCGCCGAGACGGTGAGCCAGCATGTCGCCGCGCTGACGCAGCAGCACCTCATGTTGTGCGAGGACTGGATGCGATCGCCCACGCTGATGCGGCTGGAGGCGATGCGGGTCGGGAAGTGCTTCGACGCGATCGAACGGGGGCTCTCGGGGGACTGGTTGCTCCTCGATGGCTTCTCGGCGGCCGACGTCGCGGTGGGGCAGGCCGTCACGATGGCCCGGCGGTTCGCGCGGGTCGGCGATCGGCCGCGGATGCGCGGCTGGATCGAGCGGTTCGAGGCACGACCCGCATGGCGGGCGGCGCAGCCCGGGGTGGACGAGGCGCGCCTCTACACCCGGGACTTCTATGAAGCGCCGGACCCGGCCGGGGCGGGAGGGAGCCGATGACGGGCGATGCGGCCGTGGAGATCTTCGAGGTCGGGCCACGCGACGGGCTTCAGAACGAGGCGGAGACGATCCCGACCGCGGAGAAGGTCGCCCTCATCGACGCGCTTTCGAAGTGCGGATTCCGCCGGATCGAGGCGGCCTCCTTCGTCAGCCCCCGCTGGGTGCCTCAGATGGCCGACGGCGCCGAGGTGATGGCCGGGATCCGCCGCGCCCCCGGGGTTCGATACGCGGCGCTCACGCCGAACCTGAAGGGCTACGAACGGGCGAGGGACGCGGGCGCCGACATGGTGGCGGTCTTCGCCTCCGCCTCGGAGGGCTTCTCCCGCGCGAACCTGAACGCGAGCATCGCCGAGAGCCTGGACCGCTTCGCCCCGGTCTGCGAGGCCGCCCTGAGGGACGGGATCGCGCTTCGCGGCTACGTCTCCTGCGTCGTAGAGTGCCCGTTCGACGGGGCGGTCGCGCCCACCTCCACCGCCAGGGTCGCGGCGCGACTGGCCGAGATGGGCGCATCCGAGATCTCGCTGGGCGACACGATCGGGCGGGGCAGGCCGGAGGCCGTCGACGCCATGCTCGCCGCCGTCCTCGAGGAGATGCCGGCCGAGAGATTGGCCGGCCACTTCCACGACACGACCGGCCGCGCGCTAGAGAACGTCGACGTCGCGCTGGCGCGGGGGGTGCGGGTATTCGATGCGGCCGTCGGCGGGCTCGGCGGGTGCCCCTACGCGCCCGGTGCGGCGGGCAACGTCGCCACGGAGGCGGTGCTCGCCCATCTCGAGGGGCTCGGCTTCGCGACCGGGCTCGACGCCGCATGCGTCGCCGAGGCCGCGGCGATGGCGCGCGCGATGCGAAGGGCAGGGGGGGATGCGTCATGACCTTGCGGATCGAGACGGACGGACGCGGCGTCGCCACGGTGACCCTCGACCGCCCCGAGCAGCACAACGCGATGTCCTCGGAGATAATGGACGCGTTGAGCGAGGCGGCGGACCGGCTCGGGAGTGACAACGCGGTTCGGGCGGTCGTGCTGACCGGGGCAGGGCGGAGCTTCTGCGCGGGGGCCGACCTCGGCTGGATGCGCCGGCAGTTCGAGGCCGAACCGGAGGAGCGCGCGGACGAGGCGAGGCGTCTCGCCGGGATGCTCCGTGCGTTGAACGAGCTGCCCAAACCGCTGATCGGGCGGATCCAGGGGCAGGCCTATGGCGGTGGCCTCGGGCTCATGTCGGTCTGCGACGTCTGCGTCGGTGCGGAGACCGCGCGCTTCGCCTTTACCGAGGTGCGGCTCGGGCTGATCCCCGCCACGATCGGCCCCTACGTCGCGGCGCGGATGGGGGAGGCCCGCGCACGTCGGGTGTTCTTCTCGGGACGTCGGTTCGACGCGCCGGAAGCCGTTGCTCTCGGGCTGCTCGCGCGGAGCGTGCCTCCGGAGGCTTTGGACCAGGCGGTGGATGAGGAAGTTGCGCCATATCTCTCGGTCGCGCCCGGCGCGGTCGCCGCGGCGAAGGCGCAACTCAGGAGGCTGGGGCCGCGGATCGACGAGGAGACGGTCGAGGACAGCGTCGCGCGGCTGGTTCATGTCTGGCAGGGGGAAGAGGCGAAGGAGGGTGTCGGCGCGTTCTTCGGGAAGCGGCCCCCGGGGTGGTCGGCTCACGGCACGGGCGGCGGAAGCTGAAAACCAGTCAACGGGGCCAGTAAAGAAAGCGGACCCCCCGCGCAGAGCGCGAGGGGCCATGGCGCAGTAAATGACCTACTCAAATGTACCCAGGAAGGGCCCCAACCGCTCCGATCCACTCCAAAGTCGAAGCGCCGTTGCTCTTCCCGTGACCAACTTGGCGGCTATGGCGCCGACCCGTCAACGGCTCTCCGCGCCTACTTTCAAAATGAAAGCCCACGACAAAGGTTAACGTTTGGTTAACAACGCCATCGGCATAGATCTTTTCCGAAAAGAAAAATCTAGCGTAGCAGGCGAGTGGGAGGGTGCGGCCAGTCGAAGGGCCGCTTTCGGGTTCATGACACGGGAAAGCTGCTGCCTGCCGGGAATCACAACCGCCGGATGTAGGTGGGGCATCTCCTGCCGACCGTCAAACCAGTCGGCAGGAATGTGCTCAGGCCGTCGATTCGGTCTCCCATACCTTCACGCCACGGGGCGTGCCGGGATCCGAGAGGTACGACGCGATGAGGCGGTCCACCGCCTCCCGCGTCACCTTCCGGTGGGACGGCGAGAAGCCCAACGTCGAGACGAGTCGCCAATGCCCGTAGACGAGGGCCACGAACAGCCAGGAGATCTCCGAGGCGCGCTCGGCCTCGAGGCTGGGATGCGCCAGGACGAGCTCGTTCGTCACGATCTGTCCGAGGAGCGAGTACTGATCCCGGAGCCGGTCCCGCACCTTCGCGGAGCCGGCGGCACGGGACATCAAGGCGTCGTAGACCTGCTCGTCCTTCGGCTTGCGGCGCCCCTCGAGCACGTCGAAGTAGAAGTCGAGGAACACCCCGAGCCGCGGCGCATCCGGCGGCAGGCTCGCGATCCCCTCGAGGAGCGCATCGCGATAGGTGGCCGCCAGCCTGTCGCACAGTTCGATCATCAGCGTGTCGGCATCCGGGAAATGATACCGCACGAGCTGTCGGGACGTGCCGGACGCCCGGGCGATCCGATCGAAGGAGAGGTTCGGAAGCCCTCCCTCGACGAGGGCGTCGAACGCGCCGTCGAGGATCGACTGCCGCGTCCGCGCGGCGTTGCCGCGGGCCGGGGCGCTTCGCGGGCCGGATGCGGCTCGCAACGGCGCCACGGGCGAGGCACCACCTCCGGCGCCTCTGTCCGAGGGGGTCTGGGACACGCGCCTTCGACCCGACGCGCCGCCGGCCGGAAAGTTCGACAGGGGGCCACGCCCCGATCCAACGCCCCTCACCGGGCCGCCTCCTGCCCAGAGGCAAGGCACACCAATAGCGTCAACAATGTCATCACCAACTATACCCTTACACTTCAAACAATAGCTCTCCTTTTAAGTGAATCCTTCCCCCCTGCAAGGCGGACGCGGCGCCACTTGCGCGCGACCGTCGGTCCGGTAGGCTCCGGCCCGACCCATCCGACAGCCGGACACGCGATGCCCACCCGCCGCCAAGTCTGTCTTTCCCTTGCCACGCTTGCCGCCGGCGCGCTCACGGGGTGTGCCGAAGCGGCTCCGGACGCGTCCTCGCGGCCGGCGGTCCGGCCGGAGCCGAATCCGGGCTGGGCGCGATGGGTGGCCGCCTTCCGGCCCCGCGCGGCGGCGGCCGGCATCCCCGAATCGGTGCTCGAGGCCGCCTTCCAAGACGCAGGCTACCTGCCGGTCGTGATCGAGCGGGACCGGAACCAGGCCGAGTTCCGCCGCTCCTTCGAGGATTACCTCCAGCTCGTCGCGAACGAGGAGAGGGTGGCGCAGGGCCGTGCGGCCTTCGCCTCCCAGCGCGCGACCCTCGAGCGGATCGAGGCGCGCTGGGGCGTGCCGGCGGAGATCGTCGCCGCGATCTGGGGCGTGGAGAGCCGCTTCGGGACGCGGCGGGGCGACATCCCGGTCGTCTCCGCGACGTCGACGCTTGCCTATGACGGGCGGCGGGGGCGCTTCTTCGAGCAGCAGCTCCTCGCCGCGCTGCGGATCCTCGCCTCCGGGGACACGACGCCCGACCGGATGGTCGGCTCCTGGGCCGGCGCCATGGGCCATACCCAGTTCATCCCGACCTCGTTCCTCGGCTACGCGGTCGACTTCACCGGCGACGGTCGGCGCGACATCTGGTCGGACGATCCGACCGACGCGCTGGCATCCGCCGCTGCGTATCTCGCGCGGTCGGGTTGGCGCCGGGGGGCGGCCTGGAGCGCCGAGGCCGGGCGGCCGGGGGCGGGGTCGAACACGATCCGCCCGGACGCCGGCGGGCCCGCCTTCGGCACGGGGCCGAACTTCCGGGTGATCAAGCGCTACAACAATTCCGACAACTACGCGCTGGCGGTCGGCTACCTGGCGAACCGGCTGGCGGGGGAGGGACCCCTCAGGCAGGGGTTCGGACCGGACGCGGCGGGGCTCACGCTCGCGGACCGGCAGGAGCTGCAGCGGCGCCTCACGGCGGCCGGGTTCGACGCGGGCACGCCCGATGGCGTGATCGGCAGCGGGACGCGCGAGGCCATCGCAGGGTACCAGGCGAGCCGCGGCCTGGCTCCGACCGGCGAGCCGTCGCGCGCGCTGCTCGAGGCGCTGGGCGGCACGTAGCCCCGGCGGGCCGGACGTCCGGGCGCAAAGATCACCACCGCAGAGGACATCATGGCCCCCACCGTCTCGCCCACCGACCCGCTCATCCACGTCTTCGCCGTCTCGGACGGGGGCGAGCCGCTTCCCCGCGGGACCTTCCTGTCGCGCATGGAGGGCGGAGCGGTCGCGCCGGACGACGCCGCTCTGTCGGGAGCGCTCGGGGCGCCGGTCGATGCGTCGAGGACCGAGCTCTTCGCCGTGGCCGATCTCGACGGGATGGGCCTGCGCGACTACCTCGCGCAGGCCCACGAGGCGGACCGGGCCGCGCTGGACGCGGACGCGGCCCGGCTCGACGCGCTCGAGGGGGACGTGCTTTTGCTGACCCCGCGGGCGATCTCCGCCCGGGCGGATCTCAGCCCCGCGCACCACCTGACGCATGTGGGTGCCTACCCCGTGCCCGCGGCGGACCATGCGGCCGCACCGCTGCCGAGGGCCGAGCCCGCACAGGACGACCCGCCGCGCTTCGCCAACGAGGGCACCTCCGTCGACGACGGTCCGTCCGGGCGGCGGATCGCGCTCATCGTCCTCGTGGCGCTGGCGGTCGCCGTGGCGGTGGTCGCGCTGTTCTGACGGGGCCGCGGGCGTTGCCCCCATGCCGCGCGCGGGCTAGGCCGCACCCATGTCCGCCAAGCCGTTCCGTCTCGCCAACGCGCGCCTCCTCGATCCGGAGGCGGGCACGGTGGGTCCGGGGGATCTGCGGGTCGAGGCCGGCCTGATCACCGCCCCGGGCCCCGTGGCGGAGACGTATGACTGCCGGGGGCTGCACCTCGCGCCCGGCCTCGTCGATTGGGGTGTCAAGGTGGGCGAGCCCGGGGAGCGCCACCGGGAGAGCTTCCGCTCGGCCGGGCGGGCCGCGCTCGCGGGCGGCGTCACCACGATGGTGTGTCGGCCCGACACGACCCCGGCCATCGACAGCCCCGAGGCTCTGGAGCACGCGCTCACGCGGGCGCGGTCGGCGGCGCCCGTCCGGGTCCACCAGATGGCCGCGCTGACCCGTGGCCGACAGGGGCGCGAGATGTGCGAGATGGGGTTCCTGCTCGACGCTGCAGCCGCCGCCTTCACCGATGGCGACCGATCTCCGGGGCCCAAGGTGCTCTCGCGCTGCCTTTCCTATGCGAGGAGCCTCGGCGCGCTCGTGGTCGGGCATCCGCAGGACGCGGAGCTCAGCGAGGGCGCCTGCGCCACGTCGGGCAAGTTCGCGAGCCTGCGGGGGCTGCCCGCGGTCTCGCCGCTGGCGGAGCGGATGGGGCTGGAGCGCGACCTCGCCCTCGTGGAGATGACCGGCGCGCGATGGCATGCCGATCAGATCACGACCGCGGCCGCCCTCGCGCCACTCGCCCGGGCGAGGGAGGCCGGCCTCGACGTCTCGGCCGGCGTGTCGATCCATCACCTGACGCTCAACGTGCTCGACGTCGGGGAGTACCGGACGTTCTTCAAGCTGAAGCCCCCGCTCCGGGCCGAGGAGGACCGTGTCGCCGTCGTCGACGCGCTGGCCAGCGGGGCGATCGACGTGCTCTGCTCGATGCACACGCCGCAGGACGAGGAGAGCAAGCGCCTTCCCTTCGAGGTGGCCGCATCGGGGGCCGTCGGGCTGCAGACGCTTCTTCCCGCGGCGATGCGGCTCCATCATTCGGGTGCCGTGCCCCTGCCCGTGCTGTGGCGCGCGATGTCGACGGCGCCGGCCCGGCGCCTCGGGCTGGCCGGGGGATCGCTCAGGCCCGGCGCGCCCGCCGATCTGGTCCTGTTCGATCCGGACGCGCCCTTCGTCCTTGACCGCTTCACATTGCAGTCGAAGAGCCAGAACACGCCGTTCGACGGCGCCCGCATGGAGGGACGAGTGCGCACCACCTTCGTCGCCGGCGAACGGGCCTGGGGGGAGGAACTGCATGCTGCCTGAGATGACGTCGTCGCCGCTCGTGCTGCTGCTCGTCGCGGTGGTCGCCTATCTCCTCGGCGCGATCCCGTTCGGGATCGTCTGGGCCCGGGTCTTCGGGCTGGGCGATCTGCGGCGGATCGGCTCCGGCAACATCGGGGCGACCAACGTCCTGCGGACCGGCAACCGGCTCGCCGCGCTCCTTACGCTCGTCTGCGACGCCGGGAAGGCGGGGGCCGTGGTCCTGGCGGCGCGGGCGCTGGCGGGCGAGGATGCGGGGCAGGTCGCCGGCCTCGCGAGCTTCGCTGGGCACTGCTACCCGGTCTGGCTCGGCTTCAAGGGCGGGAAGGGGGTGGCCACCTATCTCGGCACGCTCCTCGCGCTCGCCTGGCCGGTGGGGCTGGCCGCCTGCGGGGTCTGGCTCGCGGTGGCGCTGGCGACGCGCATCTCCTCGCTCTCCGCCCTCGTCGCGGCCACGCTCGCGCCGCTGCTCGCGTGGTGGCTCGCGCCGACGACGGTGGCACTTCTGGTGGCGCTGGCCGCGCTGATCTACCTCCGCCACGCGCCGAACATCGCCCGGCTCGCGCGGGGCGAGGAGCCGCGCTTCGGCCGCAAGGCCTGAGAGCTTGCCGCCACGGGAGCCGTCGGGCAAGCTGCCGCGGCCGGGGCCGCGAGACGGCCCACCCGAGGCCCAAGGAGCCCCCCATGTCGTTCCTCGAATCCGTCCGCGTCTGCCTGACCGAACGTTTCGCAGATTTCGGAGGGCGCGCCCGCCGGTCGGAGTTCTGGTGGTTCGCGCTCTTCCAGGCGATCGTCCAGGCGGTCGCCGAGCTGATCTTCCCGAACGAGGGGCTGGGCAGCATCCTGCAGGCGATCATCGGGATAGTGGTCTTCATCCCCTACCTCTCGGTGCTGATCCGGAGGCTCCACGACATCGACCGCACGGGTTGGTGGTCGCTCCTCCTCCTCGTCCCGCTCCTGGGCATCCTCGTCCTGATCTTCTTCGCCGTGCAGCCCGGCACGAACGGGCAGAACAGGTTCGGCCCCGATCCGGTCCGCACCCCCATCGGGCAGGGCGGCGGGAGCGTCGCGCGGCGGGACTGAGCGGTGTACGCGCCCGCCTCCGGGAAGGGTCGGGACGACGCCTCGCGCGAGAGGGCCGCGAAGGTGGCCGACCGGCTGGCCCGGTTGCCCATGGGCGGATGGCGCGGCAGCTTCGGTGGGCGCGACTGGCTGGTCACGCGGTCCCTCCTCGCCGACGGGCGATCCGAGAAGCTCGTCGCGCGGGCGCTGGGCGGGGCGGGCGAGGGCCGCCGCGATCTCGTGAGCCTGAACCTCTACAGGCTTGCCTCCGGCCCGCTCCTGCGGCCCTGCGAGATGCCCGCCGAGGCCGCCGCGCAGTTCGTGCTCGGGGTGGACCCGCGATGACCGACCGCGCCGACGTCGCGCGGCGGGTGCGGGTCGAGGGGCGCGTCCAGGGGGTCGGGTTCCGGGCGTGGACGGTCGCGGAGGCGCGAGCGCGCGGTCTTGTCGGATGGGTGCGGAACGAGGCCGATGGCACGGTCTCGGCCCATCTGGAGGGACCCGCGGAGGCGATCGCCGGCATGCTCTCGGCGATGGAGCGGGGGCCGGCCTTCGCGCGGGTCACTCGCGTCCTATCCGAGGAGGCTCCGATCGGGGGTCACGACGGCTTCGCGGCGCGTCAGTAGCTGCGGGCCGCGTAGATGCGCGAGAGGTCGCCGCCCCACTCTGTCTCGTAGTCGTCGAGAAGCTCGTCGGCGGGGGAGCGCCCGGTCTCCACCGACTCCTTCAGGGCGTTGAGGAAGTGCGTCTCGTCCGGGACGAGTCCGCCGGCCCCCGGGCGCGCCCGTGCCTTCAGTCCGGCCTCGGCCAGGGCAACGGCCTCGCGCGCGGCGTCGAGCAGTCGGACGCCCCCCGCCTCGCCCGCGAGCGCCCGCTCGGAGGCCGCGACGCGCAGGCCTTCCCGGGTCTCGGCGTCCCATCCCTTCACGAGGTCCCACGCGGCGTCGAGCGTCGGCCCGTCGTAGAGGAGGCCGACCCAGAAGGCCGGGAGCGCGCAGAGCCGGCGCCAGGGACCGCCATCGGCCCCACGCATCTCCATGAATTTCTTGACCCGCACTTCGGGGAAGGCGGTCGTGAGGTGGTCGGCCCAGTCCGCGCGCGTCGGCCGCTCGCCGGGCAGGGCGGGCAGGCGGCCGTCGAGGAAGTCGCGGAAGGACTGGCCGAGCGCGTCGATGTAGCGCCCATCCCGGTGCACGAAGTACATCGGCACGTCGAGCGCCCAGTCCGTGTAGCGCTCGAACCCCATCCCCTCCTCGAAGGCCCAGGGGATCATGCCGGTGCGGGAGGCGTCGAGATCCCGCCAGATGCGGGCCCGCCAGGACCGGTGCCCGTTCGGCGCGCCCTCCCAGAACGGGGAGTTCGCGAACAGAGCGGTGGCAACGGGTTGCAGGGCGAGGCTCACGCGGAGCTTCAACACCATGTCCGCCTCGGAGGCGAAGTCCAGGTTCACCTGGACGGTGCAGGTGCGGCGCATCATGTCCCGGCCCATCGTGCCGACCCGGCCCATGTAGCCGTCCATCAGCTCGTACCGGCCCTTCGGCATGAGCGGCATGTCCTCATGCCACCAGATCGGTGCCGCGCCGAGCCCGATGAAGCCGACATCGAGCGGGTCGGCGACGGCCCGCACCTCGCGGAGGTGATCGTTCACCTCGTCGCAGGTGTGGTGGATCGTCTCGAGCGGGGCGCCGGAGAGCTCGAGCTGGCCTCCCGGCTCGAGAGAGATGTTCGCGCCGTCCTTCTCGAGCCCGATCAGATGGCCCGCCTCCTCGACGGGGGACCAGCCGAAGCGGTCGCGCAGGCCCGCCAGCACGGCATGGACGGACCTGTCGCCCTCGTAGGGAAGCGGCTCGAGCGTGTCGGCGCGATAGCCGAACTTCTCGTGCTCCGTGCCGATCCGCCAGTCCGCCTCGGGCTTGCAACCGGATTCGAGGTAGGCGACCAGCTCGGCCTCGGTCGAGACGGGCGCTCCGCCGCCGCTCTGTGGAATGGACATTGGGCCCCTCTGCTCGGCGTCGTCACCCGCCGGGGGGAGTGAGCGCGGGGCGCAGGGGTGTCAAGGCCGGGGCAGGGCGGCCGCGGGCGTGCGCCGCCAGAGCACGGTCACGCCGTGCGCGCGGGCTCGAAGCGCCGCCGCCGCGGCCTCCGTGCTCCAGCCGGGCAGGGGCAAGAGCGCCTCGGGCAGCTCCTCGGCGCCGCGCGCGCCGGCCGGGATCAAGAGGGGCCGCGCGCCCTCGGAGGACAGCATCCACCACGCGGCGTCGTCGGGCGTGTGCCTCAGCGCCACCTCCGTGAGCAGGTCGAGCCCCGTGGCGCCCCCGGAGACCGGGCCGAAATAGGCGATGCGCCCCTCCACGATCTCCACCACGCCGGGCGCCTCCGCCTCGGCGCCCATGCGCAGACGGCGCAGCACCCGCGGGAGCATCACCCCGCCCACGGTGGCGAGGACGACGCCGAAGAGGGCGAAGAGGCCCAGGGCGGTGGCCATCATCCAGAGGCCGACCGCGATAAGCCCCGCCGCGAACAGGACCTCGCCCCAGCGGCGGAGTGTTGCGCGTGCCTCGGGCCTGATCGTGCCGCCCGTCATCGCACGGCCCAGTCGCCGCGCGCGGACTGCCACAGGGCGAGCGCCGCGACGGCCGCGGTGTCCGCCCGCAGGATGCGGGGGCCGAGCGTGACGGCGGCAGCTTCGGGCATCGAACGGATGCGTGCGCGCTCCGCGTCCGAGAAGCCGCCCTCGGGGCCGACGAGCACGGCGGCCGGCGCAGGTGGCCAGGCGCCAGCCTCTCCGGGACCGCTCCAATCCGGGTCGTCGGCCAGCGCCTCGTCCGCGAAGGCCAGTGCCCGCCCGGGGGGCCAGGAGCCGAGCACGGTGGGCAGGGGCGCGAGGTCGCCGACCTCGGGGACGAAGGTGCCGCCGCACTGCTCCGCGGCCTCGATCGCATGGGCCTGGAGGCGATCCCGGCGGATGCGGTCCGCGTTCGTGTGCTCGGTCTGGACGGGGAGGATGCGCCGGGCGCCGAGCTCGACCGCCTTCTCGACGACGAAATCCGTCCGGGCCTTGCGGAGCGGCGCGAACAGGAGCCACAGATCGGGAGGATCCCGCTGGGGCGCCGTCCGGGACATGGCCTCGACGCGCCCCCCCTTGCGGCCCGCATCCAGGATGCGCGCGGCCCATGCGCCGGAACGGCCATCGAAGGCGGTCAGCATGTCCCCCGGCCCGAGGCGCATCACCGAAGTAAGGTAATGCGCCTGCTCCCGCGTCAGGGGCGCCTCTTGCCCCGACGCGAGCGGGTGGGGCACATGCAGTCGGACCTTGCCCGCCGCCCGTCCCTTCAGCGCGCCGACCATGGAGCCCCCCGTGTCCCAACCCCAGCCGGTTCAAGGTCAGGTCGCCGATGCCGTCAAGGGCAACTGGGTCGATCACGCCGCGCCCGACTGGGCCCGGCCATGGCTCCGGCTGAGCCGGGTCGACCGGCCGATCGGAACCTGGCTCCTGCTGCTGCCTTGCTGGTGGGGCCTGCTACTCGCGGCCGCGTCCGCGCAGCGTCCGCCCGACTGGGGGCTCATGGCCTGGATCGCCGCGGGCTGCTCGGTGGGGGCCGTGCTGATGCGGGGGGCGGGCTGCACCTGGAACGACCTGACCGACAGGGAGTTCGACGCGGCCGTCGCGCGCACGGCGTCCCGGCCGCTGCCGTCGGGCCAGGCGACGCCCAAGGGGGCCGTGGTCTGGATGTGCGCGCAGGCGCTTCTCGCCTTCGGGATCCTGCTGACGTTCCATCCCGTCGCGATCGCGCTCGGCGTGCTGTCTTTGCTGCCGGTCGCCGTGTATCCCTTCGCCAAGCGGTTCACGTGGTGGCCGCAGGCGTTTCTCGGGATCGCGTTCAACTGGGGCGCCCTGCTCGCCTGGGCCGCCTACGCGGGGCAGGTGCCTGCGGCCTCGGTGCTGCTGTACCTCTCCGGCGTCGCGTGGACGCTCTTCTACGACACCATATACGCCTATCAGGACATCGAGGATGACGCCCTGATCGGGGTCCGCTCGACCGCACGGCGCTTCGGCGAGCGTCCCGGCCCGTGGATGAGGACGTTCCTCGCGCTCGCATGCGTCCTCATGGCAGCCGCAGTCGCCCTGGCGCTCTCCCACCGTCCGCCCGCGCTCGCAGTCGCGTTCGCCGGCGTAGCGGCGTTCGGGGGCCATCTCCTCTGGCAGATCGCCCGGTTCACCCCCCGCGACCCGGCTGCCTGTCTGCGCCTGTTTCGCACCAACCGGGACGCCGGATTTCTGCCTCTGCCGTTCTTCGCCGTCGCGGCGATGCTGTAGGCCGGCGCGATTGCGTACGCGGGGACGAACCGATAGTCCCGCCGACCGAGACCTAGACCGGCCGGCGAGGGGGCAGTGGTGATGAAAGGGCAACGGGTATTCGCGACGGTGGTGGCGCTCGGACTGGCCGCCGCTGCGTGCGGGGGCGCGGCCTGGATGCTCGCGGGCGAGATCGAACGCCGCTCCGTGGACGACGTGTCCGTGGCCCTCCTGGAGCGGGACGCCGACTTCGCGACGGCGGAGGCCGATGGCCTTCGGCTGATCCTGACCGGGACGGCGCCTGACGAGGCGGCCCGCTTCCGCGCCGTGACCGCCGCGGGCACCGCCGTCGATCCCGCCCGGGTGATCGACGCCATGCAGGTCGTTCCCCGCGAAGGGATCTCGATCCCGCGGGTCTCGCTCCAGATCCTGCGCAACGACGCAGGCCTCTCGCTCATCGGGCTCGTTCCAGGCACCGATGCGGGCGGGATCGCGGAAGGGCTCGAGGGAATGGGCCCGGTGTCGGACATGGTGGAAGGCTCGCGTCACCCTGCGCCCGAAGGCTGGGATGCGGCGCTGTCTTTCGCCCTCGATGCCCTCCGGGACCTACCGCGCTCCAAGATCGGCGTGGAGGCCGGGCGCGTCGAGATCACCGCCGTGGTGGAGACCGACGAGGAGCGGCGGCGGCTCGAAGGTCTGCTCTCGCGCGCGCGGCCGGAGGGCGTGACGCTCGCGCTCGACATCTCCGGTCCGCGACCTGTCTTCGCCCCGTTCGCGCTGCGCTTCGCTGACGAGGGGGGGCGTGCGCGCTTCGAGGCCTGCGTCGCCGACAGCGAGGATGCGCGTGCCCGCATCTTGGAAGCCGCGGCAGAGGCCGGCATGACCGGCAAGGCGCAGTGCCTCATCGGGCTCGGCGTGCCCACCCCGCGGTGGGGGGAGGCGGTGGCTGCCGGGATCGAGGCGGTCGCGAAGCTCGAAGGGGGGCGCCTTTCCTTCACCGACACCGACGTGACGCTCCGGGCCCTGCCGGATGCGGATCCGGAACGGTTCGAGGCCGTCGCGTCCGAACTCGGCGCCGCGCTTCCCGACGTCTTCACCCTCCGCGCCGTGCCACCCCGGCAGGAAACTAAGTCGGACGGCTCGGAGCCGGAGGCGCCCGAGTTCGTCGCGACCCGGAGCCCGGAGGGCGCGGTGCGGGCACAGGGGCACCTCGGTGGAGGGATGCGGCAGGAGGCGGCCGTGACCTACGCTCGGGCGCTCTTCGGCGTGGACGGGACCAGCGTCTCGGCCAGGACGCACGAGGCGCTGCCCGAGGGCTGGTCGGCGCGCGTCCTCGCCGGGCTCGAGGCGCTCTCGCAGCTTCACAGCGGGGCGGTGACTGTCACGCCCGACACGATCGACATCTCGGGCCGCACGGGGGTTCAGGAGGCCGAGGCCGAAATCGCGGGAGTGCTGGCGGGAAGGCTGGGGTCCGACGCGGAGGCAGCCATCGAGGTGATCTATGTGGAGGAGCTGGATCCCCTGCTGGGCATCCCCACGCCCGAGGAGTGCGTGGAGCGGCTGAACGGCGTCCTGGAGATCGAGAAGATCACGTTCGCACCGGGCGAGGCCGTCATCGAGGCGGCGGCCAGCGATCTGATGGGCGAGCTCGCCGCGGAGCTGCGCGAGTGCCGGCGCTCCGCCTTCGAGGTCGAGGGCCATACCGACAGCCAGGGCCGCGAGGTGATGAATCTCGAGCTGAGCCAGGCCAGGGCGGAGGCGGTCCGGCTGGCGTTGATCGGACGGGGCGTGCCGCCCGAGCAGCTCGTCGCGGAAGGCTACGGGGAGTCGCGGCCGATCGCGGACAACGACACGGCCGAGGGGCGCGAGACGAACAGGCGCATCTCCTTCTCTCTCATCGACGACGAGAGCGCGGCCACCCCGGCGTCTGCGTCGGACGTGGATGCGGACGGCGCCGTCGCACCGGAGGACGAGGGATGAGCAGGACGGAGTTCGTCATCGCGATCGCCGTCATCCTCTTCGGCGCGTTCCTCCTCGGTTGGGTCCTCTCGTCGCTGGTCGGCCGCTTCACGCGGGGGCGGAAGGGGGACATGGCGGAGCTCGACCGGATGGCGCACGCGCTGCACGAGGCAGAGGAGCAGCGCGACGAAGCGGTCGACTGGGCCCGAAAGCGTGAAGCTCAGCTGACCCACAAGCTGACGCAGTCGGAGGCGGAGCTCGCCGCGGCGATGGAGGGGCTTCGCGACGCCCGTGCCGAGGTCGGCGAGCTCCGCGACTACATCGATCGGCAGAGGGCCTGACCGTCCACCCCGCCAGTCTTTGAGCGTCATCGAGCGCATCGGGGACCCTGGAACGCCTCGACCTCCCTTGCGTGATTTCCGGGTCGTCGAAGAGCCTGGGGGCCAGTCCGTATGCAGGGAAACCGAGGGACATGGCCCCGCATTGCTCGGACATTGTTCGCCCCCAAGGGAGAGGTTCAGGTCTTCCCAGCCTCTGCGTCGGCTGCTGCTCGGAATTGGCAGCTCGGTCGACCGCGCGGCTCGCCCCAAGCGTCATGCTTGGACATCAAGGAGAGCAGGAACCTCGGGATCCTCCGAGCATCCCTGTCCGTTGCTGGAGTTGAGCGATCCGCCGCCGGTACCGTCGCAGCATGTCCGGCTTCGCCGCTCGGCACGTACGCTGAGCGGCGAATTCGCCTAAACCTTTGGCAACGTCGCGTAAACCCGCGCGGGGGGTTCCCTTTCGCCACCGACTGTCTTATGTGGTTTACAGTTTCGGCGATCTGTCCGATTGCGTTCCGCATCGACATCGAGGTGAGTGACGTAACGGGTGGTGCCTGCCACCCTCGGGTGGAGGCTTGCCATGCCGCAGCCGAGCGAAATACCGATCTGGCCGATGGCCCGATGACCGCGTCCCTGGGACGCGACGGCGGCGGGGGGACCGGAGCCGGGTCGGGGCGTAATCTGCAACAGGATGCCGGGCTTGCGGCCTGGCTGGCGCTCGGAACGGCGGCAGGCGCGCTCGGCGTCCTCCTCCTCGGATGGCTGTCCGGCGGCGAGTACCCGAGTGCGTCGCAGGACACTGGACTGCCGCCCATGGTGCCGGCGACGGCGTTCTCCTTCGTGTTGCTCGGCCTCGCGCTTCCGCTCGCTCGAAAGGCCGGGCTGGCCAAGCGGCGCATCGCTGCTGCGCTCGCGTTCGGCGCGCTGGGTGCGGCCGGGCTCGCAGGTGCCGTCCAACTCGCGTTCCCCGACGTCTCCGTGCCGGGGCTTGTCCGGGTCGGAGAACCGATCGACTGCGTCGCCCTCGCCGCACTGTTCATGATCTCCGTCTGCGTGCTCCTCGTGGGCTCGGGTCGCCGTCAGCTGGCGCTGGTCGTCGCGTTGCCGACCCTCTCGGCGGTGGCCGGTCTGACGGTGCTGGGTTGGCTCGATCTCGAGGCGGGGGCGGCTCTGCCGGGATATGCCCGGACGTCCATGCTCACCGAAATCTTCGCGCTCGCCCTGCTCGTGGCGGTGCTCCTGTCCGCCGACGTTCCGCGGAACGGCGAGGCCGAGCTCCGCGCGGTGGAAGCCAGGCGCAACTGATACGGGGCCGATGTGCCGACAGCGGTCGGCGTCATCCGTACGTGCTCCGCGGGGAGGCCTTCATCCCCGCGGACCTGCCTTCTCAGCCCGCTTCTCTGATCCCCGTCCCGATGGGGCAGGAGACGCCCGTCCCACCGATGCCGCAATAGCCGCCCGGGTTCTTGCTCAGGTACTGCTGGTGATAGTCCTCGGCCGCGTAGAAGGGCGGCGCGTCAACGATCTCCGTCGTGACCTCCCCGTAAGCGGCGCGAGCGAGTTCCGAGGCGTATGCGTCGCGGCTTTCCTCGGCGAGGCTGCGCTGCTCGGCGGTGTAGGCGTAGATGCCGGAGCGGTACTGCGTGCCGACATCGTTGCCCTGCCGCATTCCCTGCGTCGGATCGTGCCCCTCCCAGAACGTGCGGAGCAGGCCCCGGTAGGAGACGACCGAGGGATCGTAGATCACCCGCACCACCTCGTTGTGGTTCGTCCGCCCGGAGCAGACCTCCTCGTAGGTCGGGTTCGGCGTCTGGCCACCGGCATAGCCGACGAGCGTCAGGTGAACGCCGGGCAGATTCCAGAACATCCGCTCGACGCCCCAGAAGCACCCCATCCCGAACATCGCCTCCTCCATCCCCTCGGGCATCTCGCTGGACAGGGGGCGGCCGAAGACGTGATGGGTCCGGGCGGTGGGAATCGGCGCGGAGCGGCCGGGCAGCGTCTCCTCCGGGGAGAGCATCTCGGCCTTCTTGGACAGTCGGAAGAACATGGCGGGGCCTCCTCGGGGTGTCGGCTCCGGATATAGGGTCGCTACTCGGCCGCCGCCACGGGGCGGCGGCCGGCGAGGACGGTCTCGTGCCCGTCAGACGGCCGCCGCGGGACCAGCAGCGAGAGCCCCAGCGAGACGAGCGACATGCCCGCCGCGAGGACGAACACCGTCATCGGCGAGGTAAGCCAGACGTAGCCGAGCAGGGCGGGCAGGAACACGGCAGCGATGTGGTTGATCGTGAAGGCGACCGCCGCGGTCGGAGCGATGTCGGAGGGCGTGGCGATCTTCTGGAAGTAGGTCTTGATGGCAAGCGCCAGCGCGAAGAACACGTGGTTCGCGACGTAGAGGGCCGCTGCCGGCCCGGCGCCCCAGTCGAACGCGTAGAGCCCCGCGTAGAGAACGAAGATCCCCGTCAGACCCGCATACTCGACGATCAGCGCGGCCCGCTCCCCGAACCACCCGACCGCGCGCCCGAGATAGGGGGCCACGATCATGTTGACCACGAGCGTCGCCATGAACAGCGCCGTGATCTCGTGCACGTCGAAGCCGTAGCGCTCGACCATCATGAAGCCCGCGAACACCACGAATATCTGCCGCCGCGCGCCGGACATGAACTGCAGCGCGTAGTAGAGCCAGTAGCGCGAGCGCAGGACCATGCGCTTCGTCTGCGGTTCCGGGCTCTCGAACTGCGGGAACCAGAGGAAGGCGAGGATCGCGAGCGCCGCGGTGGTCCCCCCGGCCGTCCAGTAGACGAGGTCGAACGACAGGTCGAACGCGCGCCACGTCAGGACGATCAGCCCGTAGGCCAGCAGCGTCGCCGCCGACCCCATCGAGAGCAGGAGCCCCATCATCCTCGGGGCGGCCTCCTTCGGCAGCCATTGCAGCTGGAGGGACTGGTTGACCGTCTCGTAGTAGTGGAAGCCGATGGAGCTGAGCAGGGTGATGGCGAGCAGCCCGCCCAGGCTCGGGAACTGCGCCGTCAGCGCGGTGGCGATACCAAGCAGGGCGAGGCTGACGATCGCGAGAACCTGCTCCCGCATGAACATGATGACGACGATCACCCCGACGGCGAGGAAGCCCGGGACCTCCCGCACCGTGTGGAGCCATCCGATGTCGGACCCGTCGAACCCGGCCGCCTCGACCACGAAGTTGTTCAGCAGGGCGGACCACGTCGCGAAGGCAACCGGCATCGCGAAGGCCATCAGAAGGAGGAGCGCGAACGGTCGCCGCCAGGGGGGCAGGTCGCGGGCTGCGGAGAGCGATAGGCTGCGCATGGGCGGTGCGCTACGCCCGCGCGGGGCGCCTGTCCAGCGCGGGCGTAGCCACCCCGCGATGGCCGAAGGCTGCCATCGGCATACTATCTCCCCGACACCAGGGAGGAAGAAACGCCATGAGACCACTCATGCTCTGCTCCGCAGCGCTCGCGCTCGCCATATCTGCCGCGCCCCTTCTCGCGCAGGAGGCGGAGCGATCTCCGGGGGAGATCACGGACGACACCCCGGTGCAGGTTCTGTTCCTCGGCAACAGCTACTTCTACTACAACGACAGCCTCCACAATCACGCCCGCCGTCTGGCAGCCGCGCATTTCGGGGTCAGTGCGTCGGACATGGACTACCGCTCGATCACCATCTCGGGCGGCAGCCTCGACGGGCACCCCGTGGACATCTGGCTCAAGCCCGACGGGATCGGCTACGACGAGCCCTTCGACGTGGTGATCCTGCAGGGCCACAGCGCGGCGGCGCTCTCGGAGGAACGCGTCGCGCGCTTCACCGACGCAGCAGTGGCCGCGGACGAGCTGATCGACGAGTATGGCGCCCGGACGGCGCTCTACATGACGCATGCCTACGCGGAGGAGCACCGCCGCCACGACGAGGGGAACACCGCGGCCATCGAGGCGCTCTACCGCGACGTCGCGCAGCAGACGGGCGCCATGGTGATCCCCGTGGGGCTGGCCTTCGAGGAGGCGCGGACACGACGGCCCGATCTCGCCCTCCACACGAGGGACGACTCCCACCCAAACCTCCTCGGCTCCTACCTCGCCGCGGCGACCGTCTTCTCAAGCCTGTACGGCGTCTCGCCGGTCGGTCTCGGCTACGATGCCAATGGGGAGATCGACGCGGAGACGGCGGAGTTCCTCCAGCAGGTCGCGTGGGACACCGTGCAGGCGCTATAGGGCCCGGCTCCTCCGCCGGCTGCCGACGAGGCGAGGCTTGCGTCCGGGGGGCAGATTCCCGGCCCCCCGGTTCGCCTCACGTGGCCAGCACGTTCCGGAACTGCCAGGGATCGCTCTCGTCGATGTCCTCCGGAAAGTGCTGCCACCGGTCCTGCAGCGGCGTCCAGTCCGTGTAATGCGCCTCGACGGGGCCGAGATACGGCAACTGGATCTCGAGGCAGCGGGCGTGATCCATCTCGTCTGTCTCGACGATGCCGGCCTCCGGGTTCTCCAGCGCCCAGACGATCCCCGCTAGGACCGCGCTCGTGACCTGCAGCCCGGTGGCGTTTTGGTCCGGCGCGATCCGCCGGGTCTCCTCGTTCGAGAGCCGCGAGCCGTACCAGAGCGCGCCCTTCTCGTGGCCGTAGAGCAGGACGCCGAGCTCGTCGATCCCCTCGACGATCTCCTCCTCGTGGAGGATGTGGTGGCGCTCCTGCTGGCGGCCCGAGCCGAACACCTCGTGCAGCGACAGCACGGCATCGTCGCAGGGATGGTAGGCGTAGTGGCAGGTGGGGCGGTACTCCGGTGCCTCGGACGGCCCCACGGTGTAGTAGTCCGAGATCGAGATCGCCTCGTTGTGGGTGACGAGGAAGCCGAACTGCGGCCCCGGCGTCGGGCACCAGGAATGGACGCGGGTGATCGCGCCGGGCCGGTCGAGCCAGATCGACGCCCGGCACCCCTCCTCGTGGCGGTGGCCGATCTCCGGGAACCAGCGCTCGTGCGTGCCCCATCCGAGCTCGGCGGGCTGGAAGCCCTCGGCGATGAAGCCCTCGACGGACCAGGTGTTGACGAACGTCCCGCGGGGGCGGGGGAGGGCGCGGGCCTGCGTGTCCCGCTCGGCGATGTGGACGCCCTTCACGCCAAGGTCGCGCATCAGGGCGGCCCACTCGGCGCGGCCGCTCGGGCCGCCGCCCTCGCCGGGGTCCCGGCCCAGGTCCGCCGAGAGCCGGAGGAGCGCCGCCTTGACGAACCACGACACCATGCCGGGGTTCGCGCCGCAGCAGCTCACCGCGGTGGTCCCGCCCGGGCGGGCGGCTTTCTCGTCGCGCACTGCCTGTCGCAGGGCGTAGTTCGTCCGAGCCGCGTTGTCGGCCGTGTCGAAGTAGAACCCGGCCCAGGGCTCGACGACCGTGTCGATGTAGGGGACGCGAAGCTCCCGGCAGACCCGGATTAGATCTAGGCTCGACGTGTCGACGCTGAGATTGACGCAGAAGCCGCGTCCCGGCTCGAGCACCTCCGCGAGGAGGGCGCGATGGTTCTCCGGCGTGAGGGCGACTTGCCGGTAGGGGATGCCCCGCTCGGCGAGGAGGGCGCAGGCCGCGGGGTCGGGATCGATGACGAGCAGCCGCGAGCGGTCGAACTCGATGTGTCGCTCGATCAAGGGCAGGGTGCCGCGGCCGATCGATCCGTAGCCGATCATCACGATCGGACCCTCGACACGGGCGTGGACGGGCCAGTGCTGGCTGGTTGGGTCTTGCATCGTCGGCTCCTGGGTCGCGCGGGGGTTGCGGAACGGCGGTCGGGTGCGAGCGTCGCCGTGGATGGCCGCCGGGCTAAGTCCGACGGCAGGCCGGTGCAACTCGAGAGACCGGCGGTGAGGGAGGATCCATGATGACGAAGATGACCGTGAACCTCGGCCCCGTCCAAGCGGCCGCCGCAGCGCTCGCGCTCGCCTGCGCGATAACGGGCGCACCCGTCGGCGCCCAGCAGACACCCGCCCCCGAGGGCGCGCGCGTCTACTTCGTGAACCTCGAGGACGGCATGGAGGTGACGAGCCCGGTCACGGTCGTGTTCGGTCTGCGCGGGATGGGCGTGGCGCCTGCGGGGCACGAGCAGGATGGCACGGGACATCATCATCTCCTGATCGACCGGCCGCCGCTGGGGGAGGGCGAGTTCGGCGCCGAGGAGTTGACGCTTCCGATCCCCAACGACGACACCCATCGCCATTTCGGCGGCGGGCAGACCGAGGTGACTGTGGAACTGGAGCCTGGAGAGAGGACGCTTCAGCTCGTCCTCGGCGACTGGAGCCACATTCCGCACGATCCGCCCATCGCGAGCGAAGTGATCACGGTGACCGTCACCGAGTAGGCCCGGGGCGCAGACAGGAACATAGATGACCGAAGTTCGTTCCCTTCTCTTATGGAGGATACGATTTCATGTCCGCGCCTATCCTGATCGCCGGCGTGGCCGTCCTCGCGTTCGTGACGTTCGACATCATGATCACGACCGTGGGCACGGCCGCCGCCCGCCTCACCCTGTCCGACCGGATCGCGAGCGGGACCTTCCGGCTCCTCCGCCTCGCCTCGCGCTGGGGCGGCACAAAGCTGATGACGCAGATCACCGGCGTCGCGGTGATGTTCTCGGTGTTCGTGTTCTGGATCGGCTGCACATGGCTCGGCTGGACGCTGATCTACGCCGCCTTTGAGAGTTCCGTGCAGATGGGGCCGACGGGCCAGGAACCCGAGATCGCCGACATCGCGGGGCATACCGGCCATCTCCTGTCGACACTGGGAGGCGCGACCACAGAGCCGGGGACGGTGGAGTGGAACGTCATCGGCACGCTCGTCGGCGTGAATGGCATGGTCGTGCTGCCGCTCGGCGTGTCGTTCCTGCTGAGCACGAGACAGACGGTGCGCGACGGACGGGCCTTCGCCGCCTTGGAGGCGGAGGAGGCCAGCGGCGTGGACGGCATGACGGAACGTCTAGCGGATGTGATCGCGGGGCTCGATTCCTCAGCCTTCGCGCTCTGGTACGGACACATCCGGCCATCCCGACGGCTCCCCGACGCGATGGTGAGTCATGCCCGCCGCGCGGAAGAGCTGGGAGGCGACCCCGCGAAGCGGACAAGGCGGATCCTCGCGGACCTGCCGCACTTCGACCCGCCCGAGCCGGTGGACCGGATCAGCTCCCAGGCGTGGCTCGCCAAGCTGGAGGAATGGGCGTCGAGGCACCAGTTGCATGAGCGGGCGGAAGGGTCGGTGAAGACCGACGGCTCGGACGAGGCGCGCGCCCCGGCGGAGTGAGCGGCGCAAGCCCGAGCGTTGCCCTAAACCCGTCCGCCGTGGGATAGCGTCGGCATGGCCCGCAGCTCGCCCGACCTCCTCGCGGACAGGTACGACACTGCGTCGCCGGCGTGGGCCGACAAGATGCGGCTGCTGGGCTACTACGACGGGTATCTCGGTTTTTTGTCGCATGACCGCTCGCGGGGGGCGAGCGCGGCGCGCGTGGCCGATCTGGGTGCCGGGACCGGCGCGATGGCGGAGGCGTGGACGGCCATCCACGGGCCGGCCGCGGATCTCACGCTGATCGATCCGTCGTCGGGCATGCTCGATCAGGCGGCGCGCGTGCTGGCCTGACGCGGCGCCGAGGCCCGTCGCGTCGTCGCGCCGCTCTCGGCGGGGATGATCCCGCCGCAGGATGCGCTGCTCGCCGCCCATCTCATCGAGCATTTCGCCGACCCGGCCGCAGCTCTTGCAGAGATGGCGACGCTGCTGCGTCCCGGTGGGCGGCTCTGGCTCGTCGTCTCCAAGCCGCACTGGTGCAACGCGATCATCTGGCTGCAATGGCGCCATCGGACCTATGGGCCCGAGCGTGTCGCCGCCCTGCTCGACGGAGCGGGGTTCGTGGTTGTGGAGGAGTATGCCTTCCCGTCCGGCCCGCCGTCGCGGACGAGCCGGGGCTACGTCGCGACGCGGCGCTGACGAACGGGTCGGGGGCGGGTGCCCGACCCGGGCCCCGGCGCGGAGGCCGGGGCCCGAGGCGCGGAATCAGTTCTGGGCGTAGAACTCGATGACGAGGTTCGGCTCCATCATCACCGGGTAGGGCACGTCGCCCAGTCCGGGCGTCCGGCCGAAGGTGGCCGTCACCTTGTTGTGGTCCACCTCGAGGTAGTCCGGCACGTCGCGTTCGGCCGACTGCGCGGCCTCCATGACGATGGCGAGCTGCTTGGACTTGTCGCGCACCGAGATAACGTCGCCTTCCTTCACCCTATAGGAGGGGATGTTCACGCGGCGCCCGTTCACCTCGACATGCCCGTGATTCACGAACTGGCGCGCTGAGAAGATGGTCGGCACGAACTTCGCGCGGTAGACCACCGCGTCCAGCCGGCGCTCGAGCAGCCCGATCAGGTTCTCGCCGGTGTCGCCGCGGACCCGCTCGGCCTCGGCGAAGATGCGGCGGA
>CAZWWR010000014.1:0-34030 GCA_964637265.1 uncultured Jannaschia sp.
CCGCATGGCTGCGACGCGGCCCGCGCGCTGGCCGCGCTGACGGCGCGGTATGCGGGGCGCGGCGTGGTGCTGGAGCGGGCGGGCGAGGCCTGGGCCTTCCGCACCGCGCCCGACCTCGCGCCGCTGCTGGTGCGCGAGCGGGTCGAGACGCGCCGCCTGTCGCGTGCGGCGACCGAGACGCTGGCCATCGTCGCCTATCACCAGCCCGCGACCCGCGCCGAGATCGAGGAGATCCGCGGCGTCGGCGTCAGCCGCGGGACGCTCGAGCAGCTGATGGAGCTGGGCTGGGTCGGGCTGGGCCGCCGCCGCGAGACCCCGGGCCGGCCGGCCACCTTCGTCGTCACCGGCGCCTTCCTCGACCATTTCGGCCTGGCCTCGACGCGCGACCTGCCCGGCCTGAAGGAGCTGCGCGCCGCGGGCCTGCTGGAGGCCGAGCCGCCCGCGCCGGTGGGGGGGGCGGAGGGGGAGGGGGCCGATCTGTTCCACGACGAGGCGGACGACGCGGCCCGGTGACGGCCCCGCCCCTCCGCCCGGCTCCGCGCCGGGCTCGGGCGGCCGGAGATCCTCGGGTCGAGCCCGAGGATGACGGGCGCGGGCGTGGGCCGGCCGCGCGGGACCCCCGCCGCCTACGCCCCCCCCCTTGCACCGGCCTGAGAGGTTGGCCCGGGGGATCGCCAGGGTCCAGGCGTCGCCCCCCGCCCGGGCGAGGCCCCGGCTCGGGGCCGGGGCGGGCGAGGCCGGATCAGAGCCGCGCGAGGATCCGCACCCAGGAGCGGATGCCCTTGTGGAAGCTCTCCAGGTCGTACTTCTCGTTGGGCGAATGGATGCGGTCGTCGTTGCGGGCGAAGCCCGTCAGCAGCGAATCCATGCCCAGGATCGTCTTGAAGTAGCCCGCGATGGGGATCGAGCCGCCCGCGCCGGTGAAGGTGGCCTCCTGGCCCCATTCCTCGCTCAGCGCCTCGCGGGCGGCGGCGAAGGCGGGGTGGCTCGTGTCCATGCGCGAGGCCGGCGCGGCGCCATGGCCCAGGAACTCCACCCGGCAGTCGCGCGGCACCTGCGCCGTCACCCAGTCGCGAAAGCTCTCGCGGATGCGCGCGGGGTTCTGCCCGCCGACCAGGCGGAACGACACCTTGGCCGTGGCCTGCGCGGGCAGCACCGTCTTGAAGCCCGCCCCCGCATAGCCCGAGGCGATGCCGTTGATCTCGGCCGTGGGGCGCGACCAGAGCATCTCGAGCCCCGTGCGCCCCGCCTCGCCCGAGGGCACGGCCAGGCCGACCTCGGCCAGGAACGCCTCCTCGTCGAAGCCGAGCGCCGCCCACTGATCGCGCAGGGCCGGCTCGGGCTCGCCCACGCCGTCGTAGAAGTCGGGGACCTGCACGCGGCCCCGCGCGTCGTGCAGCCCCCCCAGGATGCGCGTCAGCACCCGCGCGGGGTTCATCGCCATGCCGCCATAGCCGCCCGAATGCAGGTCGCGGGAGGGCCCGTGGATCGTCACCTCCTCGCCCATCAGGCCGCGCAGCTGGGTGATGATCGTGGGCCCGCCGCCGTCGAACAGGCCGGTATCGCAGATCAGGGCCAGGTCGGCGCGCAGCTCGTCCGCGTTGGCCTCGAGGAACGGCACCAGCGAGGGCGAGCCCGATTCCTCCTCGCCCTCGAGCAGGATCGTCAGGCGCACGGGCAGGGGCCCCTCGGCCAGCCAGGCGCGCAGCGCCTCGACGAAGGTCATCAGCTGGCCCTTGTCGTCCGAGGCGCCGCGGGCGCGGATGGCGCGCCGCCCCTCGACGGTGCCGAGCACCGGGTCGAAGGGCCCCCGATCCCACAGCGCGAGCGGGTCGACGGGCTGCACGTCGTAATGGCCGTAGAACAGCACATGCCGCACGCTGGGCCCCGCGGCCGCCCCGCCATGGGCCACCACCATCGGCCGGCCCGTGGTGGGCCGCTTCGCCGCGTCCAGGCCCAGGCCCGACAGCTCGGCCACCAGCCAGTCTGCGGCCGCCTCGCAGTCGGCGTCGTGGGCGGGGTCGGTCGAGATCGAGGGGATGCGCAGCAGGCCGAAGAGGCGGTCGAGCGCGGGGTCGAGGCCCGCGTCGACGCGGGCGAGCACGCGGTCGAGATCGACCTCGGCGGCGGGGGGCGGGGCGGTGTCGGGCATGGGGGCCTCCGGGGGCGGCGTCAGGGGTTTGATCCAGCGCAAGGTTCGCGCGACATCATGTGACCTAGAACCGTTCCAGCCCGGGCACTAGGTCCCGGGTCCGGACGCGAATGGGGGACCAGATGGATTACGCCCGCGGGCTCGACGCCGCACTCGACGCGCTGCACCGCGAGGGGCGCTACCGGACGTTCATCGACATCGAACGTCGCCGCGGTGCCTTCCCCCATGCGGTCTGGACGCGGCCCGACGGCAGCGAGGCCGAGATCACCGTCTGGTGCGGCAACGACTATCTCGGGATGGGCCAGCATCCGGCGGTGCTGGGCGCCATGCACGAGGCCGTCGACGCCACCGGCGCGGGCTCGGGCGGCACGCGCAACATCTCGGGCACGACCGTCTATCACAAGCGCCTCGAGGCCGAGCTGGCCGACCTGCACGGGAAGGAGGCGGCGCTGCTCTTCACCTCCGCCTACATCGCCAACGACGCGACGCTCAGCACGCTGCCCAAGCTGTTCCCCGGGCTGATCATCTATTCCGACGCGCTCAACCACGCCTCGATGATCGAGGGCGTGCGCCGCAACGGCGGCGCCAAGCGCATCTTCCGCCACAACGACGTGGAGCACCTGCGCGCGCTTCTGGCGGCCGACGACCCCGCCGCCCCGAAGCTCATCGCCTTCGAGTCGATCTACTCGATGGACGGCGATTTCGGGCCCATCGAGGCGATCTGCGACCTGGCGGACGAGTTCGGCGCGCTGACCTACATCGACGAGGTGCACGCGGTGGGCATGTACGGCCCCCGCGGCGCGGGCGTGGCCGAGCGGGACCGGCTGATGCACCGGCTCGACATCGTCAACGGGACGCTGGCCAAGGCGTATGGCGTGATGGGCGGCTACATCGCCGCCTCCGCCAGGATGTGCGACGCGATCAGGAGTTACGCGCCGGGCTTCATCTTCACCACCTCGCTGCCGCCGGCCGTGGCGGCGGGCGCGGCGGCCTCCGTGGCGCATCTGAAGGGCGACCAGGGGCTGCGGGACCTCCACCAGGAGCGGGCCTCGGTGCTCAAGACGAGGCTCAAGATGCTGGGCCTGCCGATCATCGACCACGGCTCCCACATCGTGCCGGTGATGGTGGGCGATCCGGTCCACACCAAGGCGATCAGCGACATGCTGCTGGCCGATCACGGCATCTACGTGCAGCCCATCAACTTCCCCACCGTGCCCCGCGGCACCGAACGCCTGCGCTTCACGCCCTCCCCCGTGCACACGCCCGACATGCTCGACGGCCTCGTGCACGCCATGGACGCGCTCTGGTCGCATTGCGGGATCAATCGCCAGAGCCTCGCGGGGTGACGCAGGGGAGGCTAACTCCCGCTTAACGTCCGTGCCCGAAGAGGCGTGCATTGTTCAGGGGTGCATGCTAAGTTACCGCAGAGCAGGAGGATGGCCGACGGAGAGCGGCGTTCCTTCAAAGGGGACATGGGTGACGCGGCCGGTACGGTGGCGTCCCGCGGCATCAGGGGCAGAGTGGCCATGTTCGGCCTGAACCGGATTACACGGCACGGCGCCGCGGGCACGGCGCGCGGGTTCGAGGGCTTCGATCTCCGCCTGGGTGACCAGATGCGCGGAGAGCGGGCCACGATGAGCAAGAGCCTGATGGACGTGCAGCGGGAGCTGCGCATCAAGGCGAGCTTCATCTCCGCCATCGAGAACGCGGATGTCGAGGCGTTCGACAGCCCCTCGTTCATCCCTGGCTACGTCCGCTCCTACGCCCGGTACCTGGGGATGGACCCGGACGAAGCGTTCGGCCGCTTCTGTGCGGAAACCGGCTTCGGTGGTGCGGAGAGCTTCGGCCGTACGTCGTCTCCGGCGCGGACGTCCGAGCGTCAGTCGTTCGGGCTCGGGCGCGGCTCTTTCGGGAGGGCGGAGCCGCTTGGGCGGAACGAGCCCGATCCGCTCGGGTTGGCCGGCAACCCCTTCGCCCGCAAGTCCCGCCCCGCCTTTGCTGGCTTCGAGCCGGGCGCGCTCGGATCTCTCCTCGTGCTCGGAACGCTCGTCGGCGGGTTGGGCTACGGTGGCTGGCTCCTCGTGCAGGAGGTGCAGCGCGTCCAGGTCGCGCCCGTCGAGCAGGAGCCGGTGATCGTCGCCGAGCTCGATCCGCTGGAACCGGTGGCGACGCCCGAAGGGCCTGAGGCGACGGTCGATCCGGTCGCCCGCGCGGAGGCCTTGAACCGTCTCTATCGTCCGCGTGTCCTCGAGACGCCGATCATCCAGGCGCGGGACGCCCCGATCGCGACGCTGCCGCCCGGTGCGCCGAGCAGCATCTCAGCCTTCTCGGCGACGGAGCCGGAGGAAGTCGCGCCCCCCGTCCCCGAGACGGTGGGGCCGTTTGCATCGACGAACCCTCTGACTGCGGCCGTGGATGCCGCTGTCGAGGAAGCGCTTGCGATCCAGGAGGCGGCCTATGTCGCCGGGGAGCAGGGGGCGACGGTCGGAGAGCTGCCCCCGCAGGTCGTCGCCGAGGCGCCCGAGCCGGTCGTGGTGGTTGCCGTCCGGGATTCGTGGGTGCGGGTCCGCGATGCGGAAGGTGCGACGCTCTACGAGAAGGTCATGACCGCTGGGGAGACCTGGGAAGTCCCGGTGACCGAGGCTCCACCGACGCTCGACACCGGCAACGCGGGGGCGGTCTACATGGCCGTCCGCGGAGAGACCTACGGCCCCGTCGGCGAGAACGGCTCGGTCGTCAGGCGCGTCCCGCTGGCGGAGGGCGAGGTCAGGGACGCCTACTCCGTGGCCGATCTGGACGGCGACAGCGATCTGGGACGCGTGGTGGCGGAGCTCTCGGCACCCGACCCGGAGTAATTCGCCTGCGCATCTGCGGAAGTCCCTCGGGGTCGCCGTTGCGGCCACGGGCGCGCGGGACTAGATCGTGAAAGGACCGAACGCAGGAGGGTTCCTTGTCGCTCCACGCCATCCGCCCCTGGCGCCAGATCGACCGTCGTGCCTCCCGCCAGATCCATGTCGGGTCCGTCGCAGTGGGAGGGGACGCTCCGATCTCCGTCCAGACGATGACCAACACCGACACGACCGACGTGGCGGCGACCGTCGGTCAGGTCCAGGCCTGCGCGGAGGCCGGCGCGGACATCGTCCGGGTCTCGACGCCCGACGAGGCGAGCACGGCGGCGCTTCGGGAGATCGTCCGCGAAAGCCCGGTCCCCATCGTCGCCGACATCCACTTCCATTACCGTCGTGCCATCGAGGCGGCCGAGGCCGGGGCCGCCTGCCTCCGCATCAACCCGGGCAACATCGGCTCGGCCGAGCGGGTCGGGGAGGTGATCCGGGCGGCTCGCGATCACGGATGCTCGATCCGTATCGGTGTCAACGCGGGCAGCCTCGAGAAGCACCTTCTCGAGAAGTACGGCGAGCCCTGCCCGGAGGCGATGATCGAGTCCGGGCTCGATCATATCCGCATCCTGCAGGACAACGACTTCCACGAGTTCAAGATCAGCGCCAAGGCGTCCGACGTCTTCCTGGCCGCCGCCGCATACCAGGGGCTGGCCGAGGCGACCGACGCGCCGATCCACCTCGGCATCACCGAGGCCGGCGGCCTGATGTCGGGCACGATCAAGAGCGCGATCGGTCTGGGCAACCTCCTCTGGATGGGCATCGGCGATACCGTTCGCGTGTCGCTCTCGGCCGATCCGGTCGAGGAGGTGAAGGTCGGGTACGACATCCTGAAGGCGCTCGGGCTGCGTCATCGGGGCGTGAACATCATCTCCTGTCCGTCCTGCGCCCGGCAGGGCTTCGACGTCATCCGCACGGTCGAGACCCTCGAGAAGCGTCTCGAGCACATCAAGACGCCCATGTCCCTCTCGATCATCGGCTGCGTCGTGAACGGGCCGGGAGAGGCGCTGATGACGGATGTGGGGTTCACCGGTGGCGGAGCGGGGAACGGAATGGTCTACCTCGCCGGCAAGCAGTCGCACCGCATGTCGAACGACCGCATGATCGACCACATCGTCGAACAGGTGGAGCGGAAGGCGGAGGAGATCGAGGCCAAACGTGCCGCCGCCGAACGGGCGACGGCCGCGGAATAGCCGACGGGCGTGGCCAGTGATCTTCAAGCCTCGGTACGCTCGCCGCGCCGCTGTCGTCACGGCTGTTGCCGGCGCTCCGCCTTCCGGTGAGGCGTAGCGGCTAGCGCGCCCGGGCGGGCAGGACGGATGGCTCCGGGCCCCCTCCGCGGGGGCCGCGTCCCTCCTCGGCCTGCAGCAGCAGCGCCACCGATGCCTGGGCTCCGGTGAAGACCACGCCGGAGAAGAACCAGATCAGGAAGGCTCCGAGAAAGCCGCCGCGCACCTCCATCACGAGGTGGCGTAGCCCCACGACGTCCCCCCAGAGGAGCGCAGCCACGAAAGCCGCGGCGATGAAGTATCCGAGCGCCACGCTCCGCAGGTAGAACCGGATCGCCGGGTGGTCGCGGAGCATGGTCGCTCTCCTTCCTCTTGCGCTTCGGGCCAAGCGGCCCTTCGTCAGGCGTTGGCTTCCCTGATCTTCTCGGCGGCGGCCTTGTCGAAGGACACGCCCTCCTTCTCGAGAAGCTGATCGAGCTCACCCGAGAGGGTCATCTCGGTGACGATGTCGCAGCCGCCCACGAACTCGCCCTTCACGTAGAGCTGCGGGATGGTCGGCCAATCGGAATAGTCCTTGATCCCCTGACGGATCTCCTCGTCGGCGAGGACGTTCACGTCGGAGTAGTCGATGCCCATGTAGTTGAGGACGCCCGCGACGCGCGAGGAGAAACCGCATTGCGGCATCGCTTTCGTCCCCTTCATGAACAGGACGACGTCGGTCCCTTTCACCATCTCGTCGATACGGGCGTTCGCTTCCGTGGCGGTCGTCATCGATCGTCTCCCTTCTGGGGCCGTCTGTTCCGTCTGGGCACGAAGGCCCGGGCATAGTCCTGGGGATCGCGCGGCACCCGCACGATCCGCTGATCACCCCCACCTCCCGCTCCGGAGAAGTAGGAGCAGTCGATCTCGGTGTCTCCGCGCCCGGGCTCTATCCCCCGCGGAGCATTCGCCTCGGATCGCATGACCCAGATCGCACGGCCCGTGAGCAGGCCGAGGATCGCGATCGACAGGGTGACCGCGAGACCGCTCATTCCGGCGCGCGGGTCGTCAGGGCGAGGGCATGGAGCTCCCCGTGCGAGCCATCCATCTTGCCCTTCAGGGCCGCGTAGACGGCGCGTTGCTGCTGGACACGGTTCTGGCCGCGGAAGCTCTCGTCGACGACCTCTGCGGCGTAGTGGTTGCCGTCTCCGGCCAGGTCGGTGATCGTGACCTGCGCCTGCGGGAACGCATCGCGGATCAACGCCTCGATCTCGTGAGCCTCAATCGCCATCGCGTCACCTCCTCCCGCCAAGGTAGGACCCGGCGCGCGGCCCTGCAAGCTGGCCTCAGCGTTCGTAGTGCCCCGTCTGATGCCAGCGCCAGGCGTCGCGGACCATCTGCTCCATCGTCGAGCGGCGCGCCTGCCAGCCGAGCTCCTCCCCCGCCCGGACCGAGCCCGAGACGAGCGCCACCGCATCGCCGGGCCGCCTCGGCCCGTCCGTGACCGGAACCTCCCGGTTCGTCACGGCAGCCGACTGCGCGACGACCTCCCGCACCGAGAAACCGCTGCCCGTGCCGAGATTGAAGATGCGGCTCCCCTTGCCCGCCTCGAGCCAGCGCAGCCCGAGCACGTGAGCCTCGACGAGGTCCATGACGTGGACGTAGTCGCGCACGCAGGTCCCGTCACGCGTCGGATAGTCGGTCCCGTGGATCGTCAACGCGGGACGCCGGCCCTCGATGGCATCAAGCATGACCGGGATGAGATGCGTCTCCGGCCTGTGGAACTCCCCGACCTCGGCCTCGGGGTCGGCGCCGGCGACGTTGAAGTAGCGGAAGATGACCGAGCGGAGCCCGTGTGCGGCCTCGAAATCGCGCAGAACGTCCTCGATGGCGCGCTTCGAGGCGCCGTAGGCATTCAGCGGCGCCTGCGGCGAGGATTCGTCGAGCACCACCCCATCCTGGTCCCCATAGGTGGCGCAGGTCGAGGAGAAGACGAAGTCCAGACACCCCGCGGCGACGGCGGCCTCGATCAGGGTGAGCGAGCCGCAGACGTTGTTGCGCCAGTACCGGCCGGGATCCTCCATGGCCTCGCCAACCTGGGAGAGTGCGGCAAAGTGCATCACGGCGGCGGGCCGATGGCGGGCGAACACCTCGTCGAGCCGCCCCCGGTCGAGCAGGTCCCCGTCCTCGACCGGACCGAAGCGCACCGCGTCACGCCACCCGGTGGAGAAATTGTCGAAGGTCAAGGGGGTGTAGCCCTCCGCCGCGAGGACCTTGCAGGCATGGCTGCCTATGTAGCCGGCTCCCCCGGTGACCAGAATCGCAGACCCCATGACCGCACCTCGCAACGAAAGACCCAGTTTGCGCCGCCGGAGTCCTGACGCGCCGCTCCATCGAATCCAAGCTTCCGTGCAGGGACAGGAGATCGGATTGTTCCGAATGCGTCGCCGAGGCACCGTCCGGCGGGAGCGGTCGCGGAGGTGGACGCGGAGCGGATGGTATGAGACGCCCGCGTGGGCGAACCTGAACGGCAGACGAGGGACCTATGGCGGGATTGCTCGGCGCCGGCATCTTGATCCAAGCGGGGCTCATGGTGATCGGCGCGTTGATGGCCCGGGCGGCCGTGACGACGGCGCGGACGCCGCAGGGTGCGGTTGCCTGGGTGGTGTTCCTCATCTCATTTCCGCTCCTAGCGCTGCCGAGCTACGCGCTCTTCGGCGGAATCAGGCGGTTGCAGGAGCGGGTCGCGAGGCCAACCTCCCAGTCCGGGGGCGGCAGAGCGGGGCAGAGGCTCGCTTCGCTCTGCGGCGTGGCCGGCGTGCCGATCACGGATGGCAACCGCGCCGACGTCCTAATCGACGGGCAGGCGACGTTCGACGCGATCTTCGAGGCGATCGACGGCGCGCGTGAGGAGGTGCTCGTCCAGTTCTACATCATGCGATCGGACGAGCTCGGGGAGAAGTTAAAGACGCACCTCCTCGCGGCGGCCGCGCGGGGCTGCACCGTGAAGGTGCTTTGCGACGTCGTCGGTTCGCTGAAGCTGTCCAAGGCCTATCGCGACTCGCTCCGCGAGGGTGGCGTCGAGCTGCGCGGGATGCTCGGGCCCCACACGTCGTGGCTCCGGATCGGCCTCAACTACCGCAACCACCGCAAGTCGGTGATCGTGGACGGGCGGACGGGGTTCACAGGAGGCATCAACGCGGGCACGGAGTACATTACGGGCGGGGCGGCTTTCGACGGGTGGCGCGACACCTTCGTCCGGTTCGAGGGACCGATGGTGGGCCAGCTTCGCGATCTCTACGCGAGCGACTGGAAGGCGATCACGGGTGGAACACTCCCCCCGGCCCCGCAGGATCCGCCCGTGTACGAAGACGGAGCACGCGGTCTGGTGACCGGGTTCGGCCCGACGGATCCGCTCGAGAAGGGCTCCCTCCTCCTTTGCGGCCTCGTCGGCCTCGCCAAGCAGCGGCTCTGGATCGCGACGCCCTACCTCGTGCCGCATACCGACCTTCTCACCGCGCTTCAGCTCGCCGCGCTCCGGGGGGTCGACCTTCGCGTACTCGTGCCGACCGCGCGCGACCACCTCCTCACTTGGCTTGCCTCCCGCGACTACTTCGAGGAGATCATCGACGCGGGCGGGCAGGTCTTCGAGTACGAGCCTGGCGTCTTCCTCCATCAGAAGGTCATCCTGATCGACGACGACATCGCCTCCATCGGGACGGTCAATCTCGATATTCGCTCCGCCCTCCTCAACTTCGAGCAAACCGCGCTGTTCGAGGATCGCCGCGTCGCTGCGGAAGTCGCCGCGATGCTCGAGCGGGATTTCGAACGGTCCGCCGTCGCGCCGAAGCAGCCTCGCGATTTCTGGGTCCGTCATCTGAGCCCGGTGGCGAGGCTGGCCGGACCGCTCCTTTGATCGAGCTGCTGTCCTGGAACGTGCGGAAGGCGGTCGGCCTCGACTGGCGGCGCGATCCGTCCCGCGTGGTCGGCGTGCTCCGCGCGCAGGGGCCCGACGTCGCGCTCCTGCAGGAGGTCGACAAACGGCTCGGCGCCCGGCCCTCGGCCCTACCCGAAGAGCTTCTCCGCGCCGCGGGCTACCGTCCCGTCGACGCCGACCCGGACACGCCGTCGCTGGGGTGGCACGGCAACACCATCCTGCTCCGCCCGCACCTGCACCTGCGGGAGATGCACCGCCTCGCCCTGCCGGGGCTGGAGCCGCGCGGCGCGGTGCTCGCGCGTATCGAGGGGGCGGGGGGCGGCCTCACGGTCGTCTGCGCGCATCTCGGGCTGCGCCGGCGGGACAGGCGCGCTCAAATGGCGGCGCTGTTCGAGCGGTTGGCGGGGGAACAGGGCCCCCAAGTGGTGGGCGGTGACCTGAACGAATGGGCGCTCGATCCGAAGCTGCTGGCCGTCCCGGCGGGCTGGCACATGTCGGTTCCGGGCCCGAGCTATCACGCCGCCTTCCCCCGGGCGCCCCTCGACAGGTTCCTTCACGGGCCGGGCGTGCGGCTCGACCGGCCGCGGGTCGTCCCGCCCAGGCAGGCGCGCCGCGCCTCCGACCACCTCCCCGTCCGGGCGACGCTTCGCTGGGCGGCCTGACCGGGGCGACGGATCGCGGCGAACGACTCGCCGGGCGAGCGCTGCCCGTGCTAGGCCCGGAGGAGGCCAGCGACTGGCTGGCCCCGGTTCCCGCAAGACCAAGGACAGCCTCATGAAGAATTGGATCCTCTGGCTCTGTGTCGGCATCGTGTCGCTGCTCGGCGGCCTGCTGGCGCTCGCCAACCCCTTCGCCGCATCGCTGACGGTCGAGGTGCTGGTCGCCTGGACGTTCCTCTTCGCCGGCGTGCTGACCCTCGTCTCCGCCTGGCGGGGACGGGGCGAGCAGTTCCGCTGGGGCGGCATCGCCCTGGGGGTCATCCTCCTGATCATCGGCATCTCGCTGATCGCGAACCCTCTCGGGGGCCTGATCTCGCTCACGTTCCTCGTCGCCGTCGCCCTGATCGTGGCGGGCGCCGCCCGGGTCGTGCTCGCGCTTTCGCCCGTGGGGCGAGAGGTGCGGATCCCGCTTCTCCTGTCGGGCGTGCTCTCCGTCGTTCTCGCGGCGATGATCTTCTTCAATTTCCCGGCGTCGAGCGCGGTCGCCCTTGGGGTCTTCCTTGCGGTCGAGCTTATCTCGAACGGGGTCGCGCTGATCGCGCTCGCGCTGGCGATGCGCCGCCTCCGCAAGGCGCTCTAGGTCGGTCCCGCGTCGGTCCGGCTGCCGCCCTTCGATCCCTCGACGGGCGGCACTGCAGCTGGAGGGTCGGGGCAACGCCCTTGGGCTAGAGCAACCACTCGACGGGCAACGCCCCTATGACGCTCAGGAGGAACCCCGAGAGGGCCGAGCTTCCGGGCTCGTCGCTCGTCTCGGCGCCCGTTCGAGGGTCGATCCAGACGAGGCCCGTCTCGCGGAGTTCCACCTTCCAGGCCAGTTCCGCGAGCTCCCGGTCGAAGCTCCCATGCACGCGCTGCGCGAGGTCCTCGCTCTCGAGAACGATGCCCATCTCGGTGTTCAGGAATGTCGAGCGGGGATCGAAGTTCATCGAGCCGACGAATACCCACGCATCCCCGACCGCGAACGTCTTCGCATGCAGCGACGCGCCCGATGACCCGAACGGCCCGAGCATGGCGACGAGGTCCGGCGTCGCCTCCCGGCGGAGCTCGTAGAGTACGACCCCCGATGAGAGGAGCGCCTCGCGGCGCTTCGCATAGCCCGCGTGCACGGGCAGGACGTCGGTCGCGGCGAGCGAGTTGGTCAGGATGCGCACCGGACGCCCGGACGCGGCCATCCCGCCCAGCCATTCCGTGCCGGCCTTGCCGGGAACGAAGTAGGGGGACACCCCATCGAACTGGCCCTCCACCTCGGTGACGAGGAGGGCCAACCTTTCCGCCAGCAGCTCGCCCTCCGACGCTTCGCCGAGCCCCTTCGATGGGTCGTCGCTGAGCACCCGGGCCGGAATCCAGTCGACCTCGAGCCGTCTGTCGAGGACGGCGCGCGTGATGGGCGACGAGGCGATCACCTCCGTGTACTCCGCGAGTTCCTCGCTCCCCTGGAGCGCGGCCATCCCGTCTGCGAGCGGATCGCCGGTCGGAAGGGGCATCAGGGAGGCGACGGGATACGAGGAGGGCGCGCTCCAATAGGCGTCGAAGTCAGCCATCTCCTCCGCCACCGCGTTGCCGGCGGCGACGAGATCGAGGTCGACATAGAGCGGCGTGGGGCCCGTCCCGAAGTACTCGTCCCCGACGTTCCGCCCACCGAGAACCGTTAGCAGCCCGTCCGCCGTGAACGACTTGTTGTGCATCCGACGGTTCAGACGCGGGAAGTCGAACGCGTAGGCGAGGAACTTCGGGCGGCGCAGGTTGAACGGATTCCAGAGCCGGATCTCGGCGTTCGGATGCGCGTCGAGCCGGGCGAGCGGCCCGTCGATTCCGGACGTTCCGTTGTCGTCGAGGAGCAGGCGCACCCGGACGCCCCTGTCCGCGGCCCGGGTCAGCGCGTCGAGGAGGAGCGTGCCGGTGACGTCGTCCTTCCAGATGTAGTAGCGCGCATCGATGCTCTGTGTGGCGGCCTCGGCCAGCGCCATCCGCGCGGCGAACGCCCCGGCGCCGTCGGGAAGGAGGGACACGCCCGTGAGCCCGGGCTCCCCCCCGGCGAAGCGAACGGCCTCGGCGAGAGGGCCCGACTCGGCGGGCGGCAACGCGGTCGTCTCGACCCGCGACACGTCGGGCAGGGCGAACACGATGCGCGCGACGAAGATCGCCACGACGAGCAGCACGAGCGCCGCACCGATCCCCTTAACCAATCGTCGCATCGCGTGTCCTCCGTGCCGTGCGCGCCCTATAGCAGCCGGTTCCGCAGGCCCAAGGGGCAGGTCGCGGGTGGCTCCCCGCGCGTGCCCGCCTGCCGCAGACGGACTATCGTCACCGCCGCCGCTGGCCTACCATCGGAGCGCAGCCCGCCTCGACGCCCGCATCAGGTGCATCCGTGCCCGAACCGCCCCAGCGATCCGCCTCCGACGCGCAGCGAGGCCCGACGGCCCGCCAGCGAGGGCGGACCGCAGGTGAGGATTCCGCCGCCCTCGGCCTCCTCTCCGCGGTGCGGGAGGTCTGGCGGGATGCATGGCACGTCCTGCGGGAACACGGGCCGTCGCGGCTGCAGCTCTGGATCATCGCGCTGCTGATCGGCATCGGATCCGGCTACGCCGCGGTGGGCTTCATGCTCGGTGTGGAGCGCCTGCAGAAGGCCCTCTATCGCGTGGACGACCCGCGCCACCTGCATAGCTTCGCCGCGGACATGCCCTGGTGGTGGATCCTGCTCCTGCCCACCGTCGGCGGCCTTGTCGTCGGGCTGATCCTCGCACGTTTCACGCCCGATGGCCGCGTGCGGGCGGTGGCGGACGTGATCGAGGGCGCAGCACTCAGCCAGGGGCGCGTCGAGCGGCGGGCCGGCCTGGCCTCGGCCTGCGCCTCCCTCATCACGCTCTCCTCGGGCGGATCCTCCGGTCGGGAGGGGCCGGTCGTCCACCTCGCGGGGGTGATCTCGACGGCGGTCGCCAACCGGATGAACGCGGACGGGGTGACGGGTCGCGACCTGCTCGGCTGCGCCGTGGCCGCCGCCGTCTCGGCCTCGTTCAACGCCCCCATCGCCGGCGCCATCTTCGCGCTCGAGGTCGTGCTCCGGCACTTCGCCGTGCATGCCTTCGCGCCAATCGTCATCGCCTCGGCCGCCGGCACCGTCATCAGCCGGACGCATTTCGGGGACGTGACGGAGTTCCGGTTGCCGACCGAGGGCGTGATCGCCTTCTACGCGGAACTGCCCGCCTTCCTGATCCTAGGGCTCGTGTCCGGGGTCGTCGCGGTGGTGCTGATGCGCGCGATCTTCCTCGCGGAAGACTGGGCATCGTCGGTCCAGCGCCGGATCCGCCTTCCGCAGCCGCTCCGCCCCGCCGTGGCAGGGTTGATCCTCGGCGCCGTGGCGATCTTCTTCCCCCACATCATCGGCGTGGGCTACGAAACGACCTCGGCTGCCCTCTCGGGCGACCTCCTTCTCCGCGAGGCCATCGTGTTCGCGGCGCTGAAGGTGTTCGCCGTGGCGGTCACCATGGGCGGCCGGATGGGCGGGGGCGTCTTCTCGCCCGCACTCATGGTTGGTGCTCTCACCGGGCTCGCCTTCGGGCTGATCGCAACCGCCCTCGCGCCTGAGATCTCCGGTGCGGAGACGGTCTATGCGCTGGCGGGGATGGGCGCCGTCTCCGCGGCCGTGCTGGGCGCGCCGATCTCCACCACGCTGATTGTGTTCGAACTGACCGGCGACTGGCAGACGGGACTCGCGGTCATGCTGGCGGTGAGCAGCAGCACAGCGCTCGCGGGCCGCCTCGTGGACCGGAGCTTCTTCCTGACGCAGCTCGAGCGGAAGGGCGTGCATCTCGCCGCGGGGCCGCAGGCCTACCTGCTGGGGATGACGAAGGTGACCGCGGTCATGCGGGCGCTCGAGCATCCGCGCGCGCCGAAGCCCGACAGGGTGCGGCGCGCAGTCAACGAAGGCCTCTTCGTGGGCCCCGATGCCACGCTCCAGGCGGCGATGCCCCTATTCGAGCGCACGAATGCAGAGTTCGTCGTCGTCGTTCGCATGGAGGAGCGCCCCGTTGCGTCCGGCCCCCCGGAGGTGCTCGGAGTCGTCATGCATCTCGACGCTCTCAAGGCTTTCAGCCGTGCCTTGGCGGCGAAGGCGGCCGAGGAGCATTCGTGACGCTGACCCGTCCCCGGATGGCAGGACACGGGCGGACAGCTGCGGATGTTGAGACCGACGAGGTCTCCGCTGCCCCAGTTCACTCATCGGAGACCTGATCGGTCCGCCGTCCGCTGCGGACGCGTTCGTCAGTCTAAATAGGCGCCAATGGCGGCAGACGCGGGACCCGAGCGAAGCCTGACGAACCCTTCCTCTGCAGGTTCCGCACGCACCTTCTGTCGTCGGTACCTGCGCTCGGCGAAACCAGTTGGCTTTCGTTCCCATCCGCCTGCGACCGCACCGGCTGACGTGCGAGAGATGCAGACCTCCAACGAGCGCAGTCCTAGATCCATTTGAAGCATCTACGGCGAAACGTTCGCCTGGAATGCACGCGAGAGACAAGCCAGCGGTGTCTCGAACCCCGTACCGACGCCGCTTCGCCTATCCAGTCCGGCCGCGGGCCTCGAAGCGGGGAAGCATCGCCGAGAAGTCCTGTCCCCGGCCGTCCTCATTTTCTACGAAGCGAGCGTAGAGGCTGCGGGCAAGTGCGCCCATCGGGGTATCGGCGTCGACGGCCTCCGCCGCCTGCTGGCTCAGCCCCAGATCCTTCAACATCAGCTCCGCGGCGAAACCGGGGCGGTAGCCATCGTCGGCCGGAGTGTGCGGACCGACTCCCGGCGCGGGGCAGTAGGTGTTCATCGACCAGGACGAGCCCGACGAGGTGCTCGCGACGTCGAACATCGCCTGCCGGGAGAGCCCGAGCTTGTCGGCCAGCGCGAAGGCCTCGCAGGTGGCGATCATGGTCGCGCCGAGGATCATGTTGTTGCAGATCTTCGCCGCTTGCCCGGCACCGGCATCGCCGCAGTGGACGATCCTCCCGCCCATGGCCTCCAGCAACGGCCGCGCGGTCTCGAGTGCGGACTCGGGGCCGCCGACCATGAAGGTCAGAGTTCCGGCCGCTGCCCCGCCGACTCCGCCGGAGACGGGCGCGTCGAGGGCGAGGCGCCCGCCCGCCCCGGCCCGGGCGGCGACGTCTCTCGCACTTTCGACGTCGACCGTCGAGCAGTCCAGAAGCACCGATCCCTCCGGCATCGCCGGCAGCAGGTCGGCGGCCACCGCGCGCAGGATCTTCCCATCGGGAAGCATGGTGACGACCACCTCCGCACCGTCAGCCGCCTCGGCCATCGAACCGGCGAGGGGGACTCCCTCGGGACTCGCGGCAGTGTCGAAGCCCGTCACCTCGTGGCCTTGTACGATGAGGTTGCGGGCCATCGGCGCGCCCATGTTTCCCAGCCCGACGAAACCCACCCGCATCACGCCACCTCCAGCTTGAGGGCATCCCTCCCGAGAGGGCCGAGCATCCCGGTCACGTCCGCCTCGGATACGGCGTGGATGCTCGCATGCATCCACTTCGGGTCGCGGTCCTTCTCGATCACCTGCGCGCGGATTCCCTCGATCAGGTCTCCTCCCTCGACCGATCGCCAGACGTAGCGGTACTCGAGCTCGAGGGCCGCCTCGATGTCGGCGCCGGGGTTGAGCCTGTGGACGAGCTCGAGCGCGCAGGACATCGCCAGCGGGCTGCCCCGCTCCATCTCGGCGCGGGTCCGCTCGCTGAATGGGCCGTCCACCTCGAGGAGCCCCCGCCATACGTCCCCGAGGCGCATTCCGGCGAAGTGACGGTTCACGTCGTCCAGGTCCGCCAGAATCTGGGTCTCCGGGCCGGGCCCGGCCATCGCCTCGACCGCCGTCACGTCGCCCGTTGAGACTAGTGCGGACTTCAGTTCGTCCCAGCTGTGCTCGTCCACGAAATGATCCGCGAAGCCGGCATAGATCGCGCAGGTCGGGGACATCCTGTGCCCGGTCACGGCAAGGAACTCGCCCAGGCGGCCGGGCGCGCGGGAGAGCAGGCGCGTAGCGCCGACATCGGGCACCAGTCCGATTGCGCATTCCGGCATCGCGACGATGCTCGTCTCCCCGACCACGCGATGCGAGACGTGGCAGCCCAGCCCGACCCCTCCGCCCATCGTGAAGCCATGCAAAAAGCTCACCACCGCCTTCGGGTAGCGGGCGAGCCGCGCGTTCATCGCGTACTCCTCCGACCAGAAGCGCCGGGGCAGGGCGATGTCCCCCTCCCGCACGGCTTGGTAGATCTGCGTCACGTCTCCGCCGGCGCAGAAGGCCCGCCCCGGCGCGCCGTCGATGACCACGAGGGCGACCTCGTCCTCTTCCACCCACGCCGCAAGGGCCGCATCGATCTCGCGCACCATGTCCCATGTGAGGGCATTGAGGGCGCGGGGGCGATCCAGGGTGATCCGTCCCGCTTGGCCCTCCCGCCGTATGTGGACCTCGCTCATGCGGCCGTCCGGAGCATGTCGCGGGCCACGATCAGACGCATGATCTCGTTCGTTCCCTCCAGGATCTGGTGAACCCGCAGGTCGCGGACGAATTTCTCGATGCCATAGTCGGCGAGGTAGCCATAGCCGCCGTGAAGCTGCAGGCACTGATCGACGATGCGACTTCCGGCCTCCGTCACCATCTTCTTCGCCATCGCGCAGAACCGTGTCGCATCCGAGGCGCCGTGGTCCAGCTTCCACGCCGCCTGACGCAGGAACGTCCGCGCGGATTCGAGTTCGATCGCCATGTCCGCGAGCCGGAACTGGAGGGCCTGGAAATCGGTGAGGGGGCTGCCGAAGGCCCGCCGTTCGCGCATGTAGTCGAGCGTCATCTCCAGCGCCTGGCTCGCCGCCCCGAGGGAGCACGCGGCGATGTTGAGCCGCCCGCCGTCGAGCCCCTGCATCGCGTAGCGGAACCCGTGCCCTTCATCCCCGAGGAGATTGTCGGCGGGCACGCGGCAATCGTCGAACTGCACCTGCCGCGTGGGTTGCGAACGCCAGCCCATCTTGTCCTCGAGGCCGCCGAAGCTGAGGCCATCGGCACCGGCATCCACGACGAAGGCCGAGATGCCGCGCGGGCCCGCCTCGCCGGATCGCGCCATGACAATGTAGGCATCCGAGTAGCCGCCGCCCGAGATGAAGGCCTTGCTGCCTGTCAGGCGCCATCCCTCGTTGGTTCGCGTCGCCCTGGTCCGCAACGCCGCCGCGTCGGAGCCGGAGCCCGGCTCCGTGAGGCAGTAGGAGAGGAACGTCTCCATCCGCAGCGCCGGGGGGAGATACCGTTCCTTGAGGTTATCGGAGCCGAACCCGTCGATCATGCGGGCGCACATGTTGTGGATGGAGAGGAACGCGCTCGTCGAGGGGCACGACATCGCCAGCGCTTCGAAGACCAATGTCGCCTGAAGGCGGCTCAGCCCGGAACCGCCCGAGTCCTCCGCGACGTAGAGGCCGCCGAATCCCAGTTCCGCCAGCTTGGGCCAGAGGTCGCGGGGGATCGTGCCCTCTCCCTCCCACCGGCGTGCATGCGGGGCGATCTCGGCCCGACCCACGTCGCGGGCCATCTCGAAGATCGCGGCGTCCTCTTCGGTCAACGCGAAATCCATCCCTGCCTCCTCGCCCATACTGAACGGTCGTTCAGCTACTCCGCCCCCGCGGGCCCGTCAAAGCTCCCGTCGAAACTCCTCCACGAGGTGGGAGACCACGGCGCGCATCGCCTCGGTTCCGTCGGCCCCGCCCTCGCGGGCCTCACGGAGCACGATCCGCTGCCGATCGGCACTGGTGCCCTCCCGCGCGATCGATCGGGCACGTTCCAGCTCGGCCCTGGAACCCAGCGCTCCCGCATCCTCGTCGAGCAGGTCGAGCCATTCGCCGATGAGCTCGTCGACGGGGCGGATTCGGCGCTCGCCGAAGTCGATGAGCCCGCCTCCCTCGTTCCCGTGACCGACCCCGTACCGCTGCGCGCGCCAGCGGTTCTCTGCGACGAGGAAGGGGTCGTACACGCGCCATCGCTGGTTCCGTCGCGAGAGGCGCCAGAGCATCCGGAGGGTCGCTTGTATGAGCGCGGCGAGCGCGAGAGTGTCCTCGATGCGTGGCGGAACGTCGCATATGCGGGTCTCGAGCGTCGGGAAGCCGTGCGAGGGGCGGAGATCCCACCAGATCTTCGAGGCGTCCTCGATCACGTTGAGCGAGGAGAGGAGGTCGACGGACCGGCGGAACTCGCTCCAACCGTCGAAGCGCGGCGGGAGGCCAGTGCGGGGCAGGTTGTCGAATACCGTGAGCCTGTAGCTCGCCAGCCCCGTATCCTCACCCTGCCAGAACGGCGAGGAGGTCGAAAGCGCGAGGAGGTGGGGGAGGAAGTAGGCGAGCTGGTTCGCCAGATCGACCCGCATCTCCTTGTCCTCGATCCCGACATGCACGTGCATGCCGCAGATCAGCAGCCGCCGGGCGACCCCCCGCATGTCCCGCTCGAGGCCCTCGTACCGGTCCTTCTGCGTGACCTGCTGGTCCTTCCAGTCGGAGAAGGGATGGCAGGACGCCGCGATCGGGGCGAGGCCACGCTCCGCCGCGATCTCGGCGACCGTCCGGCGGAGGTTGGCGAGATCGGCGCGGGCCTCGCTGACGTCGGCACAGACGCCCGTTCCGACCTCGATCTGGCACCGCAGGAACTCTGGCGAGACCCGCTTCCCGAGGCGGGAGCCGCAGGCCTCCAACATGTCCTCCGGCATCTCCGCAAGCGCGCCGCTCTCGGGGTGCACGAGGAGGTACTCCTCCTCGATCCCGATGGTGAAGGCCGGTTCGGTCATTCATGTCCCCCTGCGCCGCATGGTGGGACGGGCAGCAAGGGGACGCAAGTGGGCGTCGAATGTCGGGTCGGTTACGAAGCGCCTCCCGCGCGCTCCTGTCGGCCCGCGCTCCGTTCCGGGATGCTCAGATCACCCGCACCTGGGTTCCGATGGGGCAGAGACCGTAGAGTTCGGCGATCGCATTGTTGTACAGGCCGATGCATCCCGACGAGGACCGGCGGCCGATCTTGCGGGTGTCGTGGGTCCCGTGGATCAGGTAGGCGGGCCAGGTCAGGTACATCGCATGCGTTCCGAGAGGGTTCCCGGGCCCCGCAGGCATGAACTCCGGAAGCGTCGGATCCCGTTCCCTCATGCTGGCGGTCGGCGTCCAGGTCGGACCGACCTTCTTGCGAACGATCTCCGTATAGCCTCGCCGGGTCAGCTCGTCCGTCATCGGAACGGATGTCGGGTAGAGGCGGTAGTCCGAGCCGTCCGCGTTCCAATAGTGGAGAGCGCGGGACGTGGTGTCGCAGACAACGGTCGCGACGCCGAGGCTGCCGAAGTGGTCCCGCCAGTCCTGAACCTTGAAGGAGGACGAATTCCTCCGTACGAAGTCGCTCGAGGCGACGGCGTCATCCCGCGGGGCCAGCGACTGGGCCCGGACCAGGGTCGGGGCCGCGATGGCGGCCAGCCCTCCCATCAGGACGGTGCGTCTGTCTCGCGGCGTCATCCGTGCATATCCTCTCTACAGTCCTAGGTGAGTGTCATCCGGTACGTGCACCGTATGAAGCAAGAGGGCAGGGGAGGGACCTCAACTCCCCGTGAAGGTCTTCCGCGGCGATTTCGATGTTCGGTCGGCCGGTGCCACGAGCCGCCGTCGTGCCTTCCCTGACGCAAGAGAAACGCCGCCGCTCGCCGCGACGGGAGCGCCTCCACCCAATCCAAGGGGAAAAATTCGTTAACAAACTCTAAACGATGTTGACTCGTCGTACGCGTCCACGTATCACCCACCCCATTGAAGTTGTTAACGAATTGTTAATGGGGTTGGTTACTTGGGGATTGGTTCGAGAAATTACGTCGTTCCCGCGGCCGCAGTGGTGGTTGCTGGTGTCCTCGCTGGCACCACGGCTTCCGATGCGGCAACGATGGATTGCTCACTGTCGGACATTACCGTCGGCACGAGCACAGCGACCGCCTGCGAGGGCGCCATCGGCGGGAACGACGCCAACACCATAAGCTCCGTCTCCTCCTACTTCGGCCTGACCGGATGGACCGAGATCGCGAAGGTCGACGCCTCGGAGGGGTCGGATACGCGGCTCGGCCTGTCAGTCGCCGAGGGGAACGACGACAAGTCCGGAACGTGGAGCGTCTCGCTTTGGTCGAGTGCGCTCACGGACATCATGATCGCGCTCAAGGGTGGGCCGACCTTCTCCCTGTACCGGTTCGCCCCCGCGCTCGGCACCGCCGGGACCTGGAGCACTGACGGCATCCTGAAGGGCAACGGCAAGCCGGGCCCCGGGCTCTCCCATTTCACCGTCTACGGGACGAACCAGGGTGGAACCCCGACCGGGGGCGGGAACGGCGGCGGAGGCGGGGTGCCCTCCGTCGCGCCGGTGCCCCTCCCGGCCGCCGGCTGGATGATCCTCGCCGCTCTCGGCGGACTGCTCGGCCTCGGGCGCGGCCAGAACCGCTCGAGATCGCGCTGAAGGGCCATCATTATCCACCGTCTCGAACGATTTCCCGCCGAGTTCATAGTTCAGGAGCTTTCAATGACCTTCACCTTTGCAGTCATACCGGTCCTGCTCGGCGCCTTGTGCATCGGTCTCGCCGCCGCGTTTCCCGGCCTCCCGCGTCTGACCCTCGCCCCCCTCGGCGTCCTCCTCACAGTGCTGCCGATCGCGCTCATGACCGCGCAGGGGGCAGGGATATGAGCTCCTCCACGACGAACTCGATGAATACAGGCTCGCTCGGCGCCGCGACGTTCCTTGCCTTCATCTCGACCCATGCCGTGGACCGGCTCCGCCGGCTGATCGCCGACGATCGATCGACGGCCGAAGCGGTCGCTCCCACCGAGGTCGGCACCGCTTTGCTGATCCACGCGCGCCAGAGCATTGGTTCGCCTGAGTGCCGCGCGGCTGGCGAACGGCGCTCGACCGATACCAAGACCACGCCCCGGCCTGACGGTTGCGGGATCGATCACGAGGTCGGGACCAAGCAGTCGCTCTGCCTGCCTCCCGCTTCACGCGACGTTGCAGTCGAGGCCGCCGGTCATACCTCGACGACTCGCTCCGCCTACGGCGGTGAAGGAACCACGTGGGAGTTCGGTTGCGACGACAGATGAAAGGTTCGACCGCCGATCGCAGCAACCCCCAAGCCGGCTGGGTAGCCGCTCTAGAACAGCCTCGAGCCCTTGGATGCACGATGACCGTCCCGAAGTCGAAGCCGCGTCGAAATCCATGTCTACGATGATCCTCGCAATCATGGCAGCGGCGCTCGTCATTCTCTTCGCAGAGTTCCTTCGCGCCGCCGCTACTGACCTCTGGATGGCCGTGTCCGGAGCACATCCGTTGGAACGCATCCCGCCCAGGCGGGTGAGCGACCCCACACCTTGCCGCGCAGACACTATCGCCGGCCAAACGTCTTCCGATCAGAGCGCTGTTCAGGAGAGCTAACTCGGTGACGTGGTGATGTTTGCTGCCAAGCCTAAAGCCGTTCCTTTACGACGCCCCGCGGACCTATACCACCGAACCTAACCCGCGCGATTGTGGCCGGTCCTACCCGCCCAAGAGACAGATCACTCCATCACGGGGATCGAGAACTCCCCTCCCTCCTTGATCCCGCTCGGCCAACGCGCCGTGACCGTCTTCGTCCGGGTGTAGAAGCGGAAGGCGTCCGGGCCGTGCTGGTTCAGGTCGCCGAACATCGATTTCTTCCACCCCCCGAAGGTATGGTAGGCCAGAGGCACCGGGATCGGGACGTTCACCCCGACCATTCCGACGTTGACCCGCGCCGCGAAGTCCCGCGCGGCGTCGCCGTCGCGGGTGAAGATGGCGGTGCCGTTGCCGTACTCGTGGTCCATCGCGAGGCCCAGCGCCTCCTCGTAGGACTTCGCGCGCACCGTACTGAGCACGGGCCCGAAGATCTCCTTGCGATAGATCTCCATGTCGGGGGTCACGTGGTCGAAGAGGTGGGGGCCGACCCAGAAGCCACCCTCGTGCCCCTGCGGCGCGCGCATGTCGCGCCCGTCCACGGCCAGCGTCGCCCCCGCCTCCAGGCCCGAGCCGACCAGCCGCTCGATGTTTTCCTTCGCGGCGGCGGTCACCACGGGCCCGTAGTCGACCTCGTCACCCGCCGTATAGGGGCCGACCTTCAGCTTCTCGACCCGCGGCACGAGCTTCTCGATCAGCCGGTCCGCCGTCTCCTCGCCCACCGGCACGGCGACGGAGATGGCCATGCACCGCTCCCCGGCAGCGCCGTAGCCGGCCCCGACCAGCGCGTCCGCGGCCTGATCCATGTCCGCGTCGGGCATGACGATCATGTGGTTCTTCGCGCCACCGAAGCACTGCGCCCGCTTCCCCGTCGCCGCCGCGCGCTCATAGATGTAGGCGGCGATGGGCGTCGAGCCGACGAACCCGACGGACTGGATCGTCCGGTCGTCGAGGATCGCGTCGACCGCTTCCTTGTCCCCGTTCACCACTTGCAGCACGCCCTTCGGAAGCCCCGCCTCCTCCATCAGTTGGGCGAGCATGATCGGCACGGACGGATCGCGCTCGGAGGGCTTGAGGATGAACGCGTTGCCGCAGGCGATCGCGGGGGCGAACATCCACATCGGGATCATGGCCGGGAAGTTGAAGGGCGTGATTCCCGCGGTGACGCCGAGCGGCTGACGCATCGAGTACATGTCGATACCGGGCCCCGCGCTGTCGGTGTACTCGCCCTTCAGCATGTGCGGCGCGCCGATGCAGACCTCGACCACCTCGAGGCCACGCTGGACGTCCCCGGCCGCGTCGGGGAGGGTCTTGCCGTGCTCACGCGAGAGGGCCTCGGCGAGCTTGTCCATGTCCCGGTTCAGGAGGGACACGAAGCGCATGAGGATCCGGGCGCGGCGCTGCGGGTTCACCGCGGCCCATGCGGGCTGCACGCGGGATGCGACCTCGACGGCCCGCGCCACCTCCTCGGTGGAGGCCAGCGCGACCTTCGCCTGCACCTCCCCAGTGGCCGGGTTGAAGACATCCGCCTCCCGTCCCGAGCTGCCGGCAACCGCCGCTCCATCGATCCAATGCCCGATCCGTTCCACTCTCGGCCCTCCCTGGCGGAGCGCGAGCCGCCTCCCGTGCGGCATGCGCCTTGCCGCCGTCTATACGAAGCCCGCCCGGCGGGCGGAAGGCCGGCGCCCGGCGCATCCCGGCGGTGCGGAGCCCAGGCTCAGGCCCGCGCGGCGCTCCGCGCTTGACTGTGTGCCTCCCAGACATGACGCTCGGGTAGGGGACGAGGATGACCGGAGGAGTAGCGATGTTCGTCAGCAAGATTCTCGAGGGGAAGCAGACCCAAGGCGTCCTGACCGTCGAGCCGGGGGCGAGCGTCGGCGACGCGGCGGCCGAACTCGCCGCCCGGCGCATCGGTGCGCTCGTCGTCTCGCAGGACGGCCGCGAGGCGGTCGGGATCATCTCGGAGCGGGACATCGTCCGCGAACTCGGAGGCCGCGGGCCCGGGGTGCTCTCGGAGCGGGTCTCCGACCTGATGACCTCGAAGCTCGAGTGCTGCGGGCCGCAGGAGCGATCCGACGCGATCATGACCCGCATGACCGAGGGCCGCTTCCGCCACATGCCCGTCGTCGACGGTTCGGGCGCGCTGATCGGGGTCATCTCGCTCGGTGACGTGGTGAAGGCGCGGCTTCAGGAAGTCTCGATGGAGAAGGACGCTCTCGAGTCGATGATCATGGGGAATGCCTGACCACCCCGGCCGACGCGACGGCGGAGGGGATGGGGAGGCCGAACGCCGGGCCGCGCTCGAACGCCGCTGGCTCGACCTGACGCGTCGCGCGCTGCCGGAGGCGGCCCACGGTCGGCCCGAATGGCCGGTCCGCTTCGATCACTGCTTCCAGCGGATCCTTCTCGACAACGCGGCCGGGGGCGTCTGGTACGACGCGATCCCGCGCCGTCCCGCCTATGCGCATGCACCCGATGCCCTCCTCAGCGAAGCCGTCCGCCTCGGCGAAGAGGTTCTCGACGGACGAGCGCCCTTGTCGCCCCTGAACGACCGGAGCCTTGCATGGCGGGGCAAGGCACGCCGCGGCACGCCGTCCGGTTGAACGGCCCCCGAGCACGTGCCAGCCACGGCCGGAACGACAGGAGGGGCCATGCGCGTCGGACTCTATCCCGGAACCTTCGACCCGATCACCCTCGGGCATATCGACATCATCAAGCGCGCATGCCGGCTCGTCGACCGATTGGTCGTCGGCGTGGCCATCAACCGTGACAAGGGTCCGCTCTTCTCCCTCGAGGATCGCGTGGCGATGGTCGAGTCGGAGAGCCGGCGATGGATGGAACAGTCCGGCTGCGAGATCGTCGTCCACCCGTTCGAGAACCTCCTCGTACACTGCGCCCGTGATGTCGGTGCGCAGGTGATCGTGCGCGGCCTGCGCGCGGTGGCGGACTTCGAATACGAGTTCCAGATGGTCGGGATGAACCGGCGCCTCGACGACCAGGTCGAGACGGTCTTCCTCATGGCGGAGGCCGAGCATCAGGCCATCGCTTCGCGACTCGTGAAGGAAGTGGGGCGCCTCGGAGGCGATGTGGCCCCCTTCGTCACACCCGAGGTGGCGGAAGCGCTGCGCGAGAGGTTCGCAGGCTGAAGGTTCGCCGAGGCGGGCCGGTTACGGGCTGTCTCCCCGACCCCTCTCTCCGCGGCCAGCGGACCTGTTAACACTTCCCTCGTGATGCGCCGCGGCTATGGGTTCGCAGCGCGGTGGGGATCTGGCGATCCGGCGCGCATGGCCCGCATCGCGCAAACGAACCAAGCGTCGCTAGTGCCGGGAAGGGGGGTCATCGCCCTGCATGGGGGCCGACGGATAAAGCTGGGTTTATACGCCCCTAGACCCCGTATCCTCCGACATTTTCCCGTCGGACACGCCGGCAGCCGCGCATCCGACCGGGTTTGCCGTCGTGTGAGGGCCGGAACGGCATGATCTCGCCGTTCGGCCGTCATCACCTTGGCGGCAAGCCGCGACGGCGCAGGCGACAAGCTGCGCAAGGGGGGTGCAACCATCGGCGCATGCCTGCCGGGGTTAGGAATTTGTATTTCTACCAGAATGTTATCTGGTGTTGTTTCCGAAAGGCAGATCACTAGAGTTTCCCTGCGTAAGGGCGGCACTAGGCGGCGCCGGCGTACGAGCGCGGCCGCTGACCATTGCCAAGGAACCCGAATATGACCCGCTCCAGCGCCCCCACCACGTGCATCCTGGTCGCCGCCCTCCTCGCGGGAGGTGCGTCGGCGCAGGTCTGGGCCGCGAACTGGGATGTCGACAGCGACGGCGTCCTCGCCCCGGGAGAGTTCTCCACCGGCTTCTTCGGCCAGGCATTCTCGCTCGTCGACGCCGATGGCGACCGGAGGATCACCCGGCCGGAATACGACAGGGTCCTCGGAAACACCGCCTATCCCTACAATCCGCGCTGGGACATGGACGTCGACGGCGGCCTCGACCCGCAGGAGTTCGCCTCCGGCTTCTTCGACACCTACGACACGAACGGGTCGGGGGTCCTCGAGGCCGACGAGGTCGCCGTCATCGAGGCCGACATGTCGGTGGGCGGAGCCTTCGAACTCTAGGCGCCGCCGCGACCGAGCGCCACGACGCCCGTCCGCGCGATCTCCTCAAGCCCGAGGGGGCGCATGAGGTCGGCGAACGCGTCGACCTTGCCCGATCCACCGGTGATCTCGAACACGAAGCTGTCGAGGGTGCTGTCGACAACATTGGCGCGGAAGATCTCGGCCAGTCGCAGCGCCTCGATCCGCTTGTCGCCCGTGCCGCGGACCTTGAACAGCGCCAGCTCCCGCTCCACGGCCGGGCCTTCCACCGTGAGGTCGTGAACCTCGTGGACCGGCACGATCCGGCCCAGCTGCGCCTTGATCTGCTCGATCACCTGCGGCGTTCCCACCGTGACGATGGTGATGCGCGAACGGTGCCCCTCGTGGTCCACCTCGGCCACGGTAAGGCTCTCGATGTTGTAGCCTCGGCCGGAGAAGAGGCCGATCACCCGCGCCAGCACGCCCGCCTCGTTGTCGACGATGACGGCGAGCGTGTGCCGCTCCTCCACGTCCGAGAAGGTCGGGCGGAGGTTGTAGGCGGAATGGCTCGAGGAGCCCTTCTTGATATTCAGCATGGGGGCCTCCGGGCGCGCATCGGAAGGCCCGCCTAGCAACGGTCCGCATCCGCGTCCAGTCGCGCCGCGGCGGTGGAACCGGATGGGAGGGTACGGACGTTCAGGGGGCACGGGAGGCAACAAGCCTCTCCCATCATTGGGAGAATCAAGATGAAGATGAAGCTTCTGACCGCCGCGGCCGCTCTGGTCGCGATGCCCGCCTTCGCGCAGATGGCGACCCCGGAGATGGACGTGACGTCCTTCGACACCGACGGCGACGGAATGCTCTCGAACACCGAGTTCAACACCGGGTTCGACGGCGCCGGCACGATGGGCCGCTACGACAGCGACGACGACATGATGCTCTCCGAGGACGAGTACAATGCCGGCTTCGGCAACATCGGCGACTTCCGCGAGGAGGGCTACGAGGCGCGCGGGTTCGGCGATCTCGACGCCGACGCCGACGGGATGCTGAACAACGAGGAGTACAACAACGCCTTCTTCGGCGAGTACGATCGCGACCGTTCGGGCATGATCGAGGAGGGTGAGTACGAGGCGATCGGCACGGACATGGGCGAAGGCGGCCTGTTCCACGGCGCCGGCGACGACGCCTGATCCTACTTCTCAGGCTTGGCGGGGGCGGCCCTTCGGGGCCGCCCCTTCGCTCGTTCGGACGCTCTCGTCGTGTCCGGCGGCCGGGCTACCTCCCGAGGGAGCGACCCGACATGGAGAGCATGATGAGACGATGGATGATCGGGGCCGCAGCCCTTGCGGCAATGACGGCCCCCGCGGCCGCTCAGGAGGTTCTGCTCGGCGCGGCCACGGTCGGTGCCGAGGTGATCGAATCGGCCGATACAGGCTGGGCGATGCTACCGGCGATCGGCCGGCTCGACAGCGATGGCGACGGCCTGTTCACCCAGCAGGAGCTGGGGGGCACGCGGCTCGGAGAGGCGGCCGATCTCGACGGCGACGGCGCCTTCTCCATCGTGGAGATCAGTCAGGCGCTGTGGACGCGCTTCGACACCGACCACTCGGGCTACCTCGAGCCTGACGAGAAGGCGGCGATGCGCGGCATCGCGCGCAACGGCCTCTTTCCGCTCGACGCCTTCATGTGAGTTTCACGCGGGCGACACTTCTCCCGCCCGCTCGAGACCTCCGACGCATGTAGAAGGGGGGCCGGTTGATCCTGGTGATGCCGCATCGCTGCGCCCCCAAGGCACTGCCTCTAGTTCGCCGCAGAGCCTAGGGCATTGACGGGCGGGGCTATGTGGAGAGACGAGCCGCGACCGATGGACTGATCGCGTTCCTGCGTTGATCATCCTGTGGCCCCATGGGGCGAACCGCGCCCCGCCCGAGAGGCGGGGCGCTTGCGTCTCAGGCCATCGCCGCGGCGTTGCGCTCCGAGGTCAGGCCACGCCAGATGCACACGCAGAGCAGGAGCAGCACGATGGCGAAGGGCAGGCCGGTCGAGATGACCATAGACTGAAGCGAAGCGAGCCCGCCGGCCGAGAGCAGCAGCACCACGGCCACGGCCCCCTCGAAGGTGCACCAGAACACCCGCTGCGGCATCGGCGCGTCGACCTTCCCTCCGGCGGTGATGGTGTCGATCACGAGGCTGCCGGAGTCGGACGAGGTCACGAAGAACACGATGACCAGCACGATCCCGACGAGCGAGGTGATGGACGCGAGCGGCAGTTCCGCGAGCATCTGGAAGAGCTTCAGCTCCAGCGGCGAGTTGATGACCGCCTCGTAGCCATCGTTCACGAACTGGTGGATCGCGGTGCCTCCGAACACGCTCATCCACAACACGCAGACGAGCGAGGGGATCAGAAGCACGCAGACCACGAACTCGCGCACCGTGCGGCCCCGGCTGACCCGGGCGATGAACATGCCGACGAAGGGCGACCAGCTGATCCACCAGGCCCAGTAGAACGCCGTCCATCCCTGCACGAAGTTCGTGTCCTCGCGCCCGAATGGCATCGACAGCTCCGGCAGGTAGGTGATGTAGGCGAGTAGCGACGAGCCGAAGGTCGCCAGCAGTGCCAGCGTCGGCCCCATCAGCAGGACGAACAGCAGCAGCACGACCGCGAGCCCCATGTTAAGCTCGGAGAGGATCTTCACGCCGCCGTCGAGGCCGCGCACGACCGAGACGAGCGCCACGGCCGTGATCGCGGCGATCAGCAGCACGAGCAGCATGCCCGAATTGGCCACGCCGCTCTCCTCCGCATTGCCGAAGGGCAGCCCCAGGAACGTCCTCGTCCCCTCCTCGGCCACGCCGGAGCCGAACAGGAACGTCAGGCCGTTCGAGGCCTGCGTCGCGCCGAACCCCAGCGAGGTGGCGAGGCCGAAGAGCGTGGCGAACACGGCCAGCGTGTCGATGATGTGGCCCGGCCAGCCCCAGACCCGCTCGCCGAGGAGCGGGTAGAAGGCCGAACGGATCGTGAGCGGCAGCCCCTTGTTGTAGGTGAATAGCGCCAGCGCCAGCGCGACGATCGCGTACATCGCCCAGGGGTGCAGGCCCCAGTGGTAGATGGTCGCCGCCATGCCTAGGCGCATCGCCTCGGCCTCGTTCCCCTCGGCGCCGCCGAGCGGGGCCCAGTCGGTCCGGACGCCATCCTCGAGCGTCGTCCCGCCGAGCGCGGAGGAGAAGTGGCTCATCGGCTCGGACACGCCGTAGAACATCAGGCCGATCCCCATGCCCGCCGCGAACAGCATCGCGAACCAGGCCGGGTAGCCGTAGTCGGGCGTCGCGTCGGCACCGCCCAGCCGGACCGAGCCGACCGGGAGCACGATGAGGGCGAGACAGAACAGCACGGCGATGTTGCCCGCCGACAGGAAGAACCAGTCGAAGGTCTGCGTGACGAAGGCGAACAGGGCCGAGAAGACGCCGTCCGCGATGCCGGGCAGGAGCAGCGTGAACAGGACGAAGACGACGACCGACAGCCCGGAGACGACGAAGACGGGGTTGTGGATGTCGAACGGGACGCGCCCCAGCGCGCCCTCGATGTTGTTCTCTCCGATCTCGTAGTCGGTCTCGATAAGGTCCGAATGGCCCTGTGGCTCGGGAATGCCCTGGCCGTTGGTGGCGTCTGTCATGCGGCATCCTTCGGGTTTCTGCGTCGACGTGCGGACATCATTCGCGCACGAGAAAGACGGAGGCGGAGGTCTTGGAGGCGAGCGCGGCCCCGTGGGGGCGTCCGCCGAACAGGCCCGCGAGGCCGCCCTGCGGCGGATGGCTCGCCATCACCACGAGGTCGGCTCCCCTGGTCTCCACCTCCTTCGCGAGCACGGCGTCGAGGTCGGCGGTCGGGTCGTGATCGAAGATCGCGTGCGCCTCGACCGTCACCCCCTCCTGCGCCGCGAGGTCCTCCGCGAAGGTGCGGAGCTTCGCCTCGTACTCCTCCGGTGTCCGGGCGACGTCGCTCGGCTCCCGCGAGGTCACGCCGACGAGCGTCATCGGCGCGTCGTGCTGCCGGGCCAGGCCCGCGGCGGTCCCGAGGGCCTTCCGCAGCCTGTCGGCGTGGTGGAGATCGACCGGCGTCATGATGCGGGAGAACATGCTGTCTCCTGAATCGGGGCACGTCCAGACGCTCCGGACCCGGGGGCCGGAAGCGGAATGACTTAGCGTCCTGGTGTGGGCAGAGGGTAGACCGTTCGGCCCGTGGTGCAAACCCCCGCGCCCGAATGGAAAGGGGGCGGCGCCCCCGATCCGGCGGCGCCGCCCCCTCCTTCGCCCGCCCGGGGCGCACCGTGCCTAAACGAGGACCGACCCCTTGGCGTCGATCACGCCCTGCGTCTGCGCCTCACCGAGGAGCATGTCGTTGTGGGCCTTCCCGCTCGGGATCATGGGGAAGCAGTTCTCGTGCTTCTCCACGAGGCAGTCGAACACGACCGGCCCATCGTGCTCCACCATCTCCATGATCGCGTCGTCGAGATCGGCCGCGTCCTTGACCATGATCCCCTTCGCGCCGAACGCCTCCGCCAGCTTGACGAAGTCGGGCAGGGCCTCCGACCATGAATGCGAGTACCGCTCCCCGTGCAGCAGCTCCTGCCACTGCCGGACCATGCCGAGCCGTTCGTTGTTCAGGATGAACTGCTTCACGGGCAGGCGGTACTGAACGGCCGTGCCCATCTCCTGCATGTTCATCAGCCACGACGCCTCGCCCGCCACGTTGACGACGAGCGCGTCCGGATGCGCGATCTGGATGCCGATGGTGGCCGGGAAGCCGTAGCCCATCGTCCCGAGCCCGCCCGACGTCATCCACCGGTTGGGCGCCTCGAAGCCCATGTACTGCGCGGCCCACATCTGATGCTGGCCGACCTCGGTGGCGATGTAGCGGTCGCGCCCCTTGGTCAGCGCTTCGAGACGGGCCACCGCGTGCTGCGGCTTGATGCTGCCCCCCTCCTGGCGGAAGGCGAGGCAATCCACCGAGCGCCACTCGTCGATCTGCGCGCGCCAGCCCGCGAGCGCCTCCCGGTTCACCTTCCGGCCGCGGGACTTCCATATCCGCAGCGCGTCCTCGAGGACGTGGCCCACGTCGCCGAGGATCGGCACGTCCGCCTTCACGACCTTGTTGATGCTCGACGGGTCGATATCGATGTGGACCTTGCGCGAGCCGGGGGAGAACGCGTCGATCCGCCCGGTGATCCGGTCGTCGAAGCGCGCGCCCACGCAGATCATCAGGTCGCAGCCATGCATCGCCATGTTGGCCTCGTAGAGGCCGTGCATCCCGAGCATCCCGAGCCAGTGCTGCCCGCTTGCGGGGTAGGAGCCCAGCCCCATCAGCGTCGAGGTGATGGGGATGCCCGTCGCGTCGACGAGTTCCCGCAGGAGCTGGCTCGCCGCGGGGCCGGAGTTGATGACGCCGCCGCCGGTGTAGAAGACCGGACGCTCCGCCTCCTCCATGAGGCGCACCATCTCCTCGATGGCCTCGGGGTCGCCCTTGACGCGGGGCTGGTAGTGGCCGTGGCTCGCCTGGCGGACGGGCGTGTAGTCCGCCGAGGCGAACTGCACGTCCTTCGGGATGTCGACGAGCACGGGGCCCGGCCGGCCCGACCGGGCGACGTGGAACGCCAGTTGTGCTTGGTACAGGGCCGCGTGATCCCGACGGTGTCGGCCTCCTGGAAGGCGTCCGAGCCGATCATGAAGGTCGGAACCTGTCCCGTGATCACAAGGATCGGGATCGAATCCATCAGAGCGTCGGTGAGCCCCGTGACCGCGTTCGTCGCGCCGGGCCCGGACGTGACGAGCGCCACGCCCACCTTCCCGGTCGAACGGGCATAGCCCTCGGCGGCGTGCACGGCGGCCTGTTCGTGGCGCACGAGGATGTGGCGGATGCCGGACTGCTGGAAGATCTCGTCGTAGATCGGCAGCACCGCGCCGCCCGGGTAGCCGAACACGACGTCGACGCCCTGATCCCTGAGCGCCCGCACGACCATCTGCGCGCCCGTCATGTGGGCGTCGTTCCCCAGATCCCTCATCGCGTCCATCCCCGTTGCTGAGGCATTCATCTCCGCTCTCCCAGTGTCGCCCGACCCGCCACGAAAAACCCCCCGGAGGAGGGCTCCGGGGGGCGCATGGTGCCAGTTATGGCCGCTGACGATCCGTCAGCCCATGCACCCATTCCCTACGATGACGAGAAGCGCGCCCATGCCGGCCTCCTGTTGCCTCCGTGCGGTTTAACCCCGTCGCCGCACGGGTCAACCCCAAACTGCGAACGAACTGTCGCGGGCGGGGATCGGTTCTTTCCGATTGTTTCATCGGACGGTGCTCAACCATGCCGGAAGGGCGCCGGCGCGGGCCGCTTGCGTGGCGCGGGGCGCCATGCGACGCCGCCGGGGGGAGGGCCGATCATGGAGAACGGGCTCAGGCGCCGCGTGCGCGCGGGCGAGCATCTGCGCGGGGTGTGGCAGACGCTGCCGGGCGCCATCGCGGCGGAGATCGTGGGGCAGGCGGGGTTCGACTGGGCGGTGCTCGACGGGGAGCACGGGCCGTGGACGCCTGGCGACCTGCGCGAGCGGCTGCTGGCGATGGAGGCGGCCGGCTGCGAGGCCGTGCTGCGCGTGCCGGCGAATGTCGACTGGCTGCTCAAGCAGGCGCTCGACATCGGTGCGCGCTCGGTCCTCGTGCCGATGGTGGGGAGCGCGGATGAGGCGCGGGCCGCCGTGGCCGCGTGCCGCTACCCGCCCACGGGCCGGCGCGGCGTCGGGGCGGCCGTGGCGCGCGCCTCTCGCTGGGGACGGATCACCGACTACGCCGAGCGCGCCGACGACGAGGTCGGCGTCTGGGTCCAGGCCGAGAGCCGCGCCGCCCTGAGCGAGCTCGAGGCGATCTGCGCGGTGGAGGGCGTCGACTGCGTGTTCATCGGTCCCGCGGATCTGGCGGCCGACATGGGGCTCGGAGGGGACGACCCGGCGCTGCTCGAAGCGATGGAGGATGTCGTGCGCCGGATCCGCGCCGCCGGCACCGCCGCCGGGCTGTACTGCGCGCCGCATCTCATCCCCCGTTTCGAGGCGGCGGGGGCGAACGTGATCACGCTCGGCGCCGACGCGGCGGTGCTCGTGTCCGGGCTGGACGCGCTGAGGTGATCCTGATCGACGGCGACGCATGCCCGGTGCGGCGCGAAGCGATCGAGGCGGGTATTCGCCGCGGCATCCCGGTTGTCGTGGTCGTCGGGGCGTACCTGAAGATCCCCGAGCATCCCCTTGTGAAGATTTACGTCGCGGGCGAAGGCTTCGACGCGGCGGACGACGCGATCGCCGCCGTGGCGGCGCCGGGCTGCATCGTGATCACGGCCGACATCCTGCTCGCGCGGCGAGTGATCGAGGCGGGTGCCGACTGCATCGACAGCCGGGGCCGGGAGCTGACGGAAGCAAATATCGGCGCGCTCGTCGCGGGCCGTGACCTGGCGGACGGGATCCGCGGCGGCGTCGAGGGGCGGGAGGGCGCGCCCCGCGGCGCCCGCCGCGCCGC
>CAZWWR010000015.1:0-30792 GCA_964637265.1 uncultured Jannaschia sp.
ATTGCGGTCGTGGCGGAATTGGTAGACGCGCAGCGTTGAGGTCGCTGTGGGGTAACACCCGTGGAAGTTCGAGTCTTCTCGACCGCACCATTTCTTCGTAATTTTCTTTTTACGTTCAGATAGTTGCTGGATGCTGGACAATCGGCGCCCCCCGTTTCGTCCCCCAAGCTGTGCACGCTTCCGGATAATCGGGACATCTTATAGATTGATGCGCCAACCGAGGCGTCGGGCACTTTGCTGAAGACCTAGTGACGGGATGAATGCTCACAGAATGCAGGGGTCGGCGCGGATTCTTGATGCCGGTTGGCATCTTGCAACAAATGCCGGTCTGCACTGTTAACGCCTTTGCGACTTGAGCACAGATACCGTGCCGTCGTCAGTTCGTCCTTTGCTCCACCAGCACGTTGCAGGACGCCCCCAGAACGAGCGGACGGTCGACGCCCCCGGACCTTGCCTCCAAATTCGCGAGGACGGCCCGTTTCACGCGATCCAGTTTGGCTGTGTTGCATTGATCTAGGAGTGAGCCCGTGACGGGATTGCCCACCATGCCCTGCCACAGCGCCCGCGGGCAGGGCAGCGCTAGCGTCGCCTCGACGACATGGACCTCGGGATCGCCGAAGGGGGCGGAACTCGTCACCTCCGCGATCACTCCCTCGGCGGTCGTGATTGGCGCCCACGGTGGTTTCGGCGGCGGATCGGTCAGGCGGCGTGGCAAAGCTGCCATGAGCGGGGCCATTTGAGCACGGGCAAGCTCGTTGTGCTCGGGGCCGCGCCAGACCGACGTCACGAGGTACCGCCGGGGCGCACGGCCCCTGCCGCCGACCGCCAGGCGGCGGCGCGGTCCTGGAACAGGAAGATCCCGAAACAGGAAAAGGCTGCGTCGAAGGTGCCGTCGTCCAGGCCCAGCGCCTGCCCGTCGCGCACCGCGCATCGGGTGGTGGCGTCTATGGGCGCCAGTTCTGCTTTGGTGAGCGCCACCATCGCCGGAGAGATGTCCGTCGCCAGGACCGACCCGCCCCGGCGCTACTCGCATAGCCGGGCGGCCGCAATGGCCAGGTCGCCCGGACCGCAGGCGATGTCCAGAAGGCGCGGGGCAGCTGGCAGGCGCGCCTCGATCAGGGCGACCATCGCGCGGGCGACGTGTCCTGTCAGCGGTGCGAAGAGCCGCGCATAGTCACGGGCATGGGCGTCCCAGGACGCCGCGGTCGATGGGTCAGTGGTTGTGGCAATGCCCTGGCCCGACCGGGGCTGTCACATCCGCAATCGATGTACCCCCGAGGCGCGCGATCAGGCTCTGTTCGATATCCTCCATGACCGAGGCGACTTTCCGGCGCAGGGCGTGCTCGACCGAGCATTCGGGCACCTCATCAGCGTCTGCCGTTGCCACGAGCCGTTCGTCGAGCGCGAGGTAGACATCGGCCAGCGTGATCTCCTGCGGGGGTCGGGCCAGGCGCCAGCCGCCGGAATGCCCGGCCTCGGAGACGAGGAGCCCGGCCTGCCGCAAGCTTCCCAACACACGGCGCACCACGACAGGGTTTGTGCCCGCATGGGCAGCGATATCCGCGGATTTGCGGACGCGCTCGGGGTCCCGCGCCATATGGCCTAGGGTGTGCAGGGCGAGCGACAGGCGGCTGTTGCGTTTCAAGCGTGATCTCCCTGGCCGGGCATATTCCGTAACAGTAGCGGTTGCAAGAATCAAGTAATCTCTGTAGTTACGGGAATCGCACAGAACCATCCAGAGAGCCCAGCCATGCGCCAAGACCGCCTCCCTGTCACAGTCCTGTCAGGCTTCCTCGGTGCCGGCAAGACCACGCTCCTGAACCGCGTTCTCAACAACCGCGAGGGGCGGCGCGTCGCGGTGATCGTGAACGACATGTCCGAGGTGAACATCGACGCCGACCTGGTGCGGGCTGACGGCGCCCTCAGCCGCACCGACGAGACGCTGGTGGAGATGTCGAACGGCTGCATCTGCTGCACGCTGCGCGACGATCTCCTGCAAGAGGTGCGCAGGCTCGCTGCCGAGGGACGCTTCGACTACCTGCTGATCGAATCGACCGGCATTTCCGAGCCGCTTCCCGTCGCCGCCACCTTCGATTTCCGCGACGAGGAAGGGGAGAGCCTTTCGGATGTGGCCCGCCTCGACACGATGGTGACGGTGGTGGACGCGGTGAACCTGCTCAACGACTATTCGAGCCACGACTTCCTGAAAGACCGCGGCGAGACGCTGGGCGAGGAGGACGACCGGACGCTGGTCAACCTGCTGGTCGAACAGATCGAGTTCGCCGACGTGGTGATCCTGAACAAGGTGGCCGATGCGGGTCCCGAGCGGACCGACGCCGCGCGCAAGATCATTCGAAGCTTGAACGCCGATGCGGAGATAATCGAGACCAATCATTCGCAGGTCGCGGCGGACGCCATCCTCGACACCGGCCTCTTCGATTTCGAGATGGCGCACGAGCACTCGATGTGGGCCAAGGAGCTTTATGGCTTCGCCGACCACGTGCCCGAGACCGAAGAATACGGCGTCGCGTCGTTCGTCTATCGCGCCCGCCGCCCGTTCGAGCCGGAGAAGATCCTCGGTGTTCTGAACGACGAGATGCCTGGCGTCATTCGCGCCAAGGGACATTTCTGGATCGCGACGCGCCCCGACTGGGTGGCGGAGTTCAGCCTCGCAGGCGCCCTGTCCTCGATCAAGCCACTCGGCACCTGGTGGGCCGCCGTCCCCCGCGACCGCTGGCCCGAGCATGACAGCGCGCGCGCCTACATCGCGCAGCATTGGGACGAGCCGTGGGGCGACCGGCGGCAGGAGATCGTGTTCATCGGGGCGGGCATCGACTGGCCGCGTCTGAAGGCCTGTCTCGATGCCTGCCTGCTGCCCGAGCATCTAGCACAGGGGGCCGACGCGCTGCCCGACCTTCCCGATCCCTTCCCCGTCTGGCGCCGCCAGACCGCAGCCTGAGGAGACCGACCATGAGACGTATCCTGACGACCACGGCCGCAGCGCTGGTTTTCGCTGGTACGGCATTTGCCCACGATGATGACCACCTGTACCGCCTGATCGTCGCCGATGCCGAGGCGCCCCGCATCCACGTCCTCGACACCGAGGGCGAGGGCATGGCCCAGGCCATGGAGGTGGCGTCGCCTGCGCGTCTCCATCTCGGTCCGGACGGGCGCCACGCCTTCACCGTAAGCCGCGCCGCCGGGCAGGTGCTGGTGATCGACACCGGCCTGGTCGAGGAGGACCACGGCGACCATTCGGCGATGGTGCTGGAGGCCCCCTCGCTGCTGCCCGCCATGGCCAGCGGCGACACGCCGGTCCATTTCAACATGAGCGAAAGCCGCGTGGCGGTGTTCTGGGACGGCTCGGGGCTCGCCACGATCCACGACGCGGCCGCCGCCGCGGGTGGAGACCTCGCGCCCCTCGCCACATTCGACACCGGCGCGCCGCATCACGGCGTGGCGGTGCCGGTGGGCGATCACACGATCTCCTCGCTCGGCCCCGATGGCGAGGGCCTGCCCGACGTCTTGGCGGTGCTGGGCCCGGATATGGAGGAAATCTCGCGCATCGATTGCCTGAACCTCCATGGCGAGGGCAAGGCCGGCGGCTTCGTGGCGCTGGCCTGCGAGGACGGTGTGGCGATCTTCGACACCTCCGCCACGCCTCCATCGGCCCGATTCGTCGCCTATCCCGGCGAGGTGCCCGCCGAGGGAATGATCCGCACGCTGCTCAGCCCGCGCGACACGATGGCGCTGGTCGGCAACTGGGGGCAGACGCATGTGGCGATCTTCGATCCGTCCTCCGACACGGGCGATTTCGTCTTCGCCGAATTGCCTGCGCCCCGCATGGCCTGGGGCCTCGACGAGACGGGAATGGAGGGCTTCGCGATCCTCGCCGACGGGCGGCTCGTCCGGTTTTCGGCACTGACCGGCCGCATCCTTGGCGAAGCGGAAGGCGTGACCGGCGCCTATTCGATGGAGCGTGGCGTTGTGCGGCCGATGCTGTCGGTAGCGAACGACCGGGTCGCCGTCTCCGACCCCGCGGCGGGGCAGGTGGTGCTGGTCGACGGCGAGGCGCTGAAGATCGCCACGCGGCTCGATCTGGGCGGCATGCCCCAATCGCTTCTGCTGCTTGCGGCGGAGGCGGAACATGACCACTGACGGTCTGACGCGACAGACCGTCCGCGAGGCCGCCATCGGGGTGGGCGTCGCGGACGCCCCCGAAGGTCTGAACGCCATCGCAACGCCCGGCTGCGCCGCAGTGGTCTGGCGGCGGCAGTCGCTGCCTTCATTCCAGACATGGATGAACAGCCTCCTCCCCGAGGCGCTGCCACAGGCAAGGCTGATCCTCCGACCCGAAGCTGTCCGCGAGGTCATGGCGGAGGTCTGCGACATGTCCGGCACGCCGCCCGGTGCCGAACGCGACAGGCTGGTCGATGACATCGCGGCACTCGCCGACATCTTCGCCGGTCTGATGCGGGCGCGCTGGCTGCGGCTGCGCCTCGACGCGGTCTCTACGAACGCGTGCAGCCGCTTCCACATCGACGCGGTCACGGCGCGGCTGATCTGCACCTATAGCGGCACCGGCACCCAATACGGCATCTCGACCGACGGGGCGGAGCCGCGCCGGGTTTTCCACGTGGCCACCGGCGCGCCGATCCTCCTGCGCGGAACGCTGTGGCCCGGAGACCCGCCATCGGGCCTGATGCACCGCTCACCGCCGATCGAGGGCACCGGCGAGACGCGACTTGTTCTCGTGCTCGATCCCGTCGACGGCCCCGAGGAGGAGGCATGAGCGCCAATCTCGGGCAGACGTCGCTGCGCCGCCGCCGCCGCGCGCGCGATCCGATGCGCGAATACGACGCCTTGCCCCCGCCGCTGCGCCGCTGGCTCTCCCAGGCGCACCTGCCGTGGTCGCCTGCATCTGCACTAAGGTTGTGGCGGCGGGCGGCGGAGCGCGGGCTCGGGACCGACGGCGCGCTCGACCTGTTGTCGCGATCCGAGGCGGCGATGCTGCGCAGGGATCGGGCGATGGCCGTCACCCCATGCGTCCGAAAGCGGTCTCCCGACAACCGCAACGGACCGCCTTCCCGGGGCGACTCACAGCGCGACGATGTGGTTGTCCCAGGTGTGGATGCCGTGGTCGAGAAGCGTCGGCACGCCGTCCGCGACCGACAGGAGGCCTCCCAGCCCGTCGCTGGCCAGATACCCCCGGCCGAGCGGTGCGAGGCCGCAGATGTCGGCCCGCGAAACCGACCCAAGGAAGCGGCCTGCGTCCGAGAACCGATGCATGCGGCCACCCCGGGGTGAGGTGATGGCGACCTCGCTCCCGCCACCGGCAAAGGCGACGCTGCCCGCATAGCCCTGCATCGCCAGTTCGTCCAAATGCGGCGCTTCGGCCATGACCGGCGCCTCGCCCCTCCGGTGAAGGCCCACAAGCGGCAGAGCGGCGCCCGCTTCGCCTTCCCATTGCATGGCGTAGGCGACGAGGCCGTCCGACCTGACGGCGAGGTGGCGGATGGAATTCCGGTAGAGACCGCGGTCCAGTTCGACTACATCCGAGATCACCCCCGCGAGAGACAGAAAGGTCAGGTTCGGTCGCATCTCCGCGATATTCAATTTACGACGGTCGGTTGGGTCTGTGGCGATGCCGCCATTGGCGACGACCAGCGTGTCACCATCGGGCATGAGGCGCAGGTCGTGCGGGCCGACCCCGCCGCTGGGGAATTCATCGTAGCGCCTGTAGCCAACCTCGGCGTCCCACACGCCGATGACGCCCTCGCTGTTGTCGCTGCGCTGTTCGCTGGTGAAGAGGGCCGTGCCTTCGGCGGAATAGACCCGTGGCCGTTGAAGTGTCGCCCCTCCGGCGGGGTCAACTGGTGCAGGAAGGACCCCGTTGCGCAATCGAGGACGAGCGCGAAGGTGCCGGGGCGGCGGGCGAAGGCGACCGCTTCGGCGCGGCTTGGGTGCCCGGCGCCGGCGTGCCCCCGCGCGGGCAGAGGCACGCGGAAGGTCGTGCTGCCCTCCCTCGAGAGGCCATAGAGCGCGAAAGACCCATCCGGCTCCCGCGCGGCGGCGAGGAAGGCCGGGTCGCCGACCGCCGCCCAGCCGAGGCGGGGGGCGGCGCTCACGGCACCGGCGGCGGCGAGGCTCGCGAGCAACGCACGACGTGTCGCCATGGTCTCAATCTCCGTCCTGCGCGTTGAACCCCGGAGCGATCCCGAGCGGCGCGCCGACCTCCGCCGCGATGGCCACATGCAGGGTCCGGACCGCCTGTCGCAGCACCTCGAGCCGGAGGCGCGCCTGCGGGTCCGTCACGTCCTGAAAGGCCGGGACCTGAAGGCGGGTCGCCGCCACACGAACGCTCTCCATCGCCGCCTCCGTCTGCAGCAGAGGGCCGCCCACAAAGGCCGTGACAAGGGCGTAGGCGACCCCTGTCGCCAGCATGGCGTTCCGCAGGGGGCGGCCGGACCGCCGGGCCTCGGCGCGGGCGGGGCGCGGGCGGTCGAAGGTGCCGAGCGGTTCGCCTAGCCGGGTGTTCGCGGTGAACTCCAGCGAGGACAGGATCTGCGTGAAGAGCGCGCGCCGCGCCTCGTCCTCTGTCAGGTAGAGCGTGTTGCCCTCGGCGCCGGGCGCGCGAAGGAGGGCGGCGAAGGGACCGGACCATTCGGCATTCAGCGCCTCGGCCTGCCGCGCGATATCGCCAGCGATGGCCTTGACCAGGGCGCACGTGTAGCTGTCTTCGCCGTAGTCTCGAAACGCCGGGTCGAAGAGCACCATGTCGAGCGCGAAAAAGCCCCGCGCAGCGATCGAGACCTCGGCATAAGCTGCCACGTCGAAGGCCACAGGGTCCTCCGCTGCGATCATGGCGGCCAGTGCCCGCTGGGTCGATCCGCGCGGATCGGGCCAGAACGAGAGTGACAGCGCGCCCGTTTCCGAGGGGCCGATCCTGAGGTCCGCCACAGCCATCCAGGCATCGAACGCGGCGTGGTAGGCGGGGGTGAGCGCCTCCGGGCGGCAGTCCGCAGCGGCGCTGTCCGTAAACCCCTCGGCGGCCTCGGCGAAGGCCGCAAAGCCCGGCAGGATGTGGGTGTCGAGCGCGGCGCTCACGTCCGCACTGGCTGGCGCGGCGAGGCCGAGTGACAGGGTGAGGACAAGGTGTTTCACAGGCTCTCCAGGAAGCGGATCAGCGCGGCGCGGTCCTCGGGCGGCATGTCCACCACTCGGTCGCGCGCCGCCTGCGCCTCGCCCCCGTGCCAGAGGACCGCTTCCATCAGCGAGCGCGCACGGCCGTCATGCAGGAAATAGGTGTGTCCCGAAACCGTCTGCGTCATCCCGATCCCCCAGAGCGGCGCGGTGCGCCATTCCTGCCCGTTGGCGCGACCCTCCGGACGGTTGTCGGCTAGGCCCTCGCCCATGTCGTGCAGGAGGAGGTCTGTATAGGGCCAGATCAGCTGGAAACTCGCCGGGTCGTCGCCGTCCAGCCTGTGGGTGACGAATGCAGGCCGGTGGCAGGAAGCACAGCCGGAGTCGAAGAACACCTCCCGCCCGCGCAGCACCCGGGGGTCGCCCACGTCGCGGCGGGCGGGCACGGCGAGCGTCTGGCTATAGAACACCACGAGGTCGAGGCCCACCTCGTTGATCTCGAACCCGCTCTGTTCGGCGTCGCCCCCGTGCAGGGCCGCGACGCAATCGTTCTGGGCTTCGGTGCATTCCCCCCAGCCGCCCGGGTGGAGCGGGTTCGAGACGCCGATATCGCCCGCGAAGGCCCCGGCGGTCTGTTCCAGCACGGTCGGGTTCCCGGCCTTCAGCCCGAACCGGCCGAGCATCGGACGGTCATGGACGCGGGACCATACTATCTGCGGCCGCCCCGAGATGCCGTCGCCATCGAGATCGTCGGGATCGGCCCAGGCGAGGATGTCCTCCGCCGGGATGGCCTCGAGAAGCCCCATTCCGATCATCTGCGGCGCGACGCGGGGGGAGAGCATGGCGTCCGGGTGCAGCGGGCCGTAGCCCAGGTCGGCCGCGGTGTAGGTGGGCCGGCGCAGCATGACCCTCTCGCCGCCTGACAAGAGGACCTCTTCCTCCACGTAGTCGATCTGCAACCGGTACTCCGACGCATGCCCCGGCAAGCTGAAATCCTGCATCTGCGTCCCGTAGGTCGGCTCTGCCGCCGTGGTATAGGTGCCCGCGATGTAGCGTTCGACCTCTTCGGCGGGCGCCGCCGGGATGGACACCCGCAGGAACATCGAGACGGCGGTGTCGTCCGGCCCCTCGGGTGGGTGGCCGCGCCCGTCCTTCAAGTGGCAGCGCTGGCAGAAGCGTGCATTATAGAGCGGCCCGAGGCCATCGGACGCGATGGTGGAGGCCGGAGCCGAGACCCAGATCCGGCGGAACAGGCCGTTGCCGACGCGGAAATCGAGTTCCTGCTCGAAAGTCAGGTTGGCGGCGGGTTGCGAGAAAGCGTCCGCGTTCATCCGCGCCCGCACGGTCTGCGCCCCGCCCGCGTTTTCCTCGAAGGTCCAGGGGGCGGAGAAATCGGTGGGCCAGGCAGTCACGGCGGCGATGCGCGCGCGTTCCTCCTCGGTGCGGGGGATGACGGAAAGGTGCACGTCCTCAAGCCCGGTCCATGGCGATACCTCGTCCTCGGCCAGGACGAAGGCGGGCACGGCAAAGGCGACCGTAAGCGGCAGAAAAGCGAGGGCAAGGCGCCTGGACATCATGGCGTACGGCGGGAGGCACAGGCGTCTCCCGCTCCTTTCCTCACTGGAACACGGCGGTGGGGTTGTCGAGGCTGTCGGAGCCCTCGATCTCGATCCCGCCGAGGTCTAGCGCGGCGATCACCCGCTCGATCACCCGGGTCTGCGCGATCAGCGCCTCGACCCCACCCATGATCAGCGCCTCGCCGCCCACGTTGCCGCGTGCGAGCATCTCGTCATAGGCGAAGCCCGCTTCGGCCGCCGTCTTGATCCGGCCGAGTGCCAGCACCGCCTCGCCAAGATGCGCCCGCATCTCCATGTCGAGGACCGGGTCGGTGTTAGCGACCAGATCGGCCAGCGAGGCGCCGGACACGGTTGTCCCGTCGGTCCGGGTGTATCTGCCGGTATAGACGTTCAGAATACCCACGCCGTTGTAGAAATGATCGTTGTGCGTGTTGTCGGCGAAGCAGGAATGCTCCTCCTCCGGGTCGTTCAGCATCAGGCCAAGGCGCATGCGTTCGCCCGCCGTCTCTCCATAGGACAGGCTGCCCATGCCGGTCAGGATCGCGGCGAGACCTGCCGTTTCGTCCGACATCAAGGTGGCGCGCGCGGACCCGCCCTCGACCCACTGTGCGGCCATCCATTCTAGATCGCTCACCAACAGGTCGGTCGCTGCGGCGAGATATTCCGCCCGGCGGTCGCAATTGCCGTTCGTGCAGGCGTCGCCTTGGGCGTAGTCGGTCCAGGGCCGGTCGCCGGCACGATCGCCATGGCCGTTCAGATCCTGCCCCCAGAGGAGGAACTCGACCGCGTGATAGCCGGTGGCGACGTTCGCCTCGACGCCGTCGACCTCGTGCAGCGTGTCTTCCAGAAGCGCCGGTGTGATCGTGCTGGCGTCGATCTCGGTGCCGGACAGGGTGAGCGTCGGGTTCGCGATCACGTTCAGCGCGGCGAACTGGTTCTCGTCCGTCGGTCCGCCATAGGCGCCGTCGACATAGTCGATCAGCCCTTCGTCGAGCGGCCACGCATTCACCTTGCCCTCCCAGTCGTCTACGATCGCGTTGCCGAAGCGGAAGACCTCCGTCTGCTGGTAGGGCACGCGCGCCTCCAGCCACGCTGTCCGGGTGGCCTGCATCGTGTCGGCCGACGGGGTCTCGATCAGCGCGGTCACGGCCTCCTGGAGGGCTTGCGCGGCGGTCAGGCTGTCGGCGTATCCGGCTTCGGCGATGTCGGCGTAGGTGTCGAGCACGTCTGACGCGGACTGCGCGAATGCAGTGCCAGCCATCGCGGTGGCAACTGTTGTGGTGACGCGGAGTGTTCGGATCATCAGGCTGTCCCTTCGGTCGGTACGGTTTGATATCGGGGAATGGGGTCGGGGTCCGGCCTGGCCACCAACCTGTCGAGCACCGGTTCAAGCAGGCCGGGATCAGGCAGGCCGTCATGCATCGCCGCCCCGAGAAGCTCGCAGCGGCAAAGGCTCGGCATCTCGTGATGTGGGCAAGGGCCGGCGCACGGTCATTTCGTCAGGATCAGCTTGCCGGACCGAGTTAGGCGCAGCGTATAGACCTGATCGTCGAGCATGATCCGCGCCGTATCGCCATCCTTGATCAGATCGCGTGCATCGTAGAGCGGCGAGGTGTCGGAAACGCGTCCGGCGGCTTCGATGGCCTTGTCGACTTTCATCCGTGTGATCCGCCCTCGTCAGATCGGTCACTGCCGCCTGTCGCGCCCACCGAGATCGCCGGAAACCTGCGGTTCTCGTCGCGACCGGAAGCGTGGCCGACATGGTCGTCGGTTGGTGTTTCGGTCGAGTTTCGGCTGGCAACTTCAATGCTGGCCCAGAAAGCCTGACTGCTTTTGTCGGATTTGTCAATCTTTCGTCGGTAGGAGAGCGGCAGCGGCCGCTCGCCGCAGGTGTATCCTCTCCGGAAAACGCCGGCTTGTGTGCTCGCATAAAACTGAGTAAAAGTGTCGGAGAAGAAATTGTCCGCGGCCAGTCAGACCGAGCGATCGGATCAGCCAGCCCCACTTTGCGCGGTCTGCACCCATTGGATCGGACAAGAATGACCCATGTCTTCATGCGCACTGCGCGGTCTTCTCTCGTGGCGCTCGCCTTGCTGCTTTGTTCGGGTCCGGCGCTCGCCAACTCCGCCGAGCGGGTCCTCGCCCTCGGTGCTGCCGTCACCGAGATCGTCTACGCGCTGGGGCAAGGGGACCGGTTGGTGGCGCGCGACACCACGTCGAGCTACCCGCCCGAGGCCGCGGCGCTGCCCGATGTCGGCTATGTTCGCGCGCTGTCGCCCGAGGGTGTGCTGTCGGTCGATCCCGATCTGATCCTCGCCATCGAGGGCAGCGGCCCGCCGGAGACAATGGAGGTTCTTCGAGAGGCCGACATACCGCTCGTCACGATCCCTGAAGGCTATGATGCCGAAGCGATCCTGCGAAAAATCGTGATCGTTGCCGAGGCCCTCGGCGTCCCCGAGGACGGCGCGCGGCTGGCGGCCGAGGTCGAGACCGCGCTGGCCGAGGCGGTGGCGGCGGGCCGAAGCGACACACCGCCCCGCGTCTTGTTCATCCTTTCCATGCAGGGCGGGCGGATCATGGCGGCGGGGGCCGATACGGCGGCCGAGGGAATCATCGGGCTGGCGGGCGGCGTCAACGTGATGGAGGGCTTCGACGGCTACCAGCAGATCAGCGACGAGGCCGTTCTCGTGGCCGACCCGGATGTGATCCTGATGATGGACCGCTCGGGCGATCATGCCGCAGACGATTCCGAGATCCGCGCCCATCCTGTGCTCGGGCGGACGCGCGCGGCCGAAACCGGCGCCATCGTACGCCAGCCGGGCGCGCTCCTTCTGGGGTTCGGTCCGCGCACCCCCGATGCGGTCGAGGCGCTGAGCGACGCGTTCCGCCGGGCGCGGGGCTGAGGCACTATGGCTGTCACTGACGCGACAGGGGCGCAGTCACAAACCGTCGCAGGGGACCGGCAGGGCCGCGCGCGGCGTGTCATGCTGACCCTGGCGGCGCTCCTTGCAGTGACGTCTGTCATCTCGCTCGGCGTCGGCGCATCGGGCGCGAGTCTCTGGGTCGCGCTAGGGCAACTGGCGCGCGGTGACGAGATCGGGACACGCGAGGCCGTGATCCTTTTCGACATCCGCCTGCCACGGCTGGCGCTCGGCATCCTTGTCGGCGCGGCGCTCGCCGTGTCCGGCGCGGTGATGCAGGGCCTGTTCCGCAACCCGTTGGCGGATCCGGGGCTGGTGGGTGTGGGCGCGGGCGCGGGGTTGGGCGCGATCACGGCCATCGTGCTGGGCGGTCTCATGCCGGTCGCGCTCAGGGACGCGCTCAGCTTCTACCTCGTTCCCCTCGCGGCCTTCTTCGGCGGCTGGGCGACCACGCTCCTGCTCTACCGCCTCTCCACCCATCGTGGGCGCACCTCGGTCGCGGTCATGCTGCTGGGCGGCATCGCGCTGGGGGCGCTCGCGGGCGCGGTCTCGGGCGTGCTGATCTACATGGCGAACGACGCGCAGCTGCGGGACCTGACCTTCTGGGGCCTCGGCTCGCTGGCGGGGGCCACCTGGGACAAGGTGCTGATCGCGGGACCGCTGATCCTGCTGGCACTCGCTGCGGCACCGTTCCTTGCGAGGTCGCTGAACGGGCTTGCACTGGGGGAAGGCCCGGCGGCGCATCTGGGCATTCCGGTCCAGCGGATGAAGAACATCTCGATCCTGACCGTCGCCGCGGCCACAGGCGCGGCCGTTGCCGTCTCCGGTGGGATCGGCTTCGTCGGCATTGTCGTGCCGCATCTCCTGCGCCTCGTGATCGGGCCGGATCACCGCTATCTCCTCCCCTGCGCGGCGGTTCTCGGTGCCACGCTCCTGATCGCCGCCGAAATGATCTCACGCACGATCATCGCGCCGGCGGAACTGCCCATCGGGATCGTCACCGCGACGCTCGGTGGGCCGTTCTTCCTTTGGATCCTGCTGCGCAACCGCAGCCTGCTGGACCTTTGAGCGGATGCTGAGCGCCGAGGGCATTCAGGTCAGTCTCTCCGGCACGCCGGTCCTCCGCGGGGTCTCGCTCGGCGCAGAGCCCGGGCAGGTGACGGTCATTGCCGGGCCGAACGGGTCGGGCAAGACGACGCTTCTGCGCGCCATGACGCAGGATCTGCACTATCGCGGCACGATCCGGTTCGATGGGACCGACATGGCCGCGCTTCCGGGCTGGCGGCTGGCGACACGCCGGGCCGTCCTGCCGCAGGCGAGCCGCATCGCCTTTCCCTTCACCGTGCTCGAGATCGTCCGGCTCGGCATGATGGCCGCCGCGCATCCCGCGCCCGAAACCCGCGCCGCCGAGGCGCTGGCGCGTGTGGGCCTATCCGGATTCGAAGGACGCTTCTATCAGGAGCTTTCGGGCGGCGAGCAACAGCGGGCGCAACTCGCGCGCGTGCTGACGCAGGTATGGGAACCGGTGGGCGCAGACGGACCTTGTTGGCTGTTCCTCGACGAACCGGTGTCGAGCCTCGATATTGGCCACCAACTCGAGGTGATGGACCTGATGGCAGACTACGCGCGCGCGGGCGGCGGCGTGATCGCGGTGATGCACGACCTGAACCTGACATCGATGTACGCCGATCGGGTAATCCTGCTCGCCGACGGCCAATGCCTCGCCGCCGGACCGCCCGACGCCGTCCTGACAGACGACACCCTCAGCCTTGCCTATGGCTGCGTGCTGCGCGTCAACGCGGCCCCGCCCGCGCCGGCGACGTTCTTGCTTCCCCACATGGCCCGCCGTGCGGGCTGACCTGCATCAACCAAGGAGACCTCTATATGTATCTCGCCATGAACCGTTTCGCCGTCCGTCCCGAGAATGCCGAGGCCTTCGAGGCGCTCTGGCTCGGCCGCGACAGTCACCTCAAGGAGATGGAGGGTTTCGTCGAGTTCCACATGCTGAAGGGACCCGAGCGGGAGGATGGGACGATCCTTTATGCCTCCCACACCGTTTGGGAGAGCGAGGCAGCCTTCCGAGCCTGGACCACCTCGGAGCAGTTCCGCAAGGCCCATGCCGGCGCGGGCGACACGCGCAAGCTGCACGAGGGGCACCCGCAGTTCGAAGGCTTTGCCGCGATCCAGCATATTGCGAAAGCGGATGCCGCCTGAAGAACGGCCGGGCAGGCGGGATCAGGCCCCGAGGAACGCGCCGATCCCCGACCCGGCGAGGTAGGTCGCCGCCATCGCGACCGACCCCCAGACCAGAGTGCGCCGGACGGCAGGGCCTGTCCGCGCACCGCCCGTGCGCGCCCCGAGGACGCCGAGCGCGGTCAGCGCGACCAGGGTCGCGGCGAGGATCGTGGGCAGGATCGTGCCCGCGGGCGCCAGCACCGCAGCCGAGAGCGGCAGCATGGCGGCGGCACCGAAGGCCGTGCCCGAAGCCAGCGCTGCGCGGCGCGGGTTGGCCGCGTGAAGGCGAACGAGTCCGACCTCGTCGCGCAGATGCGATTTCAGCGCGTCATGGGCGGACAGTTCCTCGGCCACCCGGTCCGCCGTCTCCCGGCTGAGGCCGCGGGCGCGGTAGATCGCGCTCAGTTCGGCCATTTCACCTTGCGGGTCGTCGCGAAGGGCGCGCCGTTCGCGGGTGACCTCCGCCCGTTCGATATCCGACTGGGACGAGACGGAGATGTATTCGCTCGCCGCGATCGACATGGCGCCCGCCACAAGGCCCGCAGCGCCGGTCAGCAGGACCACGCCGGGGTCGGGCGCGGCCGCTGCGACGCCGATCAGCAGCGCCGAGATCGAGACGATGCCGTCCGTCGCCCCGAGAACCGAGGCCCGAAGCCAGTGGCTGCGGCCAAGGCGATGCGGGTCATCGGGATGGGTGGCGGAAAACGTCAGCCTCGAACGGCCGGTCAATGGGGCCGCGTCCTGCGAGTCGCCGCCTGGATGCTCGTCCGTCTGCCGGTCCATCGTGGGTCACTTCGATGCGGGTCTCCCTCGCAGCGCCTCAGAAGGTGAACGTGGCCGAGATTTCCAGCGACCGGCCAGGCTGTGGCAGGCCGTTGGGGTAGATCGTGTAGGCCTCGTCGAAGACGTTATCGATCCCGAAGCGGACGGTCGCGTTGCCGAGGGGGCCGCCCTCCGGTGTCCAGGTCGCGTAGAGGTCCAGCAACTGGTATCCGTCGCTCGGGCTCCCTGCCGCGGGTACCTGAGTCTGGTCGGCCGCGAAGGTTGCCCTTGCGCCCAGTTCCCAATCGTCCCAGGGCCGCACACCACCCGACAGCGTCAGACGGTCCTGCGGGATCGAACCCAGCCATCCACCCGCGTCGTTCTGGCCGCGCGCGATGGAGAGGCCCGCGCCCACAAACCAGTCCTCGGCGTCGTAGTTGGCTTCCGCCTCGAACCCCCAGAGCGTCGCACTTGCCACGTTGGCGCTGGTCGTGGTGCCGGCCGCGATGTTCACGGTCTGCTCGATATAGTCGTCGACCGTCGCGTAATAGGCGTTCACGCCGAAGCGGAGCGTGTCGCCACCGCGGAAGACGTCGCCGCGTTCGAAGCGCGTGCCGATCTCGAGTTGGGTGGAGCTTTCGGGGCGCAGGTTCGGGTTCGGCACGAAGAAGTTGTTGGGCGGAAAGCCGAAGGGGTTGCCCGCGAAATGCAGGCCGCTGTTGTAGAGCTCGCTCAGCGTCGGGGCGCGATAGGCCCGGGCGACATTGCCGAAGATCTGCCAGTCATCATTCGGCCGGTAGCTCAGACCAATCCGTGGTGAGAAGAACTCCTCGGACACCGGGGCGAGCGCCGGGTCGTCGGGGTTGCGCTCGTAGCTGTCGAACCGCGCCCCCGCGATCAGGTCAAGGCTCTCCGAAAGTCCGATGGTCGCCTCGGCGAAGACACCGAGGGTCGTGGCCTCGGCGTCCGGGAAGGCCAGACGCGGGGCTCCGTCGCGCGTCCCTTCCTGCGTGTCGCGCAGCGCCTCGATCCCGTAGACGAGGTCCACCGGCACACCGAGATCGAAGGTCGAGCGGTTCACGATCTCGAGACCGTAAGTGTCATAGCGCGTCTCGTCCCGGCGCGGCGTGCCCGGCGGGATCACGTCTTCCACGATCTCGAGGCGCGTGCCGTAGAACAGGATCGAGAGGTCGATCAGGTCGGAGCTTTCGGGCGCGTAGTCCCAGCTTAGCCGCAGGTCCTGAACATCCGCGTCGCGGTCCACGACCGGGTTGCTTCCCGAGGGGCTACCGCTGGAATTCGCGGGCACCAGGGTGTCGTCCTGGTAGATCGAATAGCTGAATTCGAGGCGGCTGTCTGCGTTTGGCTCCACGCCCAGCTTGAACAGGGCATTCGCGGTGTCGATCTGCGAGAAGGGCACCAAGGTTCCGCCACCCGCCTCGAGATCGTCCGTCACGCTGCGCCCGGCAAGCGAGAACAGCAGATCCACCGTGCCGTAATCGGCGTAAAGTGTGCTCGACGCGCTCGGCTGGCTACCGTTCGAGCCGAAACCGAAGGTCAGCCGCCCACCCTGCGTCTGCCCCGGTTCCAGGAGGTCTGCGGCATCCACCGTCTCGACCGAGATCACGCCGCCGAGCGCCCCCGACCCGAACAGGGTCGAGCCGCCGCCGCGGACCACCTCGACCCGCTGCACGAGGGCAGGATCGACGAAGAAGCGCCCGCGATGCGCCTGCCCGAAGTTGAACCGCCCGCCGTCAAAGCGCAGCACGATCTGCTCGTCGCGGAAGCCGCGGATATTGGGCTCCTGCGAGATGCCGCGTGGGCCGCCGTCGATGGTGACGCCGGGAATGTCCCCGATCAGTTCCGCGAAATCGTCGGCTTGGCGGTTCGCCAGCGCCTCCCCCTCGCGGATCGAGGCAGCGACTGGCGTGTCGAGAATGGCGCGTTCGTCGCGGAACGCGGAGCCCAGCAGGATGTCGTCGAGCGTGAAGCCCAGTTCCGGCTGCAGATCCTGCGCCTGTGCGGAAGTTCCGGCGAGCGCTACGATCGCGGTAGTGATGAAGAGTGCCTTGCGACCCATGTCGCCCCCCTTGTCCTGACTGCGTGTTCGGTCGCAGGCCTGCCTTGGGCGGTGGGTCGCGTGTTTCCCGATTGGTCGTAAAAAACCCGATCAAAACTGTCAAGAATACAATGCATCAACGTCCGCGCACCGTGACGTTGTAGCTGCGCTGCGCTCCCGTGGGGGGCGGAGGGAAGGGCGCCGCGCGCTGGATGTGGGCAAGCGCCAAGCGGTCGAACTCGGCATTGCCGGAGGACCGGGCGACCGACAGGCCGGCGAGAGCCCCGTTCGATCCGATGGTGAAGGCGATGACCGCGGCCCCGTCGAAGCGCGTGTTGGGTCGGCGCAGGCGCGACAGGTGCCGGTTCACCAGTTGCGGGTATTCCGCCGCGGCCCGACCTTCGCTCGCAGCCTGACCGCCCGTGCCGGACTGCGTTTGTGTGGCGGTTCCCTGCGCGGCCCCCTCTGCCGTGCCGGTGCGCGTCGTTTCCGGGGCATTTCCCTGCGGAGCCGGCGCGGATGGCGGCGGGGTGGCGAGCTCTTGCCGGGGCACGGCTGTCGGCGCCGGCCGAGCGACCCGTGGCATGGGTCTGGGCGTGTCAGCGTCCGGCGTTTGGACAGGCGGCGCTTCGCGCGCGGCTACTGTGTCCATCTCGGCGCGCGGCGTGGTGGCCAGCGGGGCCGTGGGTGTGGGGCGTACTGCTGTGGCGGGCGACGCCGCGATCACGGGGGGCGTTCCGGCAAGGATCGGTGCGGTTTCCGAGACAGGGGCGGCCGGATCGGCGTCGGGAGTCGTAGTTCTTTCGATTGGAATCGGGGGAGACAGCGCAGGCGCTGTGGGCGATGAAGCAGCCATCGAGTCAGGTCGAACGGCTGGGGTCACAGGGATCGCGGAGACGGTTTCCGCAGCGGCGGTCAATGGCGCAGCGGCGGGGGTGGCGACCGGATCGGTGGATCCCGTCACCGTTCCCGCCACGGCCTCCTCGAAGCTGTTGCCGATCATCGCCAGTTGCGCCGGTCCGCCCGCGAGGGTCTCGGGTGGGTCCGGGGCGAGCGCGATAAGGCCGCTCGCGTGAAGGCCCAGCGAGACCGAGCCCGCGGCAAAGGCGACGAGCCAGCCGCGTCGCCTCATCTCAGACCCCGCTCGGTGACGATCCAGATCTCGGTGGCTCCGGCACGGCGCAACTGCCCGGCGATCCCGACAAGCCGCGCGGCGGGCAGATCACGATCCGGCACGAGGCGTAGGGCGCCCGCGCCCGACGCCTCGGACAATCGCGCGGCGAGGTAGGCCTCCGACGTGACTTCCGCGCCCCTGTAGACCATTGTTCCGTCGGCGCGGATCACGGCCGCATCGGGCGGCGCGCGGCCTTCGGCCTGCGCCGCCTCGACCAGCGCGACGCTTCGATCGATCGGTGGCGCGATGGCGGCGGCCACGAGGAAGAAGACCAGCATCAGGAACACGATATTGATCAACGCGATCATCGGCTCCGACCGGCGGCGCAGGGGCAAGGGGGCGAGCGCCATCGGCCACTACTCCAGCACGCTGACCGCGAGGCCCGGCGCGCCGCGCAACGTCGTCAGGAGGTCCACCAGCCGCTGCGACGTCACCTCGCCCGACAGCGTGACGAGAACCGTCGCCCCGTCCTCCGGTGCAAGCGCCCTGAGCGCCGGCAGGACGGCTTCGACAGGCATCGACGTTCCGTTCAATGCCACGTCTTCGGCACGGAGTTGCAGGAATATCGGCGAGGCGTCCGCCGTCGCTCCGCCGCCCGCGTTTACCAGCGGCACCTCGCCGAAGCGGGTGAAGGTGGAACTCAGCATGAAGAAGAGGAGCAGCAGGAAGATGATGTCGATCAGCGGGGTCAGCGCGACAGGGCGGCGCCGCCAATCCCGCGGCTCAAGTGCCATGGGCCAGGGCGCCGGGCCGCGCCGCTCCTGCGGAGAGTTCCGCCGCCGCGTCGGCCCTTCGCATCGGGTGGAACAGCGCCTCGAGCGCGAGGTCTATCCGTGCCCGCTCCCGCGCCGCGCGGCTTTCGAAGAAGGTCAGCGCCAGTGCGGTCGGCATGGCGACGGCCAGCCCCGCCGCCGTCGTCAGGAGCGCGACCCAGATACCCCCGGCCAGCACCGAGGGGTCCACCGCGTCGCCCGCCGCCTGCAGTGCGCGGAAGGCGTCGATCATGCCCAGCACCGTGCCGAAGAGGCCGAGAAGCGGCGCGATCTGTGCGACGCTGTCGAACAGGCGAAAGCCGCGCGTCACCTCTGACAGGCGTGCCTCGGCCATGGCGATCAGCCGTGGTTTCGCCTCCGGGCCGCAGTCGAGCGCGGCGACGAGAACTGGGGCGAGGTGATTGCGGCTTGCGCGTAGCGTCTCTGCCGCGATCCGCCGGTCGCCGGCGTCGAGCGCGACCATGGCCTGGTCGATCGCCGCGTGTCGGCCGACGCCGAGCGACCAGAACTGCCAGAGCTTCCAGAGGAACGCCGCGACCACCAGCACGGACAGCGCCAACACGATGGCGATGACCGGCCCGCCCAGGTCAACGAGCGCCGCGAACTTGTCGGAGAGGAAGGCGAAATCGATCATCCGATGACCTCCACATCCGTGCGCGTGGACAGCTGTATCCCCTCGGCGCAGGCCGCGCCGGCACTGCATTCCGCCACGCCATTGATCAGGACCCGCCCGAGCGCCGCGCAATCGAGACCGGAGACGTCGAACTGCCGCACGCGCGGCACCCCGTCGGGCAGGGCGCCGAATTCGAACAGCGTCAGGCGCTCAACCCGACCGTCCGTGTCGATCAGCACCGTTTCGAGCGACAAGGCACTCAGCTCTGCCCCGAGCCGGTTCTCGGCGAGAAACGTCAGGCGGCACGCGCCGTCGAGCGGGTCGATTCGGTTGAGTTCGAGCGACAGGGCCGCCGCCTCGTCCTGTGCGAGTGCTGGCGCTGTACCGAGACACAAGACGCAAAGCAATGCTGCAAGGTTAGCGCGCATGGCAGGCACCGTCGGGGTTCGGGGTGAGTTTGGCTGGCACCTTGCGGGCTTGCGCATGGCGTTCTGGGTGATGCGACCCGACGCTTGTCCGGCCTACAAAACCCGATTAAAACTGTCAAGAATAGCGAGGTCCCTGCCAACGCAGCCCCAGCCCGGTCCCCTAAGAGACATCCCGGAGCTCTCCCATGCGCCTCGCCAAATCCGACACCGCGTCACAGCTCGCCCCCGCCGACCTGCGCGCCGCGCTGAAGGACGCGACGCTGCGTCCGCGCGACCTGGCCCGAAGCCTCGGCGTGACCGAGGCGGAGCTCCTGGCGGCGCAGGTGGGCCATGGCGTGACGCGGATCGCGGCCCACCCCGATCGGCTGATGCCCGCCGTTCAAAGCTTCGGCGAGGTCATGGCGCTCACCCGCAACGACAGCGTCGTGCATGAGCGGACGGGCACCTACGACGACTGGCACGCGGGCGACCACGCGGCGATGATCCTCGGCCCCGAGATCGACCTGCGTATCTTCCCGTCCCACTGGGTACATGCCTTCGCCGTGCGGAACGAAAGCGAAAAGGGCCCGTCGCGTAGCCTGCAGGTCTTCGACGCCACGGGCGAGGCGGTGCACAAGGTCTATCCGCGGGAGGGCACGGACCTCGCAGCATGGGATCTGGCGGTCGGCGCGCTCGCCACGGGCGACACGTCGGACAGGCTCGACTTGGCGCCGCCCATGCCGTCCGAAGGCGCGAAGGCGCGGCCCGAAAAGTCTGAGGAGTTGCGCGCGGCATGGGCGAAGATGACCGACACGCACCAGTTCCTGCGCCTCGTCAGCCGGATGAAGATGAACCGGCTCGGAGCGTATCGCATCGCTGGTGCGCCTTTCGCCGTACCGATGGTTCCCGAGGCGCTGAACGACGCGCTTGTCGCCTGCGCGGGCGGGTCCGTGCCCGTGATGATCTTCGTGGGTAACCGCGGGTGTATCCAGATCCACTCGAGCCGGATCGACACGCTCAAGGAAATGGGGCCGTGGCAGAACGTGCTCGACCCGCGCTTCAACCTGCACCTGCGCCTCGATCACGTTGCCGAGGTCTGGCTGGTCGAGAAACCGACCCGCCGCGGCCCGGCGCTCAGCATCGAGGCGTTCACTGCCTGGGGCGACCTGATCCTGCAACTGTCCGGGTATCGCAAGGAAGGCGCCGAGTACACCGAGGCCTTCGCCGCGATGGCCGCCAGGCTGCGACGGATAGAGGGCGACGTGGCTCAAGCGGTTGCCAAGGCCGCATCTCAGGGAGGTCAGGCTTGAGAACGCGAGTCGTGACTGCGGTCAGTGCTGTTGCGGTTGCAGCGCCGGCGTTTGCCGACTACCGCCTCGAATTCGAAGGCACCAGCTTCCGCAAATACTATTGCGGTGTGACGCTCACGATGACCAACGAAAGCGACGAGACGCTGACCGAGATCGCCGGATTCGTCGCCTCCATGGTCGATGGCGAGCAGGTTGCCCGCAGCCGCGGCATGTCGTTCTTGAACCTCGCGCCGGGCGAAAGCGCCAGCAATCTGTTCGAAGCGCCGAACGCCCCCTGCGACGAGGCCACGGAATACGTCTTCATCGTGGGCGCTTGCCGCTTCGGGCCGGGGTTTTCGCCGCAACAGGACTGCGCCGACCGGATCGTCGGTGTCGCCCCCGTCGCCGAAACCGCTACGACCCCGTGAGCCCGGGATGCTTTCCCGGATCCCTTTTTCATTCGATTGTCCTGCGCGATCATGACCAGTGCGTTCGGGATCGTCCTTGCCGCGCTGGCCAGTTGGTCGCTGCTTCTCGTGGTCAGCCGGGTCATCCTGACCAACACCGGGGTCGATCCGTGGATCTTCACCTTCCTGCAAATGATGGCGGGTGGGTTGTTTCTGATGCTGGTGTCCGGCCGACCGCGCGGCTTCGGACCGCTCCTGCGCGACCCCATCACCTGGATTTACGGCATGTTGCGGGTCGCGACCGCTGCCTTCTTCACCGCCGCGCTCCTCCATACCAGCGCGGCCAACGCGGCGTTTCTGGCGCTCCTGTCGGTGCCGACGGCCGCGATTGTCGTGTGGGGCGTGATGGGCCGGCGCCCGCGGCCTTGCGAACTGCCGGGGCACTTCCTGATCCTCTTGGGTCTTCTGGCGCTTGCTGGCTCGCTGGAGGACGGCTTTCGCAACCCCGCGCTCGTCTTCATGATCCTGTCGGAGCTGTGTGTCGTGGCCTCGACCCTGATTGCCGAGGTGCATCCCGTGAATCAGACCGAGGATCGCCGCCAGCGCGCCGCCCTGACCGGTGCGATGCTTCTGGCCAGTGCCTGCGTGATGCTGCTGTGTGCGGTCGGGATCGGTGCGATGGCTCAGATCTCACCCGGTGTCGTTGCCTTTTTCCCAGGCGATCTCGCGTGGATCCGCGACCCGTGGACCGTGCTCGACCCGGGCCTTTGGCTTGCGGCGGGGCTGGTTGGCGTGCTGCTGCGCGGACCGTCGATGTTGCTGGCGCTCAAGGCGATCCACCGGGTGGAAACGACCAACTACCTGGCCGGGATGGCCGCACTACCCCTGACTGCAGTCCTTTTCGAAGCCGCGGCAGCATCGGTCGGTTGGCTCGATCCGATCACCGTCTGGACATGGAGTACGGCCTTCGGCCTGATCATGATCGTCGGCTCGCTGGCGGTTGTGACTGCGCGCGCGTATGCGCCTGTGACGCCGCCCAAGGCGTAGAGGGGCGTTTCAGTTTCAAGTCTCGTCCTCGTCGTGTACCCGACCAGCCTCTCTCCGCCCATGATCAAACTGATCCCATAGGTCTGGATCTGCGGAAAGTTGCAGTTGTTCGACATGCTCAAGGCTACGGAGCGACCGTTTGGCAAAAGCTTCGTCACTCGCTTTCAGACCGCCATGCGACCGGGTCGGCGACCCAGCGGTCGATCTCGGATTTGCGCCAGCCTGCGCCGTGGACGGAGATGCGGAGCTGAGGCGGGAATGTGCCCTCGGCGATCTTTCGGTAGAGGGTGGAACGGGACAGGCCGGTCCGGGCGAGGACGGTGCGGAGGCGGATGATGCGGTCGGGGTCGGGCATGGCTTTGCTGGCTCCTTCTGGGGTCGCGTGAGGGGTGCTGGTCCAGTCAGGCCGGGCCGGGATGGGAGGGCAAGCGCGTCCGCGTCGGCGTAGGGCCGACGCGTGCCAAGGGCGGCAGATCGGACGGGTGTCAGAGGCCGCGGCCCCGGCTGCGACCAAGGTCCAACCCATGGCTGAAGGCGAGTTCCTGGCCGAGTGGTCGCCCCATGTCGCTTGAGATGCCGAGATCGCGCTTGCGGTTCGCGAGGAGGGACTCCAGCTGCCGATCGCGCTGCAGGCTGCGGGCCATGTCGGTCATGGCCTTCCGTGACGCGTGGTAGCCCGTGTAATCGCCCGCGCGGTACTGCGCGCCGCTCCGACGATCGTGCTGCTGCCAGCATTCGACGAAGCGGTCGGCGCGGGCACGGGCGTCGGTGCGGAGTTCGGTCTCGAGCTGCAGGGCGCGGATCGCGCGGTTGAACTGGCCCTTGGCAGCGTCTCGCGCGAGGGTCGAGTCCTTCAGAAAGGCTTCCTCGGCATCGCGCCAGCCATGGGGGCGCAGGGCCTCGAAGGCATCGCGGCTCCGGTTGAGGGTGCGCAGCTGATCAGGGCTGGCCTTGCCGCCCTCGGTCAGCGCCTCGAAGATGTCATGCACAGCCTCGGCATGGCGGATCATCGCGCGGGCACGAGCCGGGCGGAGCGCAGCCTCGCGGGCTTCGGCGAGATCATCCGGCTGCGGGCGTTGGTCGGGCGGCCCCGCCACGTGATGGCCGAAGTCGATGCCCCGGCTCGCCGCGAAGCCCTCGGCCGGGTCGGCCCCGGCATGGTCGAGCGCCATGTCCTTCGCCCGGTCGCGGCCGAGGGTGCGGGCGAGCCGCCCGGGGCTCGCGAAGTCGTCCTGCCCGTAATGCAGCTCCACCCCGTCCCGGTGCCGGGTGAGGGCCACGTAGTTGGCATGGGCATCCAGCCGCGGCGTCGACAACACATGGGCGCGGTCGACCGTCATGCCCTGCGCCTTGTGGATCGTCGCCGCGTAGCCGTGGTCGATGCGGTCGTAGTCCTTCAGGTCGAAGCGGACGGCGCGGCCGTCATCGGTGCGCACGGTCACCGCCTGGCGGTCGAGCTCCGTGATTGTCCCGAGCGTGCCGTTCTTCACGCCGAGGCCGCGGTCGTTCCGCAGGAACATGACGCGGTCGCCGGGGGCAAAGTCCCGCGCTCCGCGCTCGACGGTCAGCCGAACCTCCAAACCCAGATCGCCCGCCTCGCGCATCCGCACCCGCGCGGCGACGTTCAACGCGCGCACCTCGTCGTTGGTATGGGTCAGTATGATACGGCTCGCCTCCGGGTCGGCCTGCCGGTCGCGGTCCCAGCCCTCGATCAGGGCCTCGCGCGCGGCCTCGCGGGTCGCAGCCGCATGCACATGGCCATGGGCCTCGTAAGCCGCCAGCACCGCCTCGGTCCGGCCCGTCGCCAGATCGCGCGTCGCCTCGCGCTGCCAGTCCGCGCGCTGTCGCCGCACATCGACGATCCGCGCGCCGCCATGGCGGTCGTGGAGCGATCGGAACGCGGCCCCCGCCTCGATGGACTGCAGCTGTTGCGGATCGCCGACCAGAACCACCTTGGCCCCGGCCTCCGAGGCCTGCGACAGCACCCTCTCGAGCTGCCGCGTGCCGACCATCCCGGCCTCGTCGATCACGAGGATGTCGCGCGGGGAGAGGGCCTCGCGCCCCTGCGCCCAGCCGTTCTCGAGGCTCGCGATGGTGCGGGAGCCGATCCCCGATCCGCCCTCGAGGTTCTCGGCCGCGATCCCCGACAGCGCAGCGCCGCGGACCCGGTAGCCCGCCGCCTCCCAGGCCTCGCGCGCCACGCCCAGCATCGCACTCTTCCCCGTCCCGGCATGACCGATGACGATGCCGAGATCGCGTCCGTCGGTGACATGGGCCAAGGCCTCGGCCTGCTCGGTCGAGAGGATCAGACCCCGCGCCTCGACGCGGGCAAGGGCTGCAGCGCAGTCGCGCGCTTCCACGCCATGACGCGCCCGCTCCGCCATCGACATCGCGGCGCGGTGGAGGCGCTGTTCGGCTTCCAACATGTCGCGCGTCGTGAAGCGCTCGTCGCCTCGTGCATCCAGCCCCAGCGCAACAAGATCGGGTGCGCGGCGCATCGCCCCCAGCACCGCGTCGAACTGGCCCGGCCCGTCGCTGTGGCGGTGCGCGAAGGCGGCCATGTCACGCCGGGTGAAACTCGCCTGCTGCCGGGTTGTCGCGTCGAGTGCGAGGCTCGGGTCGGCGATGATCCGGGTGCCGTTCTCGCGTGCGATGGACCGGTGCATCTCGGCGCGGTCGGCCTCGCGGCCCTCGCCCACGATCCGCTGCGCGGGCGCGCCGATCTTGTCCTGCGGCTCCAGTGCGATGCCCTGCGCCTCAAGGCTGAGATGATCGATCCGTGCGTCGATGTCGAGCTCAGCCAGCCGGGCGTTGGCGAAGCCCGCCCAGCGTTCGCGCCAGTATTCCAGCAGGTCGGTGCGATTCCACTCGCGCACCTTGGGGCCGAAGCCGTCCTCGCCCACCGACCGCATCGTCAGCATGACATGCGCATGGGGTTTGGGCAGGCCGTCGTCGGTACGGTCCCAATGCACATTCAGATCGGCGATCATACCGCGGTCGACGAACTCGGACTGCACGAAGTCGCACGCGAGCTCGACCGCTTGCGCTTGCGTCATCTCGCGCGGCAGGGCGAACTCCAGTTCGCGTGCCAGCTGCGCGTCGCGGCGCACCTCGCGGGCCTCGACCGCGTTCCAGAGGCGCTCGTGATCCGACAGGGCGTCCGACGCGCCCTCGGGCAACAGCACCTCGGAATGGACGACGCCGCGCTTGGCGGTGAAGTCATGGCTGCGGTCGATCCGGTCGTCCCGGAGCCGCGAGGCCGACCGGTAGGCCGCCGCCGCGACCGCGCTCGCGCCGGAGGAGCGTCCGATGACCTTCATATGCAGGTGATAGATCGCCATGATGGGGCGATCTGTGCCACGGGCACCGCGACGTCGGAACGACGTATAAGCGCGCCCTCCCTCGAAAAATTCTCGGGCGGGACCGGGCCGTCCCGCACTGTCCCGGCGACCCCGGAGCCTTTCGCTCAAGGTACCGGTATCCTCACCGCATCAACCACTTGAGGAAAGCAAAATGCGCAAACCGAGGGATTTCGACGCGGAGCTGAAGGCGCTCGAGGAAAAGGCTCGCGAGCTCAAGACGCGCAAGGTGCAACAACTGGGCGAGCTGGTCATCGCGACCGGGGCCGATGCGCTGGCGCCCGAGGAACTGGCGGGTAACCTTATCGTGTTGGCCGAGACGACGGACGCGGCGAAACGGGAGGCCTGGGCGAAACGCGGGGCGGCGATGTTTCGGGGCAAGTCACGGCGATCTGCTCCGGCGGATTGCGGCGACGGAAGCCGCGCTGAGGCGAAACCGGGCAGCAGCCAACCGCCATCAGGCGGCCCGGGCGCGACATGACCGGCGCGGCTGGCAAATGGACCGGCGCACGCGCACGCGGCAGCTGATCGAGCTCGGCGGGCTGATGAAGAAGGCGGGCATCGTCGAGATCACGGGCGACGACCGCACCCTGATCTTTGGCGCGCTTCTGTGGATGGCCGACCGGTTCGAGGGCGAACAGGGCGATCATGCGCGGAAGGTCTGGCAGGATTGGGGACGCGTGGCCTTAGAGATCGAAGCGAAGGAAAAGGCCGGGAAGTGAGGAATCTCTACTTCGCGGCGGACGAGGAGTGTCCAAGAACGCCGCGCGCCGGTAGCGCAGAAGCGGGCGACAAAGAACCAGGCGGGTTTCACAATAGACGACGCCAGAACCACGGACGAGGCCGCGCGTACCTCACGACGAGGTTGAGGTCCCGCTCATGCAATGCTCCGCCCATCGCTCCAGAAGCGTCCGACGCTGATCCAGAAAATCGGTTCGGCGGTAGCTCCGGACCACCTTGCTGTCGCTCACATGTGCCAGCATCGCCTCGGCCACCTCGTGTGGCGCCTCCGTCTCCTCGGCGAGCCAGGTGCGCAAGCTGGCTCGGAAGCCATGCGGCCGCGCCGCGAGCCCGCGGCGCTCCATCATCCGTGACATTGTCGCATCGCTGATGACGGCCTTGCGGGCATGAAAGAGGTAGCCCTTCCGCTCGTATATTGTGGCCAGTTCGATCACCCGCATGGCTTCCGCGGTCAGGGGCACCCGGAAGTCCTCTACCTTGCCCCGGCGGCCCTTCATCTTGTCCGCGGGCACGGTCCAGATATCGCTTTCGATCTCGTCGACACGGGCGAAGCGGACGGGTAGGGATCGCAGTCCGGTCAGGATCAGAAGCCGCAAGGCGAGGTTGACCGGCGATGGATCCTGCAGCGTTGCGTAGAAACCCGGAACCTCCTGCCACGGCATGGTCGGGACCGCCGTCACCTTGTGCTTTTGCGCTCCGAGCAGCGCCTTGGCCTTCGGGACCGCCTGCAGATCGACATCGAGTTCCAGCGCCGCGGCATGCTGCAAAACGATCCCGAGCCGGGTGATGGCTTTCGCCGCCGTCGAAGCCTTGCTGTGCCAGATCGGCTGCAGCACGTCCCGGATGTCGCGAGCGGTGATCTCGGCGACGGGCACGCGACCGAGCTTCGGCAAACGTGGAGCTCCAGCGGGCTGAACCACCGTCCCGAGACACCATCGCCCCGAAGGCTGGACTTGCGGCTTTCGAAGGCATCGACGGCCACATCCCGGAGCATGTTCCTGTTCCGGATTGCCGCGGCCCTGAGCCGCCTGCGCGCCCCGATCGGATCGATATCCTGCGCGACGAGGCCGCGATATTGCGCGGCACGCTCCCGAGCCTCCTTCAGCGACAGGACGCGCAAGCCTCCCAAGCCCATCTCGCGCCGACGGCCGTGGCAGGTGTAGCGAAACACCCATTGCCCGCCTCCGTCCGGTCTCTTGACCAGCCTCAGCCCGCCGCCATCCTCATGCTTGCCGGGTGGGAGGCTCTTGATCGCAATTGCCGTAAGCTTGTGCATTGAACAAATCCCGGCTCGGGACGGGCGAAAAATATCCCCCGAAATATCCCCCAGAGGTTACGCGATACCTTGGGATATCGCAAGATCGGGCGGAACATATGGGCGAGACTATTTCCGGCCGAATCAAGAGTTTAGGACGCAGTGGCACCGCTTGAAATCAGCGTTCACGCCGTCTCGACCGCACCATTCGCAAGGGGCCGCCCTTCGGGGCGGCCCTTCGCGTTTCCGCTCCACGTCCGGTCCGGCCTGTGTGGCGGCGACCTGCCGCGCGGAAGGCCCGGCCCGCCAATGGCCCTCGCCTCCCGCGAACTCGTATGAGTCCGAAAACGGGGACGGAACCGCCCTCGGCCGGATGGGGATCGGTCCCCTCGCTCCGCCACCCCCGGCGCACAGGGCGGGTGCAGTCGGGTGCCCCCGGCACTCTCCCCGGTTCGCAAGGCGGCCCGGCCGAACGGTTAATGATTCCTCGCGGATGCAGGCCGGCCGGCGGGACTGCAGCGCCGCGCTACGCCCGCGGTGCGAGAAGACGCGGCGCTGCCCGGGTTCGAATACGTCCCGTGCTGAAGTGCCCGCTGTGCGGCCTGCGGCACCTACCTTCCGAGACATGCGTAAGACTCTGCGACCTACGGAGGCGTCAGCCGTGTCTGCCGCTGCCATCGTGCGAGGGAGGACGGAAAGACTTAGAGGGAGCGAGGGGACCGACAGGGCCGAGGGTCAGGCACCTCGCAAGCTAGAGATGCGGGGGGGACGCAAAGCGCCGGAATCCCCATGCCGCTCCAATTATCTCCCGCTCATCTTCGACGTCGTCGCTCCCTGCTTGGAACCGCGAAGCCGTCACCCCCGACGGCCAATGCTGCGGTCGGGGTTCCTCCGACGGCCCCGGGCCCCCGTCCGCCCCGCGCTCTGCGATCCCGCGCATTCAGGGCAGGGAAAGGCGATCACCGCCCCCGTCCGTCAGAACGCCGGTACCGGAGACGAGATGCGTCCGTTGGAGGCGCACAGGTCCGCGGTCGTCACCGGCTGCACGGCCACCGGCTGCACCGGCAGGCCAGAGGGACAGCGCGGCAGGTCGACCGGCGCGAAGCCCTGTTCCGCCATGCAGACGTCCACGGTCCGCTCGCGGAGGCCCTCGGTCGGGTCTCGCCGGTAGGGGTCGTTCCAGCCCGGGTTGCCGGCGCCGACGCAGAAGGCCCCGCGGCAGACGCTCGAGCCGATCGAGATGCTCACTGTTCCCCCGACCCGGCGGGGCGGGAACTCCCGCTGCGCCCGGGCCGCGCAGGAGAGATACGCGCGCTCGACTTCGGTCGCATCGGCTCCGGCGCGCAGGTAGGCCCGCTCCTGCGGAACGCCGCAGGCGGCGAGCAGGAGGGCGGCGAGGGGAAGCAGGATCGGCCTCATGCCCCATCCGTAGCACGGGCGCCGCCCCGGCGGGCAAGCGCTTTCCTCCGTGGGCCGGCCGGGCTCGAGCGGCCAACGGGACCGGCGCGTTGACCGCCCCGCGCCGCGTCGATACCTCTCGCACCCACGGCCACCGAGCGAGGCGCGCATGAAGGTCATCATCTGCGGCGCGGGCCAGGTCGGCTGGCAGATCGCCCGCCACCTCTCGGGCGAGCGCAACGATGTGACCGTGGTCGACAACAATCCCGACCTGATCCGCCGGGTGACCGACAGCCTCGACGTGACCGGCCTCACCGGCTTCGCTTCCTATCCCGACGTGCTGGAACGGGCCGGGGCGGAGGATGCCGACATGCTCATCGCCGCGACCCATTCCGACGAGGTCAACATGGTCACCTGCCAGGTGGCCCACTCGATCTTCACGGTCCCGCGCAAGATCGCCCGCCTGAGGGCGCAGAGCTACCTCCACGCCATCCGCTCCGACCTCTACCGGCGCGACCACCTGCCGATCGACGTCATCATCTCGCCCGAACGGGAGGTCGCCGAGGCGGCCCTGCGGCGCCTGCGGGCGCCCGAGGCGTTCGACGTCGAGGAGTTCATGGAGGGCAGGGCGCTCCTCATCGGCCTCGCCCTCGACGAGACCTGCCCCGTCCTCGAGACGCCGCTCCGGCAGCTCTCGGAGCTCTTCTCGACGCTCCGGGCCGTGGTCGTGGGCGTGCGCCGCCGCGGCGGCCGGCTCTTCGCGCCCGAGCCGGGTGACCAGCTCTACGCGGGCGACATGATCTACGTCATGAGCCACGCCGACGACATCGAGCGCACCCAGGAGATCTTCGGCAAGACCCCGGTCAAGCAGGAGCGCGTGCTGATCGTCGGCGGCGGCAACGTGGGCCTCGCCGTGGCGCAGGCGCTGGAGGAGGGGCCGCGCCGGCTGCGGATCAAGATGATCGAGCGCAACCGCCGCTGCGCCGAGCGGGCCGCCGAGGCGCTGGAGCGATCCATCGTGCTCTCGGGCGACGGGCTCGACATCGAGCTCCTGCGCGAGGCCGGGGTGGAGCGGATCGACTCGGTGCTCACGGTCACGGACGACGACAAGACCAACCTCCTCGCGGCGGTGCGCGCGCGGGCCGCCGGGTGCGGCAAGACCATCGCGCTGATCAACGATCCCTCGCTCGTGCCCCTGATGGAGCCGCTCCGGATCGACGCCTACATCAACCCCCGCCAGACCACGGTGAGCTCGATTCTCCGGCATGTCCGCCACGGCCGCGTGCGCAACGTCTACTCCGTGGGCGACGCGGAGGCCGAGGTGATCGAGGCCACCGTCATGAGCACCTCGCCCCTTTCCGGCAAGGCCCTGCGCGATGTCGGCTTCCCCGAGGGCGCCCTGCTCGGCGCGGTGCTCAAGCGCGACGGCCGGATCATCCGCCCCGGCGGCGACACGCGGATCGAGGACGGCGACACCGTCGCCATCTTCGCGCTCGCCGAGGACGTGCCGGAGGTCGAGCGCCTCCTGCAGGTCCAGGTGGACTACTTCTAGCGCGATGGCCGGCTCGGGCGGAGGCCGGCGGGACGGGCGCGCGGGGCGGCCCGCCCGGCGCGCGCCGGCGCCGGGGCGCG
>CAZWWR010000016.1:0-30325 GCA_964637265.1 uncultured Jannaschia sp.
GGTCACGGACAGTCCGGCCGCGTCAGGCGAAGAGTTCGTGACAGAGCTCGAGCGCGTCGACGAGCGCGTCGACCTCGCCGCGAGTGTTGTAGAGCCCGAACGAGGCGCGACAGGTCGCGGTGACACCGAGGTGATCCATAAGGGGGCCGCAGCAATGGTGGCCGGCGCGGACGGCGACGCCGCGCTTGTCGAGCACGGTCGAGATGTCGTGCGCATGCGCCGCACCCTCGAGCGTGAAGCTGAAGATCGCGGCCTTGTCGGGGGTCGTTCCCTGCAGGTTCAGCCAATTCAGCCCCGTGAGACGCTCGACCGCGTAGTCGCGCAGGTCGTCTTCGTGCCGGGCGATCGCTTCCATGCCGAGCGATCCGACGTAGTCGAGCGCGGCGCCGAAGCCGATCTGCGAAACGATCGACGGCGTCCCCGCCTCGAACTTCATCGGCGGCGCGTTCCAGGTGATGGAGTCGCGATGCACCTCGCGGATCATGTCGCCGCCCCCGACGAACGGCTGCATCTCGGCCTGGCGCTCGGCGCGGATGTAGATCGCGCCGGAGCCCGAGGGGCCGTAGATCTTGTGACCGGTGATGGCGTAGAAGTCGCAGCCGATCGCCTGCACGTCCACTGCCATGTGCACCGCCGCCTGGCTGCCGTCGACCAGGACAGGCACGCCCCGCTCCCGCGCCCCGGCACAGATCGCCGCGACGTCGACCTTGGTGCCGAGGACGTTCGAGAGATGGGTGACCGCGACCAGGCGCGTGCGTGGCCCTATGGCATCGATCACCGCCTCCGGGTCGAGCCCGCCCTGCGCGTCGGGCTCCACCCATTTCAGCACCACGCCCAGGCGTTCGCGCAGGAAGTGCCACGGAACGATGTTGGCATGATGCTCCATCACCGAGAGCACGATCTCGTCGCCCGCCTGCATCCGCGGCATCGCCCAGCCGTAGGCGACGAGGTTGATGCCCATCGTCGTGCCGGTGTTCATCACGATCTCATCGGGGGTGGCGGCGTTCAGGAACGTCGCGATCTTGCCGCGCACCGCCTCGTACTTCTCCGTCGCGAGGTTCGATAGGTGGTGCAGGCCCCGGTGGACGTTGGCGTATTCGTGGGAATAGGCCTCCGTGACGGCATCGATGACCGCCCGGGGCTTCTGCGCCGAGGCACCGTTGTCGAGATAGACAAGAGGCTTGCCGTTCACCTCGCGCGACAGGATCGGGAAGTCTTCGCGGACGGCCTCGACGTCGTACATCAGGCCGGCCCCTGCAGCGTCGTTCCGGACAGCGTCAGCATCAGCATGATCGCCAGTGCGAGCCCCAAGGAAACCATGATGATCAGACCGAACGACTTCAGAAGCGACCCGAAGCCGTGAAGGATGTCGACGAAGTTGATGTTTATCCAGAAGGCCAGAATGGCCACCGCGATGACGAACAGCCCAGCGAGCGGCGGGGCCGCGACCCAAAGCACCACTTCGACCACTTGCGCGAGAAGCAGTATAAACTGCAGGAACACCATCAGAAGAGCCGTCTCCGCCAGACTGCCGGTGCCGCCCATGGCCTGCCCGGTTCGCCAGAGACCAAGGATATAGGCCGCGAGAAGCAGACAGAGAACCGCCGCCACGGCGAGCGGCGGAAATGCCGCGCCTTCGCCGTCCGTCATGCCGATGTTCTCGCCGATGATGGTCAGGATGACGCTGAGGACCACCACCAGCAGGAATGCCGGCAGCAGGGCCGCCGACGGGACGCCGACTGACAGAAGCGTGTCGGCCGCCTCGCGCGGATTGCGCACGGCGCCGAGCGCCAGCGAGACGAGTCCCCCCAGGGTCACGGCCGCCCCGCCACGGCCGCCCGGAGACCCGCGACCCAGAACCACAGAAAGACGAGGAGAGCCGCCGCCCCTGCCACGTTCAGGACCGCACCCGGACCGACGAGGCCAAAGAGCAGCCCGTGCGCCAGCCAGACCGGCGTCGCGGCGAGCAGCGCCCAGAAGAGCGCGAAACGTACCGCGAAGGGATCGGGGCGCTGGTCGAGCATGCGCAAGACCGCGATCGACAGCGCCGCGAGCCCGTAGAGCAGAAGCGGTGCGACGAAGACCCACCCCATCAGCGCGCCGCCGAGCAGCATGTCGAACGGCTGCCCGGTCAGGTGCGCCTCGCGCGACAGGCGCGGCCACTGGGCGACGAAGATCAGCGTGCAGGCGACGACCAGGATCACGAGCCCGCGGTCTTCGCGACGGCCCCGCGCGATCTGATCGCGGACCACGACTTGCGGTGCTCGGTACGTCCGGGCAATCTCGGCGGCGATCGACATCAGGACCGTCGGCGCACCAGCCAGCCTTCGAGTTGCCGCACGAGATCCTCCGCAATGCTTTCGTCGTCGATCTCGTCGATCGCTTCGCCGAGAAAGGCAAGGGTCAAGAGATCTTCGGCCTCGCCGCGCGGAATACCGCGCGCCCGCAGGTAGAACAGCGCCTCCTCGTCGATGGCGCCCGAGGTTGAACCGTGGGAGCACTTCACGTCGTCGGCGTAGATCTCGAGCTCGGGCTTGGCGAGGAACTGGCTGTCGCCGTCGAGCAGAAGCGACTGGCTGATCTGGTAGCCGTCGGTCTGCTGCGCCTCGGGCAGCACGAGGATCTTGCCCTGGAACACACCGGTGGCACCGTTGCGCAGCACCTTCTTGAAGACCTGCCGGCTCTCGCAGGCGACCGCGGCGTGCTTCACGAAGACGGTGTCGTCGTGATGGAAGTTGCCGTCTCCCACGGCGGCGCCGGCAACGTGCGCCACGGCGTTGTCGCCGGTGAACTCGACCACGCTCTCGTTCCGCGTCAGCACCCCGTTCACCGTCAGCGTGAACGACTTGTAGACGCTTCCCTCGCCGAGGCGGGCGAACATGTGCGTCGCCGCGCGCCGCTCGTGGTCGCGACCTTGGGCACGGATGTGGTGGAACACGCCACCGTCCGCGACGTCGATCTCCATGGCCTTGTTGAAGCGCGCCGCCGCGGGCCCGGTCTCGAGCAGCGTCAACTCGGCTCCGCGCTCGACCCGCACGACATGATGGAGGATCGCGTCCGAGGTCTCGTCCTCGTGCAGATAGCGGATCGCGATCGGCCGCTCGGTCTTGCCGGTCACCCGGATCAGCAGACCATCGGTGGCGTAGGCGGTGTTGAGGGCGGCGAGTGGCCGCGGCACCGCGTCGTGCGACGTCCCCTCGAGCGTACCGTAGAGATCCCGCGCCCAGTGCAGGTCACCGGCATCGGCGAGACGCGTGATCTCGACCCCCGCTTCTGCCAGATCGACGGAGCTTTCCGCGTCGAAGCGGCCGTCGACGAAGACGACGGTGAGTTGGTCGAGGCCGTCGAAAACCCGGCGCCCCCCCTCGTCAAGCGTGCGCGCCGGCTCTGGCGTCGCTGTCGTCAGGCTGTCGGGCCGGGTAAAGCGCCAGTACTCGTCGCGCCGCTGCGGCAGGCCCATGGCGCGGAGCCGCGCCAGAGCCTCGCGCCGCGCCGGCATCGACCATGCGGCGCCCTCGGGGTCGCCCAGGGTGTCGAGGCGACGCTCAAGAGCCTGGGTGTCGATCTTGCGAACCGCCATCACGCGACCTCGGCGAGAATGTCGGCGTATCCGTTTTCCTCCACCTCGAGCGCCAGTTCGGGCCCGCCCGACTTTATGATGCGTCCGTCGGCCATGATGTGCACGACGTCGGGCCGGATGTGGTTCAGGAGCCGCTGATAGTGCGTGATGACGAGGAACGCGCGGCCCTGGTGGCGGAGCGCGTTCACCCCGTCGGAGACGAGCTTCATTGCGTCGACGTCGAGGCCAGAGTCGGTCTCGTCGAGAATGCACATGCGTGGCTCGAGCACGGCCATCTGCAGGATCTCGTTGCGCTTCTTCTCGCCACCCGAGAAGCCGACGTTGATCGGCCGCTTGAGCATGTCGGCGTCGATGTCGAGCGCCCGGGCCTTCTCGCGGACGAGCTTGAGGAAGTCGGCGGCGCTGATCTCCTCCTCGCCGCGGGCCTTGCGCTGGGAGTTGAGTGCAGTGCGGAGGAACGTCATGTTGCCGACCCCCGGAATCTCCACCGGATACTGGAAGGCCAGGAACAGACCGGCCCCAGCCCGCTCCTCGGGCTCCATGTCGAGGAGGTCCTGTCCCTCGAGCGTCACGGTGCCGTCCGAGACCTGGTAGCCCTCGCGGCCCGCCAGGACATAGCTCAGCGTCGACTTGCCCGATCCGTTCGGCCCCATGATGGCGTGCACGGCGCCCGTGCCCACGGAGAGGTCGACGCCCCTGAGGATCGTCTTGTCCTCCTCCTCGAGCCGAACATGCAGGTTCCTGATCTCTAGCATTTCCTATCCCAACTCCACTGCGGTGCCGCTGGCCGAAACCATCAGCATCCCGCCGTCCTTGCCCACCACCTCGTAGTCGAGGTCGACGCCGACAACGGCGTCGCCGCCGAGCCGGCGGGCGTCCTGTTCCATCTCGGCAAGCGCCGTCTCACGCGCCTCACGAAGCGCCTTCTCGTAGGCACCGGACCGGCCGCCGACTATGTCGCGGATGCCGGCGAAGAGATCGCGGAACACGTTGGCCCCAAGGATCGCCTCGCCGGTCACGATGCCTTTGTACTCGACGATCCGGCGGCCTTCGATCGTCTGCGTCGTCGTCACGATCATCGTCTCAGACCCCGCCTCGTCCTTGCCGCCGTCGCCGCTGCCATGGCCGGACGACCGCCTGCGCGAACAAGCTGCCCAGAAAGCCGGAGGCGAAGCTGATCACCGCCACCGGCACCGCACCCACGTAGCGGAATACCTCGCTCACCACGAACGCGAACACGACGCAGAAGACCCCCGTCAGGAACGCGATCGTCACGATCAGCCTCGTCTCGCGCAACGTCCGGGCCCGTCAGCCGACGGAGCCTTCGAGACTGATCGCGACGAGCTGCTGCGCCTCCATCGCGAACTCCATCGGCAGGGCCTGCAACACCTCCTTGCAGAAGCCGTTGACGACCAGCGCTACCGCCTCCTCCTCGTCCATGCCGCGCTGGCGGCAGTAGAACAGCTGGTCCTCGTCGACCTTCGAGGTTGTCGCCTCGTGCTCGGCCCGGCTCGAGTTGTTGCGGACCTCGATGTAGGGGACAGTGTGCGCCCCGCACCGATTGCCGATCAGCAGGCTGTCGCATTGCGTGTAGTTCCGGCTCTCCTTGGCCTTGGGGTGCATCGAGACGAGGCCGCGATAGGTGTTCTGCGCGTGCCCGGCGCTGATCCCCTTCGACACGATCCGGCTCTTCGAGCGCTTGCCGAGATGGACCATCTTGGTGCCGGTGTCGGCCTGCTGATAGTTGTTGGTGATGGCGATCGAGTAGAATTCGCCCTGCGTGTCGTCGCCCCGAAGGATGCAGGACGGGTACTTCCACGTCACCGCCGAGCCGGTCTCGACCTGGGTCCACATCACCTTCGAGCGGTCGCCGCGGCAGTCTGCTCGGCATCGTCGAGCGCCACGATCTCGACCACCGCCGCATGCAGCTGCGCGGTGTCGCGCTGCGGCGCGGTGCAGCCTTCGAGGTAGCTGACGTAGGATCCCTCGTCAGCGATGATGAGCGTGCGCTCGAACTGGCCCGTGTTCTCGGCGTTGATCCGGAAGTAGGTCGACAGCTCCATTGGGCACTTGGTGCCCTTGGGGATGTAGACGAAGGACCCGTCCGAGAAGACGGCCGAGTTGAGCGTCGCGAAGTAGTTGTCGGATTGCGGGACGACCGAGCCCAAATACTTCTTCACCAGCTCGGGATGCTCGCGGATCGCCTCCGAGATGGAGCAGAAGATCACGCCGGCCTTCGCGAGCTCCGCCTTGAAGGTCGTGCCGACCGAGACGCTGTCGAACACCGCGTCCACGGCGACCTTCCGCCCCTCGGCAGCAGGTGCCTCCGCGCCCTCCACGCCGGCCAGGATGGCCTGCTCCTTCAGCGGAATGCCGAGCTTCTGGTAGGTCTCCAGCAGCTTCGGATCGACGTCGTCGAGCGACTTCGGCTTCTCCACCATCGAGGCCGGGCGGGCGTAGTAGTACTGATCCTGGTAGTCGATCTCGGGATACTGGACCATCGCCCAGCGCGGCTCCTCCATCTGCTCCCAGCGGCGCAGCGCGGCGAGGCGCCATTCGAGCATCCACTCGGGCTCCTCGTTGCGCTCCGAGATGAGGCGCACGATGTCGGCGTTCACGCCCTTGGGCGCGTACTCCATCTCGATCTCGGTGTTCCAGCCATGCTTGTAGGTGCCCGAGAGCGCCTTGACGGCCTCGACCGTCTCCTCGTCCACGCCCTCGCGCACCTCGATCTGGTCGAACGCCACCATGCCCGTCTCCCTCATCGCAGCCGCGCGAGCTGCCGGTCCCTCAGCCGAAGGAAGGTCTCCGCGAAGCGGCGCACCTCCCCTTCCGTCGTAGTCGGCCCGAGGCTCACGCGGATCGCGCAATCCGCTTCGCCCGGCCCATATCCCATCGCCCCAAGCACCGCGCTCGACCGGACCTTGCCGGAGGTGCAGGCAGAGCCTGCCGATACGGCGAAGCCGGCCAGATCGAGCGCCATAACCTGCGTCTCGCCCCTCCAGCCCGGCGTGAGCAGGCAGCAGGTGTTCGGCAGGCGGGGTGATTCTATTCCGACGAAAATAGTCGGGCCGCCGGAACGCTCAAGATCTGTTTCTAGAATATTTCTAAGTTCTGCCACCCGGTTCCAGGCGCCCTCCGCGAGATCCCGCGCCGCCGCCTCGGCCGCGGCGCCGAAGCCCGCGATGCCGGCCACGTTCTCCGTGCCCGAGCGGCGGCCCATCTCCTGCCCGCCGCCGCGGATCCGCGCCTGCACGTCGAGCCCGCGTCGGACCACGAGCGCGCCGACACCCTTCGGCCCGCCCAGCTTGTGCGCGCTGACGAGGCCCATCCCGATGCCGAGCCAGTCGAAGGCGAGCGGCACCTTCCCGAAGGCCTGGGTCAGATCGCTCACCGCGAGGCCCTCCGGCAGGTCCTGCATCACGCCGGTCTCGCTGTTGGCGATCTGTAGCGCGGCGGCACCCGGGTCCGGCACCTCCACCCGGCCGTCCCCGGCGACCGAGAGGCGCCCGTCGCCCCAGGCTGCGACGGCCTCGTGCTCGACCGGGGCGGTAGCGAGCCCCCGCCCCGCCATCGCCAGCGCCGCCGCCTCCGTGGCCCCCGAGACGAACACGACGTCGGAGCCGGTTGCGCCCAGTGCTTCCGCCACCTGCGAGCGTGCCCGCTCGACGAGCCCGCGGGCGGTCCGCCCCTCCGCGTGGACGGAGGACGGGTTGCCCACCACGTCCAGCGCGGCGACCATCGCGGCCCGCGCTTCCGGCCTCATCGGGGCCGTCGCGTTCCAGTCGAGATAGACGCGGTCCGGCATCGGGCTCCTTTCTCGCGCTCGGCCCTTCGAGAGCGTCCGGCCTCAGGGTGCCGCGTCCGCGGGCTCCACGCCGCCCGGTCCGCGCACGGGCGGGTCGCGGTCCTCCTCGTCGACGACCTGGAAGAGGAACGGCACCGCGGGGCACGGCACCAGCCCGTTGTTCACGACGTCCGACAGCCGGGTCTGGTGCAGGAACACGTACACATGGGCCGAAAGCGATTCCCAGAGTCGATTGGTCATCGACTGCGCGCGGCTTCCCGAGACGCCGCCCGACGCGGCGGAACCCACCCGCATGGCGTTCACCTCCTCGTCCACGGCGGCCAGCACGTCGGCCACCCGGATCTCGGACGCGGGCCGCGCGAGGCGGTAGCCGCCCCCGGGTCCGCGCACGCTCTCCACCAGCCCGGCGCGCCGGAGCTTCACGAACAACTGCTCGAGATAGGGGAGCGAGATGTCCTGACGCCTGCTGACCTCCGCCAGGGAGGTCAGCGCACCGCCGGGCCGCAACGCGAGGTCGCTCAGCGCGACCATGGCGTATCGCCCCTTCGTGCTCAGCTTCATCGCGTCCTCCCTCCCGCCGGCGCGTTGACCGCCACCCGACCCTCGCATACCTGTTCGGCCGCGCGCGGAACAAGGGAGCGACTATGCCCGAAGTGATCTTCCCCGGCCCCGAGGGCCGCCTCGAAGGCCGCTACCATCCGCAGCGCCATCGCGACGCACCGATCGCGATCGTCCTGCACCCGCACCCGCAGTTCGGCGGGACGATGAACAACAAGGTCGTGTACAACCTGCACTACGCCTTCCAGGAACTGGGCTTCACCGTGATGCGGTTCAACTTCCGCGGCGTCGGGCGCAGCCAGGGGGAGTACGACCAGGGGGTGGGCGAGCTCTCGGACGCGGCCTCGGCGCTCGACTACCTTCAGGCGCGCAATCCGAACGCCAAGCATTGCTGGGTCGCGGGCTTCTCATTCGGGGCGTGGATCGGGATGCAACTTCTCATGCGCCGGCCCGAGATCACCGGCTTCATCTCGGTGTCCCCGCCGGCGGACCGCTACGACTTCTCGTTCCTCGCCCCCTGCCCATCCTCGGGACTGATCATCAACGGCTCCGGCGACAGGGTCGCTCCGCCCGCCGATACCCGCGCGCTTGTCGACAAGCTGCACGAGCAGAAGGGCATCACCATAACCCATCGCGAGATCGACTCCGCGGGGCACTTCTTCGAGGAGCCGCACATGGACACGATGCTGGCCGAGGTGAAGGAATACGTCGCCCGGCGCCTGACCGAGACGACGCGCTGACGGCCCGCCGCATGGGGCGGAGCCGGGGCCCGGACGGGCCGGGACGATGGCCGCACCGCGGGGGCAGCGGGGACGAATGAAGGGCGGGCAGACCCGGGACCTGGACGCGCGGATGGCGTTCCTGATGGAGGCCGACCGGCTGAAGGGCATCGGTCGAGCGACCCGGCTCGCCGACGGCTCGCGCTTCGAGAACAGCGCCGAGCACTCCTGGCATCTGGCACTGTTCGCGCTCGTGCTGACGCCGCACGCGCCGCCGGGCGTCGACCGCGACCGGGTGATCCGCATGATCCTGATCCACGACCTCGTCGAGATCGACGCGGGCGATGCGCCGGTGTTCGGCGCTCAGGACGGGAAGATGGCCGAGGCGGAGCGAGCCGCGGCCGACCGCTTGTTCGGCATGTTGCCCGCGCCGCAGGGCGCGGAGCTGCGCGCGCTCTGGGACGAGTTCGAGGCGGAGCGGACGCCGGACGCACGGTTCGCCAAGGCGCTCGACCGGTTCCAGCCCCCGAACCAGAACCTCGCCAACGGGGGAGGCTCCTGGACCGACTACGCGGTGGACGAGGAGACCGTCCGCCGCCGCGTGTCCCCCTCGATCCGCCGCGGAGCTCCGGCGCTGTGGGCCTGGCTGTCGCCCCGGCTCGCCGCCTTCTTCGCGCGCTGACGGAGTGCAGCAGTCGCGCGCCGCTCTCCCCTGTGGGGGTCGGGACGGATGCCTTGAAGGGAGATCGGGTACGATGACTATAACCGTGGCCAAACACATGGTGGTCGCCATCGTCGCCGCGCCGATCGCCGCCCTGGGCCCCAAGAGTTCCCCTGCGCGTAGAGGAGCAGATGCACCATAGATGATCCCAGCGCAGGACCCATTCCGGATCCATCCGTCAGGAACGCTGACAATCTCCGAACGCTGGAGGACTGGAATCCGCGGCCGATGTCGGCGGTCGGGCCACACTGCCCCCGAGGCTGGCCTTGGGTGGAGGCAAGCGAGGAAGGCTACCGACAAGACGATCCGCGGGCAGCAGCCTCCATGCGGCCCACCGCACGTTTTCCTCTTCGGGCCCCCGATGACCGGCCGTTTTCCCCGGCAGTCCTTAGAGGAGTGACAGGACCGTTGCCGTTGTCCACGCGACGGGGATTGCCACCGCGACCAGTGCCGGAAAGACCAGACGGTCCATGTTCACCCTCAATATGAGGGATGCCGCCGCGAAGCTCGCCAAAACCCGGTCCATCACGATGTTGCCCCCCTCTCCGATGCGCAACCACACTCGCCGCGGATTGTGACGCGATCGGGGCGGCGGGAGGGCGTGAGATTGCCGGCGGAACGCCGCCGATCAGGGGCAGAAGATGTCGTTGAACACCGCGAACAGCATCAGCGTCCCCATGAGCGCGATGCCGGCGCTCATCAGGAGGCGCACGGCCCGGTCGCTGGGCGGACGGCCCCGCATCGCCTCGTAGGCGTGGAAGACGAGGTGACCGCCGTCGAGAACAGGGATCGGGAACAGGTTCAGCAGTCCGACCGCCGTGGACAGCACCGCGATGAACCAGATGAAGTTGCCCGCCCCCTGGCTCGCCGCCGCGCCCGAGACTTCGGCGATGCCGATGGGCCCCGAGAGGTTGCAGGTCGAGATGGCGCCGGTGACGATGTGATAGAGCGCGGAGAGCGACTGGGTGATGATGTACCAGGTCTGCGACACGCCGAAGCCCAGCGCATCGAAGGGACCGGCCCGTTCGGTCGGGGCGGTGTGGAACGAGCCGCCGTTGATGCCGATGAGCCAGCGCGTCTCGAACCCGCCCCCGGGGAGTGGGAGGTCCGAACGGCGCGGCGCGAGCGTGAACTGCAGCCGCTCCCCCTCCCCGGCCTCGGTCGGACGCCAGACGTCGAGGAGGAGCGCCCGGCCGTCGCTGGCCTCGACGATCCGCTGCAGCTCGCCGAATGCCGTGATCGCGTCTCCGTCGATCGCGGTGATGACGTCCCCGGGCCTAAGCCCGATGTCCCAGGCGGCGGAGCGCGGCTGCACGCCGTCCACGACCGGCGGCATCATCGGCGCGGCGTCGACGGCGATCTCGCGCCCCTCGCGCTCGACGACGTAGCTCACCGGCCCGCCCGGCGGTAGCTCAGCGGAGGCCACGGCGAGATCGACAGCCGTCGAGACTTCCCGGCCCTCCACGGACAGGACCCGGTCGCCCTCCTGGAGTGTCTGGATCTCGGGCGGGAGCGGGCGCAGCTCGCCCACCACGGGCGCCTCGGCCGCGCGTCCGCCGACCATCACGAAGGCGGCGAAGACGAGGATGGACAGCGCGAAGTTGAAGGCCGGGCCGGCGGCGACGGTGGCGGCCCGCTTCCACAGGCGCGCGCCCGTCAGCGTCGTCTCCCGTTCGGCCTCGCTCATCCCGGCGAGCGCGCCGTCGTCCCGGCCGACGGACGCGGCGTCGCCGTCGCCGCGGAACTTCACGTATCCGCCCAGCGGCAGGGCGGCGACCTGCCACTTCGTTCCGCGACGGTCGGTGCGGGACCATATGACCGGGCCGAAGCCGATCGAGAACACGTCCGCGCCGATGCCGCACCAGCGACCGACGATGTAGTGGCCGTACTCGTGGACGGCCACGATCACCGACAGCGCCACCACGAAGGCGAGCAAAGTCCAGGCCAGGCCGCCGAACTGCGGCAGGATGCCCACGAGGTCCATGACGGGCCTCCCTACTTGGAAAGGTCGCGCACGTGGTCGCGCGCCGCGCGGTCGGTCTCGGCGACCATATCGAGCGTCATGTTGCCGGCTTCAAGGCGCGGCTGCATCCTGTCGAGCACCCGTGCGACGATGGGCGCCATCTCGGTGAAGCGGATCGCCCGCGCGATGAACAGGTCGAGCGCGGCCTCCTTCGCCGCGTTGAAGGCCGCTCCCGCGAGGCCGCCCATCTCCATCACCCGGTGCGCCAGCTCGAGCGCGGGGTAGCGCTCCGGGTCTGGACGGCGGAAGTCGAGGCAGGCCGTCTCCGCGAGGTCGAGCCGGCCGACGGGCAGCTGACGCCGCTCGGGCCAGTGAAGCGCGTAGCCGATCGCATGCCGCATGTCCGGCACGCCCAGATGGGCCATCATCGCCCCGTCGCGGAACTGCACGAGCGCGTGGACGATGCTCTGCGGGTGGATGACCGCCTCGATCCGCTCCGGCGCGATGCCGAAGAACTCGTGGGTCTCGATCAGCTCCATCGCCTTGTTGAACATCGAGGCCGAGTCGATGGTGATGCGCTGGCCCATGTCCCAGTTCGGGTGGCTTCCGGCCTCGTCGGGTGTCGCGTCGTCGAGCCTGTCGAGGGGCCAGTCGCGCAGGCCGCCGCCCGAGGCCGTGATCACGACCTTCTCGACCGCGCCGGCCTTCTCGCCGGCGAGTGCCTGGAACACCGCGGAATGCTCGCTGTCGACCGGGAGGACGCGGGCGCCATGCCGCTCGGCCGCACCCAGCAGGAGCGGGCCGGCGCAGACGAGGCTCTCCTTGTTGGCGAGCGCGAGCGTGCCGCCATGGCGCAGCGCGGCGAGGCCGGGGGCGAGGCCGGCGAAGCCCACGATGGCGCTCATCGTCCAGTCGGCTGGCCGGTCGGCCGCCTCCATCAGCGCCGTCTGCCCGGCAGCCGCCTCGATGCCCGTGCCCTCCAGCCGGGCGCGGAGCTCGGGCAGCATCGCGTCGAAGGCGGTGACGGCCACGCCCGCCTGCAGCCGGATCGCATCCTCGGCGAGGCGGGCCACGTTGGCGCCGCCGGTCAATGCAACCACGTCGTAGGCGTCCGGCTCGCGGGAAACGAGATCGAGGGTCGACTGCCCGACGGAGCCGGTCGCCCCGAAGACGCTGATCCGCCTCACTCCACGAGCCCCGGCATCGGCGGGAACTCCGAGAGGGACTCGATCACGAAGAGCATGACCGCCGCCCCGAGCAGCGCGTCGAACCGGTCGAACAGGCCGCCATGCCCTGGGAGGAGCTGCGAGCTGTCCTTCACGCCGACCTTCCGCTTGACGGCGCTCTCGGCGATGTCGCCCATCTGCGCCATCATCGCGAGCGCGACCGAGATGCCGACGAGCTCCCAGCCGACCCCCTCGGCGAGCACGAAGCCCGCGCCGACCAGCGCCGCGCCGATCCATCCGGCGATGGTGCCGGACCACGTCTTCTTCGGGCTCACCCGCGGCCAGAACTTGGGCCCGCCGAGGATCCGGCCGGCGAAGTAGCCCAGCACGTCCGAGGCGATAACCACGAGGATGAGCCAGAGCGTCCAGACCAGTCCGAACTCGGTGAGATGGCGGGTCAGCGCCAGGCCGGCCAGCACGATCACGACCGAGAACGACATGTAGATCCGGCGGTGCAGTCGAAGCAGCGCGATCCCGAGCATCGGCACGAGGAGGAGGAGCGGCAGCGCGAAGCCGACCGGCAGTTCGCTCGAGAGGATCACCGCGGAGCCGCCCGACGCGCCGAGGGCGAGAGCCACCCGCCGTTGCGCGCCGAGCATCGTCGCCAGCTCCCAGAGCATGATGCCCGTGCAGGCGGCGATGAGGAGTACGAAGGCCAGACCGCCGAACCACACGGCGGCACCGCCGATCAGCAGGAGGAAGGCGGCCGTCAGGAGCCGCGGCGCGAGATCGGAGAACCGCCCGGCCGCGGCCGCGCTCATGCGGGAACGCCCCCGTAGCGGCGCGAGCGCTCGCCGAAGCGAGCGACGATCGTGGCGAAGTGAGCGGCCGTGAAGTCGGGCCAGAGCGTGTCGACGAACTCGTACTCCGCGTAGGCCGACTGCCAGAGCAGGAAGTTCGAGATCCGGGCCTCGCCGCTCGTCCGGATCACGAGGTCGGGGTCGGGAAGCACGCAGGTGTCGAGGTAGCGGGGCAACGTCTCGTCGTCGATCCGTTCGGGGTCGAGCCGGCCGGCGGCGACGTCGCGGGCCAGACGCTTGGTCGCGCGGGCCACCTCGTCCCGGCCGCCGTAGTTCAGCGCGACGGTGAGGTTCAGCTCGGTATTGCCGGCCGTCAGGGCCTCCAGCTCGTCCATCATCCGGCGGAGCTGGGGCTCAAGACGGAGCCGGTCGCCGATGAAACGCACCCGCACGCCGGCCTCGAGGAGCGAGCGCGCCTCGGCGGCGAGGTAGCGGCGGAACAGGCTCATCAGGCCGGCCACCTCCTCCTGGGTACGCTTCCAGTTCTCGGTCGAGAAGGCGAAGATCGTCAGATGGGTCACGCCGCAGCCCGGGCAGGCCTCCACGATCTCGCGCACGCGCTTGGCGCCGGCCCGATGGCCCAGCAGACGGGGCCGGCCCCGGGCCTTCGCCCAGCGTCCGTTGCCGTCCATGATGATGGCGACGTGGCGCGGGCCCGGCCCCGACGGTGCGCCGGACGCTCTCCGGGGGGAGCCGCCCGCGATGGGGGCGAGGCGATGATGGGTCATGCGGCTGTTCCTCGATATGGTCCCGGTTGCGCGCCTGTTGCGCGAACATTCGTTAACAATTTGAAAGTCCGCACCGGCCTGCGCCGCCTCCCCCGGCAGTCTTCGCAGGTCAGACCTGCATGATCTCGGCCTGCTTCGCCTCGAGCATCTTGTCGACCTCCCTGATGAAGTGGTCCGTCATCTCCTGCACCTCGGACTCCCAGAACTTCCGGTCGTCCTCGGCGAGCCCGTCGGCCTTCTTGACCTTGTCCATGCCGTCGCGCCGGACGTTCCGGATCGAGACCCGGGCGCCCTCCGCATATTGCCCGGCGACCTTGCTGAGCTCCCGCCGGCGCTCCTCGTTGAGCTCCGGGATGGGCAACATGATGATCGTGCCGTTCAGCTGCGGATTGATGCCGAGGCCGGATTCCCGGATCGACTTCTCGACCTTGCCCACGAGCCCCTTGTCCCAGACGTTGATCGTCACCATCCGGGGCTCGGGGACGTTGATCGTGCCGACCTGGTTGAGCGGCGTGTCGGCTCCGTAGGCGTCGACGGTCAGGGGCTCGAGCATGGCGGCCGAGGCGCGGCCCGTGCGGAGGGAGGCCAGTTCGGTGCGGAGGTTGGCCATCGCGCCGTCCATGCGGCGCTGCAGGTCATCGGTGTCGAGCTCGAACTCCTCGGCCATCGCCGTGCCTCCCAAAGCGGTCGGCGACGCTATAGCCCCCGGCCCGAGCAAGGGAAAGCCACGCCCCCCGCCAGCGGTCGCGATGTGGCCCGACTGCGCCGCCCCCGGGCCGAAGGTCGCCGAACGGCTTGCATTTCCGCAGTCATGCCGTGGGGGCGTCTCTCGCCGGCCGGTTCGCCCTCGAGTACCCAAGGTGCGTCTCTACGGGTCCTGCCCACCGGACGCTACCCGGTCTGACGATCAGGGAACCCGCGGCGTCGTTCGACCGGACCTGCGCGCCACAGGAAGAAGCCATCGGAACGGTTCCTGATACCGTATTGGCACGATGACAAGTCAGCCTGCATCACGTTTGCCGGGACCTGTCCGGTCGAAGGCATCGACCTCGCCGCAGCGGTTCCGATGGCCGAAGCCATCCTCCAGCAGTCGCAGGACGCCTATTCGCTACCGGAGGGCGTATCGCTCACCACGGTGAAGGTCCCCCTGCCCTTGAGGATCGTGCCGAACCCGCCCGGCTCGTCGAGGGAGAAGACCACGATCGGCAGGCCGTTCTCGCGCGCCATCGAGATGGCGGTCGCGTCCATCACGCGAAGCTGCTTCGTCAGGGCCTCGTCGTACCCGACGCGGTCGTAGCGCTTGGCGCCGGGATAGCGCTTCGGGTCCATGTCGTAGACTCCGTCGACCTTCGTCCCCTTGAACACCGCCTCGCACGCCATCTCCTGAGCCCTCAGCGTGGCGGCCGTGTCGGTCGTGAAATACGGGTTGCCCGTGCCGGCCGCGAAGATCACGACACGCTGCTTCTCGAGGTGCCGCACCGCGCGGCGCCGGATGTAGGGCTCGCAGACCTGATCCATCGGGATCGCGCTGATCACCCGGGTATGGACGCTCAGCGCCTCCAGCGCCGCCTGCATCCCCAGCGCGTTCATAACCGTGGCGAGCATCCCCATGTAGTCGGCGGTGGTGCGCTCCATGCCCTGCTCGGAGGCCGCGAGCCCGCGGAAGATGTTGCCGCCGCCGATCACCATCGCGACCTCGACGCCCATCTCGCGGACGGCGACGACCTCGCGAGCGATGCGCTGTACGGTGGGCGTGTGGAGGCCGAACTTCTCGGGACCCATCAACGCTTCCCCGCTAATCTTGAGGAGGACCCTGCGATAGCGCGGACCCGCCTCGGCAGCCGAAGCGGAAGGCGCATCAGGCTCCGTTCGCACGTGTCCCTCTGCCATGCCGCACCTCCGCTCGCCCGTTGCCGCCGGCGGGTGTGGCAGAATATGCGTGCTCCCGCAACCGCGCCACCCGGCCCCGGCGGAGTATGAAGATCGGCCCATATATCCTTGTCTCTGATCGATTCCATACATTCGGAACGACCCGTACTCATCGCGGGACCGACCGCCAGCGGGAAGTCGACGCTCGCGCTGGCCATCGCGGAGCGGCAGGGAGGCACGGTCGTCAATGCCGACGCGCTGCAATCCTTCGCGGACTGGCGCGTCCTCACGGCGCGTCCCGGCCCGGGGGACGAAGCCCGCGCGCCGCACGTCCTGTACGGCCACGTCCCTTGGGACCGGAGCCATTCGGTGGGCGACTGGCTCCGGGACGTCCGTCCCCTGCTGGAACGGACCCGGCCAATCATCGTCGGGGGCACGGGTCTCTACTTCCGCGCCCTGACCGAAGGTCTGGCAGGGATCCCGCCCGTGCCGCAACAGGTGCGCCGAGAGGCGGCGGCCCGACTGGACAGGATCGGCCTGCCCGCGCTGGCGTCGGAGCTCTCGGCGGACGTCCGCGCCGACCTCGATCTCGCCAATCCGGCCCGCGTCCTTCGCGCCTGGGAGGTGGAGCAGTCGACGGGACGGTCGATCCGCGACTGGCAGGCCGAAACGCCGCCTCCCCTCATTCCCGAACAGTCCGCGACGCTCCTGCGGCTCGACGCGCCGAAGGCATGGCTCGACCCGCGGATCGCCGACAGGTTCAACGCCATGATCCGGGGCGGCGCGCTCGAGGAGGCGCGCGCCGTCATGACCCGGTGGGATCCGCGCCTCAACGCGGCGCAGGCCATCGGCGCGGCGGAACTCGTCGCCCATCTCCATGGCAGCCTGACGCTCGATGAAGCCCGGGAGGCCGGCATACGCGCCACCATCCGCTACGCGAAGCGCCAGCGGACGTGGTTCCGGAAACGGATGCGCCACTGGATCCCGGTTGACGCAAGGGCGCTGTAACCTGACCGCAATGACCGGAGGTAGTGCACAACGGCACGAGGGCCAGCTCCTCGGGGCGCGGGCTCAAACCGCCTTTGAGGATCAGTATGTTGTGAGGCATTGTTCGCCCACCACCTCATCCTGAGGAACCCGGTTGACCTCCGGCGTCGAATCGCCATCCTGAGGAGCATCCGAAAAACTAGGGCTCCGACCGAGGCGCCGCGACGGCATGGAACCGGAACGCGCGCCCGAGATCGAAACTCCCAGGGAGACGTTCCAGATGATCAGCGAGATCGGGCGGGTTCACCCCGCAGCGAAGATGTATGCCGACGAGCACCGCCGGGGCCTGATGGACCGGCGCGAATTCCTCACCCGCGCCACCGCGCTCGGCGTCGCCGCCCCGACCGCCTACGCCCTGATCGGCGCCACCCCCGCCCGCGCCCAGGCCGAAGCGACGCGCGGCGGCGAGCTGCGGATGCAGATCGAGGTCCGCGCCCTGAAGGATCCGCGCACCTTCGACTGGACGCAGATGAACTACGTGGCGAACGGCTGGCTCGAACCGCTCGTCCTCTACAACAACGACGGCACCTTCGACCCTTGGCTCCTCGAGGGCTGGGAGGTGAACGACGACGCGACCGTCTACACCATGCGGGTGCGCCCGGGCGTGACCTGGAACAACGGCGATCCGCTCACGGCCGAGCACATCGCGTTCAACTTCGAGCGGTGGGCCGAGCGGGACGCGGAGGGCAACTCCATGGCCGCGCGCGTCGCCTCGCTGATCGACGAGGAGACCGGGGTCGCGCGCAAGGGCGCGATCGAGATCGTCGACGATGCGACGCTGCGGCTGAACCTCAATGCCCCGGACGTGGCGCTGATCGCCAACGTCTCGGACTACCCGGCGCAGATCGTCCACCCGGACCAGAACGTCGACGACATCCTCGGGCAGCAGCTCGGGACGGGGCCCTACCTGTGTTCCGAGCACGAGGTCGGCGTCCGCGCCGTGCTCGAGCGGAACGAGGACCACGAATGGTGGGGCTACGCCGACAGCCGCGGCGCGTTCCTCGACCGGATCGTCTACATCGACTACGGCACCGACCCGGCTTCCTGGCTGGCGGCGGCCGAGTCCGAGGAGGTGGACGCGCTGTACGAGAACGTCGGTGAGTTCGTCGACATCTTCGACGCCATCGGCTGGACCAAGTCCGAGGTCGCGACCGGCTCGACCATCGTGATCCGGCCCAACCAGGAGGCCGAGGTCGATGGGATGCGCCCCTACGAGGACGCCCGCGTCCGCCGCGCGCTCGCCATGGCCGTCGACAACGCGGTGCTGATGGAGCTGGGGAACGCCGGCCGCGGGCTCGTGGCCGACAACTACCACGTCGGCCCGGTCCATCCCGAATGGGACCCGTCCGTGGAGCGCATCCCACACGACCCCGAGGGCGCCCGCGCGCTGATGGAGGAGGCCGGGATGGCCGACTTCGAGCACGAGCTGATCTCGATCGACGACGACTGGCGGCGCAACACCACCGACGCGGTCGCTGCCCAGCTTCGCGACGCGGGAATCCCCGTGCGGCGCACCATCCTGCCGGGCTCCACCTTCTGGAACGACTGGGCGAAGTTCCCCTTCTCGTCGACGAACTGGAACCACCGTCCGCTCGGCATCCAGACGCTGCAGCTCGCCTACCGCTCGGGCGTGGACTGGAACGAGTTCGCCTACTCGAACCCCGAGTTCGACGCGCTGCTCGCCGAGGCCTCGTCCATCGCCGACGCCGATGCGCGGCGCGAGGTGATGGGCAAGATCCAGCGGATCCTCGTCGAGGATGGCGTGACCATCCAGCCGTACTGGCGCCCGCTCTTCCGCCACTACGTTGACGGGTTCGTGGGCCTCGACATGCACATCGCCTACCTGCCCAACCTCTGGTTCTGGGGCCGCGCGGCCTGAGCCTCCCGCCGCCGCCCGGGACCCCGGGCGGCGGCGCACCCGATCCGCAGACCGCCGGGAGACCTGAATGGCCCACTTCCTTCTCCGCCGCCTCGGCGTGATGGTCCTGACGGCGCTGTGCCTGACCTTCATCGTGTTCTGGCTCACCAACCTCGCGCCGAACCTCGAGAAGCTGGCGAAGTCCGAGGCTAACAGCCGGATGAGCGACTCCCAGGTGGAATCCTGGTTGGGGGACCGCGGCTATCTCGACCCTCTCCCGATCAAGTACGGACGCTGGCTTGGCGTCCTCCCGGCCTACACGCGCGAGGAGGGGGGCGAGGTCGTCTATTCCGGCTGCATGCCCCGCGGCGGCGATCTGAACGAGGCGTCCCGCTACTGCGGCATCCTCCAGGGCGACTGGGGCTACTCGACCGTTTTCCAGGACGGGGTCGGACCCATCCTCGCCGAGCGTCTGTCGCAGACGGGCAAGCTCATGTTCTGGGTCATGGTGGTGATGGTGCCCGGCGCGCTTCTCCTGGGGGTGCTCTCGGGCATGAGGGAGGGCTCGAAGCTCGACCGCTCGCTCTCCACGGTCTCGATCGCGACGACGGCCACGCCCGAATACGTCTCGGGCGTCATCTTCATCGCCGTCTTCGCGTCATCGGCGGTGGGCCTTCAATGGTTCAAGGGGACGGCCGCCTCGGCGATGGAGGACGTCACCATCGAGAACTTCACCCTGCCGGTGCTCACGGTGGCGCTCTACGGCATGGGCTACATCGCCCGAATGACGCGGGCCTCGATGACCGAGGTGATGACGGCGCAGTACGTCCGCACCGCGAGGCTCAAGGGCGTCTCCTTCCCGCAGATCGTCATGAAGCACGCGCTCCGGAACGCGCTGATCGCGCCCTTCACCGTCATCATGCTGCAGTTCCCCTGGCTCCTGAACGGCGTGGTGATCGTGGAGACGCTCTTCAACTTCAAGGGCTTCGGCTGGACGCTCGTGCAGGCCGCGGGCAACAACGACATCGAGTTGCTGCTCGGCGTCTCCATCGTCTCCGTCGTCGTGGTGCTGGCCACCCAGCTCATCTCCGACATCGGATACGCCTATCTCAACCCCCGTATCCGGGTGAGCTGACATGGAACCACTGACCTGGACCGGCCCCGCCGGCGACATCCTCGACCCGATCCTCGCGATCTCGGTCCTCACGCTGCTCGTGGCCTCCGCGCTCGCCATCGTCGCGTCCTTCACCGGGGGCTCGGACCGCATCGTCTTCAACCCCGACGGCACGGCGGCCATCCAGCCCGGCTGGCGCGGCCTCACCGCGCGGGCCCAGCGCTATGCGCTTTGGGCCATGCTTGGCACCCTCGTCGCCTACCTCGCGGCCGGGCTCGCGACGGGGTGGGAGGGCGCGGGCATCATCGGCGGGATGGTCCGCCGTCTGACGCCCGTCTGGATCGCGCTCGCGGCCACCTTCGCGCTCTCCATCGCGTTCAAGCGCCGGCTGGGCCTGTATGGCAAGCTCTTCGATTCGACGGTCGGCATGATCGGCTTCGGCCTCGTCATGTTCTGGCTCTTCGCCGCCGTGTCCGCGGGGCTGGGCCTCGTGATCACGCACGATCCGCTCAGCCAGGTGTCGGGCATGAAGAACGAGGTGCCGGGAACGGCCTCGCCGGACACCACCTACGAGTACTACCTCCTTGGCGGCGACAATCTCGCCCGCGACGTCTTCTCCCGCATGATCGCGGGCTCGACCATCGTGATGCAGATCGCCCCGCTCGCCACGCTGTTCGCCTTCATGGTCGGCATCACGCTGGGCCTCCCGGCAGGCTACTACGGCGGCAAGCTCGACACCGCCCTCAGCTTCCTCGCGAACCTGATCCTCGCCTTCCCGGTGATCCTGCTCTTCTACCTGCTCGTCACCCCGGAGATCGTGGCGACCGGCCTGCCCAACTACATGGCCGCCGTGCTCTTCGTCTTCCCGCTGGTGTTCGTCGGCGTGCTCATCAACAGCCGGTTCCGCACTCAGCCGCCGAAGCGGAACCTCTACCTCGCCGTGGCGCTCGGCATCGGCGGGCTTGCCTACCTCGCGATCGTCTCGCAGCAGGGCACGCCGCTCGCGATCCTGCCACGCTGGCTCGACCCGTTCGACGTGCCGGGACAGGTGCTCATCGTCTTCGTCTCGGTCGTCTTCGTGAACGCCCCCACCGTGTTCCGGATCGTCCGCGGCCTCACCATGGACATCAAGAGCCGCGACTACGTGGCCGCCGCCCAGACGCGGGGCGAGACGCCGTGGTACATCATGCTGTGGGAGATCCTTCCCAACGTCCGCGGGCCGCTCATCGTCGATTTCTGCCTCCGCATCGGCTACACGACGATCCTGCTCGGCACTCTCGGCTTCTTCGGCCTCGGCCTGCCGCCGGAATCGCCCGACTGGGGGTCGACCATCAACGACGGCCGCCGCCTGCTCAGCATCTACCCCCACCCCGCCATCGTGCCCGCCGTGGCGCTCCTGAGCCTCGTGCTTGGGCTCAACCTGCTGGCGGACGGGCTGCGCGAGGAGTCTTTGAAGGACTGATGCTGACCACCTCGCGCATGATCGTGCTGATGGCCGTGGCTTTGTTCGCGTTCGGCTCCATTGCCTTCGCGGGGGATGCGACGGGGCTGGCGTTGTACTTCGCGGGGCTCACCTCCGCCACGATCCTACTCTCGCCGTTCCTCCGGGACGAGGAGGTCCTCGGCGTGCTGCGCGGAAGGCGAAGCGCGGACAACACGGTGACGCCCAAGGAGGTGCTCGCCCTCGTCGGCGGCGTCTCGGGACTGCTCGGAACCCTCATTGCGACGGTAGGACTCGAATGAAGATCGCCCCCGACCACGACGGCCCCATCCTCGAGATCGACCGGCTGTCGATCTCCTTCTTCACCAGAGCCCGGGAGATCCCCGCGGTGATGGACTTCTCCGTCACGGTGCGGCCGGGGGAGGCCGTCGGGCTCGTGGGAGAGTCGGGTTGCGGCAAGTCGACCGTCGCGCTGGGCGTGATGCAGGATCTCGGCGTGAACGGCCGGATCGTCGGCGGCAGCATCAAGTTCAAGGGCCGCGACCTCTCCTCGCTCAGCGAGGAGGAACTGCGCGACATCCGCGGCAACGAGATCGCGATGATCTATCAGGAGCCGATGGCCTCCCTGAACCCGGCCATGCGGGTCAAGAACCAGCTCATGGAGGTGCCGAAGCTCCACGACGGGGCCTCGGACAAGGAAGCCTACGACCTCGCCCTCCAGGTCGTGACCGACGTTAAGCTTCCCGACCCGGAGCGCATCCTCGACAGCTACCCCCATCAGCTCTCCGGCGGCCAGCAGCAGCGCATCGTCATCGCGATGGCGCTGATGTCGAAGCCCAGCCTTCTGATCCTCGACGAGCCTACCACCGCGCTCGACGTGACCGTCGAGGCCGGCATTGTGGACCTCGTGAAGGAGCTGGGCGTCAAGTACGGCACCTCGATGCTCTTCATCTCCCACAACCTCGGGCTGGTGCTGGAGACCTGCGACCGCATCTGCGTCATGTACTCGGGCGAGGCCGTCGAGGTCGGCTCGGTCGAGGAGGTGTTCGACCGGATGCGCCACCCCTACACGCAGGCGCTGTTCCGCTCGATCCCGCTCCCCGGAGCCGACAAGACGGAGCGCCCGCTCGTCGCCATCCCGGGCAACTTCCCCCTGCCCCACGAGCGGCCGCCGGGCTGCAACTTCGGACCGCGCTGCGCCTACTTCGTGGACGGCCGCTGCGACGCGGGCGAGATCCCGATGCGCGACGTCCCCGGCGAGGCGCGCCACGGGTCGCGCTGCATCCGCTTCGAGGAGATCGACTGGACGAGCCCTCCGGCGCCGCCCGCGCATCCGCCCGCAAACGAGCCCGGCGCGCCGGTGATCTCCGTGCAGGGCCTGCGGAAATACTACGAGGTCGCCAAGGGCGCGCTATTCGGCGGCGCCGAGAAGAAGGTCGTGAAGGCCAACGAGCAGGTCGACTTCACCGCCCGTGAATCCGAGACGCTCGCCATCGTGGGCGAGTCGGGCTGCGGCAAGTCCACGCTGGCCAAAGTTCTTATGGGGCTTGAGACGGCGACGGACGGGACCGTCACGCTCGGCAACGAGGAGGTGCAGGACACCGCCATCCAGGATCGGGCGACGAAGCAGGTCGCCGACATCCAGATGGTGTTCCAGAACCCCTTCGACACCCTCAACCCCTCCATGACCGTGGGCCGGCAGATCGTCCGCGCGCTCGAGGTGTTCGGATACGGCGAGAACGACGCCGCCCGCGAGCAGCGGATGCTCGAGCTCCTCGACCTCGTGAAGCTTCCCCGCGAGTTCGCCGGCCGCATGCCGCGTCAGCTTTCGGGGGGCCAGAAGCAGCGTGTCGGCATCGCGCGTGCCTTCGCGGGCGATGCCTGCGTGGTGGTGGCCGACGAGCCCGTCTCCGCGCTCGACGTGTCGGTCCAGGCGGCGGTGACGGACCTGCTCATGGACATCCAGCGCGAGCACAAGACGACGCTGCTGTTCATCTCCCACGACCTCTCGATCGTGCGCTACCTCGCGGACCGGATCATGGTCATGTACCTGGGCCACGTCGTCGAGATGGGGAGGACCGACGAGGTCTTCTCGCCGCCCTACCATCCCTACACGGAGGCGCTGCTTTCGGCCGTGCCCATCGCCGACACGAGCATCCACAAGCAGCGCATCGTGCTCGAGGGGGACATCCCGTCGGCCATGAACCCGCCCCCCGGCTGCCCGTTCCAGACGCGCTGCCGCTGGAAGCCGCAGGTGCCCGGGAACAAGTGCGAGACGGAGCTTCCGCCGTTCCGCAAGTTCGGCGAGCACGGGATCCTCTGCCACCTCGCCGACGACGTGCTCGAGGGCATGGACCCGGTCATCCAGAGCTCCCGCACCGCGGCGGAATGAACCCCCCGCCCCCGCCGCGCGTTCGGAACGCACGAGTGATCGGGAGGCGAGCATGAGCGCGAGCGACTATTCCTGGGCGGTGCCCCTCATGCGGACGGGCTATGCCGGCCGCGGCGTGACCTATGCGGCGGTGGCCGGCCTCTCGCTCTGGGCGCTCTGGCGAGGAGGTCAGGCGCAGGGCACGGGCAGCGCGCTCGAGACGCTCGGCACCGAGGCGTGGGGCGTCGTCGTCCTCTGGCTGATCGCCATCGGGCTCCTCTGCTACGCCATCTGGCGCGGCATCGACGCCGTGCAGGACCTTGAGGACTACGGGACCGAGGCGAAGGGCCTCATCGCACGGGCCGGGATGATCGTGACGGGCCTCATCCACGGCGTCATCGCCGGCCTCGCCCTCTCGATCGTGTTCGGGTCCGGCGGGTCGTCCGGGGGCCAGGGGCAGGGACAGGGAGGCGTCGCGCAGGCAGTGGGCACCGTGCTCGACTGGCCCGGCGGCCGCTGGATCATCGGGTTCGCGGCGCTCTGCACGCTGGGGGCGGGCGTCTACTACCTGGGCAAGGGGTGGAAGGCCTCCTACCGCGAACACCTCCGCGCGAACCACTTCACCCGCAACTACGACTGGGCGCTCCGCGCGGGCGTGATCGCGCAGGCGGTGATCATCCTCATCATCGGGGGGTTCCTCCTCACGGCCGCGTGGCAGGGAAGCGAGTCCGAGGCGGGCGGGATCGGCGCGGCCTTCGACTGGCTCCGGGAACAGGCCTTCGGCTACGCGCTTGTCGTCCTCGTCTGCCTGGGCCTGCTCGGCTTCGCCTTCTTCTGCTTCGTCAACGCGGCCTACCGGATCGTCCCGAAGGCGGCCGACCCCGGCATCGAGACGCTCGGCCGCAGCCTCGCGGCAAAGGCCCGCGCGGCCTCGGCCTGAGGCGACCCGCGACGCCGCCGCACCGTCAGCCCTTCCGGAGCGTGAAGGCGGTGCGGCCCTCCTCCTCGTCGGCGCCCTCGAAGACGTGCCCCTGCTCGGCGCAGAAATGGGGCACGTCCACATGGGCCGCGGGGTCGTCGGCGAGGAGGCGGACCCGCGCACCGGCGGGAAGAGGCTCCAACCGCTTGCGCAGGCGAAGGACGGGCAACGGGCATTTCAACCCGAGCGCGTCCACGACGAGATCGGGTTCGGCCATGCTAGTCCGTGCCCCGGTACGGCTCGACATATTGCAGCGCCATGTCCCAGGGGAAGAAGATCCACGTGTCCTGGCTCACCCCGGTGATGAACGTGTCCACCATCGGCTCGCCCTTCGGCTTGGCGTAGACGGTCGCGAAATGGGCCTTTGGATAGAGCGCGCGCACCACCTCGAGGGTGCGCCCCGTATCAACGAGGTCGTCGACCACCAGCACACCCTCGCCGTCGCGCATCATCTCGGCGTCGGGCGCGTTCAGGACGACAGGGTCCGTCTGCGTCTGATGGTCGTAGGACTTCACCGAGATCGTATCGACGAGGCGGATGTCCAGTTCCCGCGCGACGATCATGGCGGGCGCCATCCCGCCCCGGGTGATGGCGACGACGGCGCGCCATCCGCCGCCGGCCGGTCCCCGACCGTCGAGCCGCCACGCCAGCGCCCGGCTGTCGCGGTGAATCTGATCCCAGGAGACGTGGAACCCCTTCTCGTGGGGCAGGCGCGAGGTCATGGCGGATCCTCCCTCAGAGGGTTGCGATGCGAATGCCGAGGAGGCCGAGGGCGGCGCCGAACGCGCGGTCGAGCAGCGCCTTCCGGCGACGGTAGGCCCCACGCGCCCAGGGCCGCGAGAACAGGGCAGCCACGAGGGCGTACCAAGTCGTCTCGACGACGAAGATGTTGAACAGGATGACCGCCCGATCCAGGGCGTCCGCCCCGGCGGGAACGAGTCCCACGAAGACGGCACCGAAGAACACGGCCGTCTTCGGGTTCGCCATGAACGCGAACAGTCCGAGGCGCAGCGCGGCCCAAACCCCGCGCGGAGCGGTGCTGTCCGCCTCGGGAAGCGGCTCGGACGCATCCCGCCACATCCGCAGGGCCATCCAGACGAGGAACACCCCGCCCGCCATCTTCATCGCGGTCAGGAGAACGGGCGCCAGCTCGAAGAGCAGGGCGAGGCCGAGCAGCGCGGCCGCGGCCCAAAGCGCGGCGCCGAGCCCGAACCCGGCGGCGGGCGCCAGAGCGGGCCTCATCCCCTCGGCCGCCGCGGTGCGCACCGAGAGGACGAAGGAGGGGCCGGGCGAGACGGCTGCCAGCGCGTGGACGGCCGCGACGGCGAGCAAGGCCAGCGGCGTCACCGGGCCGCCCCGACCGGCTGGCGCTGCGGATGCGTGTCGGGTCGCAGACGTCGCATCCGCCCTACCCCGCCACCAGCAATCGGAGGCCGAGCGCGCCGAGCACGAGCGCCGAGACACGGTTCACGACCGGCTTGGCGCGACCGTACCACAGCCGCACGCCCTCCTGCCCGATCAGGGCCGAGAGGAGGGCGTAGAAGATCATCTCGACCAGCGCGTGGTTGCCGGCGACGAAGGCGATCTCCCCGGCGGAGAGGCCCGGCGGGAAGATCACGATCAGCACCGCCACCGAGAAGAGCACCGTCTTGGGATTAAGCAGGTTCAGCATCGCCCCGGCCATGAACGCTCGGCGGCGGCTCAGGGTCGGCGCCTCCCCGGGCGGACGGGCGGCCTCCCACCAGATGTAGGCGGCCGCGGCGATCAGCAGCCCTGCCCCCAGCGTGCGGAGCGTCGCGTAGGCGCCGGGATAGGTCTCGAACAGGGTGTCGAGGCCCGACAGCGCGGCGAACGTCCAGACCGCCGCGACGATGCCGAGCCCGGCTCCGGCGGCGACCCCCGCCCTCGGCCCGGCGGCGAGCGCGGTCCTCGCGACCAGCAGGAAGGCCGGCCCGGGCGCCGCCACGGCGAGGAGGAGCGCGGCGTTGAACGCGATCAGGTCGGGCCAGGCGAGCACCTCAGCCCTTCTTCTCCAGGGTCATGTCGGGCGCCTCGGGGTTCTTCATGCCGATGACATGGTAGCCCGCATCGACATGGTGCACCTCTCCCGTGACCGCCGAGGAGAGGTCAGACAGGAGGTACATGGCGGAGCGGCCGACCTCCTCCTGGGTCACGGTCCGGCGCAGGGGGGCGTTGTTCTCGTTCCACTTCAGGATGTAGCGGAAATCGCCGATGCCCGAGGCCGCCAGCGTCTTGATCGTCCCGGCCGAGATCGCGTTGACCCGGATCCCGTCGCGCCCGAGATCCTCGGCCAAATACTTCACGCTCGTCTCCAGCGCCGACTTGGCGAGGCCCATGACGTTGTAGTGCGGCATCACCTTCTCGGCGCCGTAGTAGCTGAGGGTGAGCGCGCTTCCCCCCTCGGTCATCATCGGCACCGCGCGCTGCATCACCGCGGTGAACGAGAAGACCGAGACGTTCATCGTCATCAGGAAGTTGTCGAGCGAGGTCTCGAGGTAGCGGCCCCTGAGCTCGTTCTTGTCCGAGAAGCCGATCGCGTGAACCAAGAAGTCGAGCCGGTCCCACCGCTCCCGAAGCGCGTCGAAAGCCGCGTCGATGGACGCCCCCTCGGCCACGTCGCACGGAATGAGGATGTCGGAGCCGACGCGCTCGGCCAGCGGCCCGACCCTCTTTCGCAGCGCGTCACCCTGGTAGGAGAAGGCCAGCTCGGCCCCCTGGTCGGCGCAGGCGCGGGCGACGCCCCAGGCGATGGACTTGTCGTTGGCCAGCCCCATGATGAGCCCGCGCTTGCCCGCCATGAACCCTTCAGCCATCGCCCGCGCCCCCTCGGCCCACCCTTGTCAGTGGACCGCCTTTAGGGGAAAGGCCACGGGCCAGCAAGCGCGCGCCTCCGGGTCGCGCGGCACGGGAGGAGTTGCGATGGTCGGGCGGCTGGAAGGCGAACGCAGCGACGTGCGCCGCGAGGGGATCTTCGCGGGCGACGACCCGTTCGCGCTCGCCCGGGCCTGGCTCTCGGAGGCGGAGGGCACCGAGCCCGAGGACCCGAACGCCATCGCGCTCGCCACGGTCGACGCCGACGGCCTTCCCAACGTCCGCACGGTTCTCCTCAAGGAGATCGAGCTCGGACGGGCCGCGGGCGGCTTCGTCTTCTACACGAACTACGAGAGCGCCAAGGGCCGGGAGATCGCCGCCACCGGGCGGGCCGCTTTCGTAATGCACTGGAAGTCGCTCCGGCGTCAGATCCGGGTGCGGGGCCTGACCGAGCGGGAGGACGGCCCGCAGGCCGACGCCTACTACCGCTCACGCGCGTTGCAATCGCGGCTGGGTGCCTGGGCCTCGCGCCAGTCTCGCCCGCTGGAGAGCCGCGCCGCCCTGATGGCGGAGGTGGCGAAGGCGACCGCCACGCGCGGCCCCGATCCGGATCGACCCCCCTTCTGGGGAGGGATCCGCATCCGCCCGCTCGAGATCGAGTTCTGGGCGGACGGCGCCTTCAGGCTTCACGACCGGTTCCGCTGGCGGCGGCCGACCGTTGAGGCCGACACCTGGGACATCGCCCGCCTGAACCCCTGAACACCACCAGCACGCAGAATTGCTCGTGGCATTGGGGCGATCGGGATCGACGAACACTCCCAGATGCCCGCGCGGATGGCGCCCGGTGCCGTTCCGCACGCCCTCGCAAGCCGGTTTTGGCCGACGCGGGCCTCAGGCGCTTGCGGTCGCAGCACGGGATGCGCGAGACAGAACCGACGTGGCGGGGGCTTCGGCTTAGGGGGCTTGGACATGATGGAGTCGTTCATCGACGAGGCGGAAGGCAGGCGCATCGTCGCACACGCCGCGCCCGGCCAGCCGGACCTCGATGAGGCCGCGCGCGAGGTCACGGGCCGGGTCAAGTGGTTCGACGTCGGGCGCGGCTTCGGCTTCGTTCTCGCCCCGGACGTCGAGCGCGACATCCTTCTACACGTCAACGTGCTGCGCGGCTTCGGGCAGAGTTCCGTGGCCGAGGGGGCGGAGGTCCGGTTGCTGGTTCAGCGATCGCCTCGCGGCTACCAGGCGACGGAGGTGCTGGCGATCGTGCCACCCGAACCCGGAGCCGAGCCCGAAGACCTGCCCGAGTTCCTGCGTCCCGTGCCCGACGACCTCGCCTACGAGCCGGCGCGAGTGAAGTGGTTCGACAAGGGCAAGGGGTTCGGCTTCGCCAACGTCTTCGGCCGGGGCGAGGACGTCTTCGTCCACGCCGAGGTGCTGCGCCGCTTCGGCCTGGCGGATCTCCTCCCGGGCGAGGCCGTCTGCCTGCGGGTCGTCGAGGGCGCGCGGGGCAAGCTGGCCGTGGAGGTGCGACGGTGGGAAGACTACATCGCCTGATCGCGGCGGTCGCGCTCTTCCTGCCCGCCGCTGCCGCGCAGGCCGAGTGCCGTGCGGACGCGGTGGACATCCGGGGCCCGTGGGGCACGGCCCGCTTCACCGTGGAGACGGCGCTGACGCCGCAGGATCAGGCGATGGGCCTGATGTACCGGGAGTCGCTTCCGCGGCTGGCCGGCATGCTGTTCGTCTACGAAGAAGAGGCCGAGTTGGGCTTCTGGATGCGGAACACGCTCATTCCGCTCGACATGATCTTCACCGATGCGGCTGGCCGGGTGGTCCGCGTCCACGAGAACGCGGTGCCGCTGGACGAGACGGTGATCCGATCCGGCGGCCCTGCCCTCGCGGTCCTCGAGATCAACGGGGGCCTGTCCTCGGAGTTCGGCATCGGTCCCGGCGACGAGCTCCGTTCGCCCATCCTGCCCCAGGACGAGGCCGCGTGGCCCTGCGCCGAGGACGGCGGCAGTTCCGTGGCATCGAAGGCATTCGAGCCCGTCGAGGACACGAACTAGGAAAGTCGGGCGCCTCGCGTGCTCCCGGACAGCCTAATTTCGCCAGTGCCAGAAGTGAACGGACCGGCTGGCGTCTGGTCCCCACCGGGGCTTGAACTGCGCGGTCGACGCCTCCCACAACTCTCCATCGGCCTCGCCACCCATATCGCTTTCCCCTCCGTGTCCCGGACGCTAGAAGGGCCTCGGGTCGGGGTGTGGCGCAGCCTGGTAGCGCACCTGCTTTGGGTGCAGGGGGTCGTGAGTTCGAATCTCGCCGCCCCGACCAAATTTGAGATCCTTGAGAACATAGGTTCCCTCGTCGGTTGGCGCTCAAGCGTCCTAGTGAACTTGCGACGTGACGTATCATGGGCCTTGTTCGACACTAGCGTACGCGCGCGTCATGCCGCCTTCGCACTCGCTTCGGCACTGTCGGAAATTAGCGGGATTGGCCGTAAACCTCCTGGATTGCCTCATCATTCCGCCAAAGCCCCCGCGTCCTGACGGGGATAGCGTTCGAAACAACGCCACTCACCCTTTCTGAGCGGTTCCGCACGCGTTCGCACTCTAATGAACCGGTTAGGTCTTTCAGTCCGCATCGCGTCGATCGTCTGATGGCCGGTGACCTGAGCCCCGTTTCTTCCTCCAGGTTTGGGTAGAGTCCGTTCCGATCGA
>CAZWWR010000017.1:0-29997 GCA_964637265.1 uncultured Jannaschia sp.
CGCGCTCGATGAGGTCCTCGTCCTCCATGTCGCCGGACCATTCGGTGATCTCGGTGCGCCGCGGGACGGCGAACTGCTCGCGGACCTCGCGGAGCTCGTCCGCGATGATCGCCGTGATCCGCGCGCGCGACGACAGGATCTCGAGATAGTCGGCAATCTTCGCGGCCAGCTCCGCCAGCTCGTCCGTCACTTCCCGCACCCCGAGCTGCGTCAGGCGCTGGAGGCGGAGCTCGAGAATGGCCCGCGCCTGCGCCTCGGAGAGGTTGTACGTCCCGTCCTCGTTCATCGTGTGGGTCGGATCGTCGATCAGGCGGATGTACTCGGCGATGTCCTCCGCGGGCCAGCGCCGCTCCATCAGTTTCGCCCGTGCCTCAGCGGCGTCCGCGGAGGATCGGATCGTCGCCACCACCTCGTCCACGTTGCTCACCGCGACGGCGAGGCCGCAGAGGATATGGCTACGTTCGCGGGCTTTCGCGAGGAGATGGGCCGTGCGGCGCGCGACCACCTCCTCGCGGAAATCGAGGAAGGCCGTGAGGAAGCCGCGCAGCGTCAACTGCTCCGGCCGTCCCCCGTTCAGCGCCAGCATGTTGCAGGCGAAGGACGTCTGCATCGGCGTGAAGCGGAACAGTTGATTGAGGACGACGTCGGGCGTCGCGTCGCGCCTGAGTTCGACCACGACGCGCACGCCCGTCCGGTCGCTCTCGTCGGCCACGCCGCGGATGCCCTCGATCCGCTTGTCCTTCGCCGCCTCGGCGATCCGCTCCACCATGATCGCCTTGTTGACCTGATAGGGCACCTCGTCGACGACGATCAGGCTCCGCGGCCCCGCTTCCTCGACATGCGTCCGTGCCCGCACGATCACCGAGCCGCGGCCTTCCAGATAGGCCTTCCGGATCCCCGACCGACCCAGGATCAGGGCACCCGTAGGGAAGTCCGGCCCCGGGACGATCTCGTTGAGCTGCTCGGAGGAGAGATCCGGCTGCTCGATCAGGGCGAGGCAGGCGTCCACGACCTCGCCGAGATTGTGAGGCGGGATGTTCGTGGCCATCCCCACGGCAATGCCGCCCGCACCGTTCACCAGCATGTTGGGGAACCGGGCCGGAAGGACGGTGGGCTCCATGTCCTTGCCGTCGTAGTTCGGCTGGAAGTCCACCGTCTCCTTCTCGATATCCGCGAGAAGGGCCTGGGCGGGCCTGTCCATGCGCACCTCGGTGTAGCGCATGGCCGCCGGGTTGTCGCCGTCCATGGAGCCGAAGTTGCCCTGCCCGTCGAGCAGCGGGAGCGACATCGAGAAGTCCTGCGCCATCCGCACCAGCGCGTCGTAGATCGCCCCGTCCCCGTGTGGATGGTACTTCCCCATCACGTCGCCGACGGGCCTCGCCGACTTGCGGTAAGCCTTGTCGTGCGTGTTGCCCGTCTCGTGCATCGCATAGAGGATTCGCCGATGGACCGGCTTCAGGCCGTCCCGGAGATCGGGAATCGCCCGCGAAATGATCACCGACATCGCGTAGTCGATGAACGACGTGCGCATTTCCTCGATGATCGAGACCTGAGGTCCGGTGCGCGGCACGGCAGGGACGGACTCTCCTTCCCCGTCAGGCAGTTCGGTATCGTCGTTCATGTCCCGCTCCGGGAGGCGAGACGCCTCCATCTAGTTGCCGCAGCTCTCTCTTGCGCAGAATATAGGGAGTCCGGAGACTGGTGGAAAGGCGACAGGCGCCATTCGCCGCAGCGGTCAAGCGGCTGTATTCGTTGACTGTTACCGATCCACTGGCACCATTCCTCCCATTGTCGAAGCAATAGGATGGAGGTCGTGATGAAGATGGACGCGACGGACCCGACGGAGACGACGCCGACCGAGCTCATGCTACGCGGTTACGGACTGACCACGGCGGAGATGTTCTACCGGATGCCCGACTATCCAAGCGTCCTGAACACGTTCGTCTGGCAGGAATACGATCTCGCCCCCGACCATCCGCGGCTGTTTCAATTCATCGAGTTCTGGCAGGACGAGATCGAGGGGCCCCTCCACTCGGTCCGGTTCGTCCACCGCAAGCGCATCGCCGGGGGTGAGTGGACGAACGTCACCGGCGAGTTTCGCCTGAACTGAGGGAGTCAGGCCGCCGCCAGCGACGCCCCGTGCCGGCGGGCCGCTCCCACCCAGAGCGCCGCCAGCGCGAGGGAGAGGACGCCGTTCCAGGCCGCCATCGAAAGGCCGAGGAAGGACCAGGCGACCTCGTCGCACATGACGACGGCCTCACCGATCTCGGTGGAGAGGAGGTCGGAGCCGGAGAGCCCGGCAAGCGTACCTCCGCCGGTGCAACTCGACGGGCCCGGCACCCAACCGATCTCCACGCCCGCGTGGTAGAACCCGATCGCCGCGGTCGTGGCGGCCGCGACCGCGCCGACCCAGGCGCTCGACCGCGGCGCCAGCCCCGCCAGCGCCACGATGCCGATGGCGATCGCGACGGCATGCGGCCAGCGCTGCCAAATGCACATTCGGCAGGGCTCGTAGCCCAAGATCTCGAAGAGGAAGGCCCCGCCCAGCAGGGACGCAGAGCCGAGGGTCGCGAGGAACAGCAAGTCACGTCGGGAAGGGGTCACAGCACGCCCAGAACCGCAAATCCCGCCAAGAAGACGACGACGGCGCCGGTGAATGCAAGTCCCAGATGACGCTCGACGAATCCGCGCAGGGGGGCTCCGAACTGCCAGAGCAGCGCGGCAACAAGGAAGAACCGCATTCCACGCGCCACGACGGAGGCGATGAGGAATACCCACACGTCCAGAGCGGCGGCCCCGGACAGGATGGTGATGACCTTGAACGGGAAGGGCGTCACGCCCGCGACGAGCACGGCCCAGGCGCCCCACTCGGCGTAGGTCGTCCGGAACTCGTCGTAGTATCCCTCCTTGCCGAGCCCCGTCAGGATAGGCTCGCCCAGCCCCTCCCACGCAAGGTATCCGACCGCATATCCCAGAAGCGCACCGGCCACCGACGCGATCGTGCAGACGCCCGCGATGATCCACGCCTTCCGCGGCGCCGCAAGGATCATCGGGATCATCAGCGCATCAGGTGGTATGGGGAAGATCGAGGATTCGAGGAAGGACACAAACGCCAGCACCCACAGCGCGCGGGGATGGGCCGCCCAGGCCAGGGTCCAGTCGTAGAGGCGTCGCAGCATGGCGCCGCGTCTCACGGAACCCCCATTGCGTCAAGGGAGCTGCCTCTAAGCAATTCGGAGGGTGTGACATGCGCTGGAGAGGGCGTCGCGGCAGCAGCAACATCGAGGATCGCCGCGGGCGACGGGGCGGGGGATTCGGCGGCGGTCGCATCCTTCGGACGGGCAGTTCGCGCCGGATGCGCGCGGGCGGGGTCGGGGGGCTCGGATTAATCGCCGTGCTGCTCATCGGGCTGTTCTTCGGCATCGACGTGACGCCCTTCCTGGGCGGAGGCGGAACCGTCGTGACGAGCGGTCCGCCCTCCCAGAGCCAGCAGCTCAGCGAGGAGGAGCGGGAGGAGGGGCAGTTCGTCTCCGTCGTGCTGGCCGACACCGAGGAGGTCTGGTCGAGCATCTTCCGGGAGCAGTTAGGTGAAGCCTACGACCCGGTAACGCTCGTGCTCTACTCGCAGGCCACGCAGAGCCCCTGCGGCAGCGCGTCGGGGGCGACGGGCCCGTTCTACTGCCCTGCCGATGACAAGGTGTATCTGGATACCGCTTTCTTCACGACGCTGGAGCGGCGCCTCGGCGCAGGGGGCGATTTCGCGGCCGCCTATGTCGTCGCTCACGAAGTCGCGCACTACATTCAGGACGAGCTCGGCATCCTGTCCCAGGCGAACGGCATCCGGGCGCAGGTCGGGGCGGAGGAGAGCAACGCGATCTCGGTCCGGATCGAGCTGCAGGCCGACTGCTACTCCGGCATTTGGGCCCGCTATGCCGCAGAGCGGCTGGGGACGCTGGAACGCGGGGACATCGAGGAGGCGGTCAACGCCGCGCGGCAGATCGGAGACGACACCTTGCAACGGAACGCGGGCCGCGTACCGATGCCCCACTCCTTCACGCATGGGACGAGCGAGCAGAGGTCGCGCTGGTTCGCCACGGGCTACGAGAGCGGCGACCTCCGAGCATGCGATACGTTCTCGGCCGAGAGGTTGTAGCGGCTGTGCCTGGGAGGCCGATCCGCGGACCGAATGGAGGTCGGCTGCCCGCTGGAGGGCCGGCTTATTCAGAAGTGGTCCTCAAGACGCTTGACGCCACCTCGTGAAGCCCCCTGGAGCTATCTGGAACTGAACCGGGACCCAAGGCGATCGTGGGGGGCGCTGACCGTTCGTCGGCGCATTGCGAGCGCCGAGGAACGATTAGACCTTTCCCCTAGGGCGGTGTTAGCGGTCGTCGTGAGGCAGCGAACGATTTGGAGAGCCTCACGACAGCAGATGGTGCGGGTGGTCGGACTCGAACCGACACTCCTTGCGGAAAGGGTTTTTGAAACCCTCGCGTCTACCATTCCGCCACACCCGCGCCGCTATGCCCGCCGCACGCCGCCCGTCTATCGCGGGCGGGGACCGTTCTCAATCGGCATCTGACGATTGAAAGGCGGGCGCCAACCGCAAATTGAGAGCGCCCGCCGAAGCATCATGCTTCAGCGGGCGCTGGATTTCAGTGCGTAGCGGAGCCCCGGCTCAGCCGTCGTATTCGGGCATCGACTCGAGCATCTCCTGCGAGGCGTCGATATAGGCGCGAACTCCGTCCTCACCCTGAAGGTAGGACAGGGCACCGACCGGAAGCGCGATCTCGCGCTCGCCAAGGCCGAGGAAGCCGCCGATCTCAAGCACGACGAGCGGCTCGCCATCCGGAGAGGACGCCGCGTTCACGGTGTACCCGATCTCCCCCACTTCCTCGTCGCGCAGCCCGAACACCTCGACACCTTCGAGTTCCGAGAGGACGACGTCGTTGTGCAACACGGGCGAGTAACCCTCGCGCTCGATCTCGGGGGCCATCAGTCCGCCGAGCGACGTCTCCTCGATCGCCTCGACATCGAGACCTTCCTCGTCGGCACCCACCTCATCGGTGTTGGCGACGAGCGTCGCGTCGCTCTCCATCTCCTCGACCGGACGATCGCCGCCGGAAAGGACCATGCCGGGCTCCTCGCCCTCGGGCTCCAGCCCCGTGCCTTCGCCGGCGACCACCTGACCATCCTCGATGCTCGCGGTCGCGGGGGTTTGCGGGGTCACAACGGTCGTGCCCTCGGAGAGGCTCGCCGCATCGGTATCCGTCCCCTCGATCGTCTGGTCGTTCAACGGCGTGACCGGAGCGCCTTCGCGATTACTGACCACGTCGGCGGGGGCGAGCGTCGTCTGTCCGGACCCCTCGTACTCGACATCCCGGACGTTCAGCGTCTCGGGCGCGACTTCGGCGCCGTCCTCGCTCTCGATCACGACGGGGGCCTGCTCGCTCTCCTCGAGGAGGTTCTCCTCGACCGTGTCCGCCATGAGGGCGGATGCGGGCAGAAGTACGATTGCGGTGGACGCGACAAGCGCTTTCATTCTATCCTCCGAAGCGTTGGTACGGTGACCTGGGCTTGCAGGTCTGTCATCGTTTCAACTGGCAAGGCGGCGCGAAGGTTCCGCACCCCGGAGCGCCGCCTTGCACCTTCGGCTGTATCTCACGGACGACAATCACCCTTGGCGGGAGGACTTCTCGTCGATGCCCGAGCGTCCCTCGCGCCGTTCGAGTTCCGCCATCACGTCGTCGAGGGTCACCCCTCGCGATTTCAGCATCACGAGCAGGTGGTAGAGCACGTCCGCCGCCTCCTCGGACAGCCGGGCCCGATCTCCCCTCACCGCCTCGATCACCGCCTCGATCGCCTCCTCGCCGAACTTCTCGGCTGCCTTCTCCGGACCCTTCGCCAGGAGGCGCGCGGTCCAGGATGTCTCGGGGTCGGCGTTGCGGCGCGATTCGATCGTGGCGGCCAGTCGTCTCAGCGCATCGCTCATGTTGGTGCGGACCCCGGGCGCACCGGGATGCCCGCCGCCGCCATGTGCGCCTTCGCCTCCCCGATTGAGTAGGTTCCGAAATGGAAGATGGAGGCCGCGAGCACGGCCGAGGCGCGCCCCTTCGTCACCCCCTCCACGAGATGGTCGAGCGTCCCCACACCGCCGGAGGCGATCACCGGCACATCGACCGCATCGGCGATCGTCCGGGTGAGCTCGAGGTCGAAGCCCGCGCGCGTTCCGTCCCGATCCATGCTGGTCAGCAGGATCTCACCGGCGCCCTTCGCGGTCACGGTCCGGGCGAACTCGACCGCATCCTTGCCGGTCGCTCTTCGCCCCCCATGGGTGAAGATCTCCCACCTGCCGGGTCCGACCGCCTTCGCGTCGATCGCGCAGACGATGCACTGGGCTCCGAAGCGGTCCGCCGCGCGGGCGATCACGTCGGGATCCGCCACGGCGGCCGAATTGAAGGACACCTTGTCCGCACCCGCGAGCAGAAGCGCGCGCACGTCCTCCGATGTCCGGACGCCACCACCAATGGTGAGCGGCATGAAGCAGGCCTCGGCCGTGCGCGTGGCGAGGTCGTAGATCGTGCCCCTGTTCTCGTGGGTCGCGTGAATGTCCAGGAAGCAGAGCTCGTCCGCGCCGGCCGCATCATAGGCACGCGCCGCCTCGACCGGATCGCCCGCATCGATCAGGTCGACGAAGTTGACGCCCTTCACCACGCGACCGTCCGCGACGTCGAGGCAGGGGATGATCCGCGTCTTCAGCATGAAACGGTCCGCTCGCGAAACCGGGCTCCGGCGCCGTGCACGGGGCCGGGTGTTGGGTCAGGCCGTCTGTTGCAGGAGCGAGAGCGCCTCGGCAAGGTCGATGGCGCCATCGTAGAGCGCGCGCCCCGAGATCGCGCCGGCGACGACTCCGGTATCCCGGAGCGCGCGTAGGTCGGCGAGCGAACTGACGCCGCCCGACGCGATGACCGGGATGGAAACGGACCTTGCGAGAGCTGCGGTGGCGGTGACATTTGGGCCCCCCATCGCGCCGTCGCGCTCGATATCCGTGTAGATCAGCGCGGCGACCCCCGCGTCCTCGAACGCACGGGCCAGCGCCGTAGCATCCAGGTCCGTGGTCTCCGCCCAGCCGCGCGTGGCTACCTTCCCGTCTCGCGCGTCTATCCCCACGGCGACGCGGCCCGGATACGCACGCGCCGTCTCCCGAACGAAAGCCGGCTCCTCAACCGCGGCGGTGCCGAGGATCACCCGGCTTACGCCGCGTTCCAGCCAGCCTTCCGCGGTCGCGCGGTCGCGGATGCCGCCGCCGAGCTGCACGGGCACGTCGACCGCGGCGAGGATGTCCTCCACGGCCCGCGCATTTACGGGGTGCCCGGCGAACGCCCCGTTGAGGTCGACGATGTGGAGCCATTGCGCCCCGGCCTCCGCGAAGACCCGCGCCTGGTCGGCCGGAGCGTCCGAGAACACCGTCGCGGCAGACATCTCTCCGCGCAGGAGGCGGACGGCCTGGCCGTCCTTCAGGTCGATTGCGGGATAGAGGATCATCGCGCGGCGTTTCGGTCGTCCGTGCCGAAACGTCAAGGTTGCGCGAGGCTGTCAGTGCGCCGACACCCGCCGGACATGTTCAGGGGAGGTAATGGGCATGAAACGCATTCTTCTTGGCGCCCTTGCCGCACTGGGCCTCGCAGGCGCCGCGGCGGGCGATCCGATCGAGGGTCTCTGGCAGACCGAGGTCGACGACGGAGCCTACGCCCTGGTTGAGGTCGCTCCCTGCGGTGGGGCCTATTGCGGCACGATCGCGCGCACCTTCAACTCCGGCGGCGAGTATCGCTCCCCCAACATCGGCAAGCAGATCGTGCGCCAGATGGTTCCGCAGGGGGGCGGGCGCTACGAAGGGCGCGTCTGGCGTCCGTCGAACGGCAAGGTATATCTCGGACGCGCCGCGCTGACCGGCGACCGGATGGCCCTGAAGGGGTGCGTGGCCGGCGGTCTGCTGTGCGCGAGCCAGACCTGGGTCAAGGTGCGCTGAGCTCGGTGCCGCCTTTCAGGGGCGCCAGCCGAGGAAGTTGGCGATCAGGCGCAGACCCGTCGCCTGGCTCTTCTCGGGGTGGAACTGGGTGCCGACCATCGTGTCGCGTCCGACGATCGCCGTGACCGCTCCGCCATACTCCGCATGGGCGAGGACGTGCGACGGCTCCGTGCAGCGCATGGCGTAGGAATGGACGAAGTAGGCGTGATTCCCCGTGCCGATCCCTTCGAGGAGGGGGTGGGGGCGATCCACCACGAGGTCGTTCCACCCCATGTGCGGCACCTTCAGACCGGGCGCATCTATGCGCTCCACCGTGCCGGGGATCCAGCCGAACCCGTCGGCCCCCTCGTATTCGAGCCCGCGCGTCGCCATCAGCTGCATGCCGACGCAGATGCCGAGGAACGGCACCCCCCGCCGCTCGACCGCCTCCACGAGCGCCTCTTCCAGCCCGTCGAACCCGCGAAGCCCCCTGCGGCAGGCCGGGAAGGCGCCATCGCCGGGCAGAACCACGCGATCCGCGGCGGCCACGTCCTCCGGACTCGAGGTGACCCGGACGGCCCCCGCGCCCGTCTCCCGGGCCATCCGTTCGAACGCCTTGCGCGCCGAGTGGAGGTTGCCGCTGTCGTAATCGACAAGGACGGTCGTCATAGCGTGCCCTTCGTCGTCGGCAGAGCGTCCGCCGCCCTCGGATCGACCTCCAGCGCGAGCCTCAGCGCACGGGCGACCGACTTGAAGGCCGCCTCGGCAACGTGATGCGCGTTGACGCCGCGCAGCGCGTCCACGTGGAGGGTAATGCCGCCATGCGTCGACAGAGCCTGGAAGAACTCCCTAACCAGCTCGGTATCGAAGCGGCCGATCTGCGACGCCTCGAACGTAACGCCCCAGCCGAGCCACGGGCGGCCCGAGAGGTCCAGCGCGCAGCGCACGAGCGCATCGTCCATCGGCAGGTGGCATTCCCCGTAGCGCCTGATCCCGCGCTTCTCGCCCACTGCCCGGGAGAGGGCCTGACCGAGGGCGATCCCGGTATCCTCCACGGTGTGGTGGTCGTCGATGTGGGTATCGCCATCGGCACGGATGTGGAGATCGATGAGCGAGTGGCGCGCGAGCTGGTCGAGCATGTGGTCGAAGAACCCGACGCCCGTGCGGCAATCATGCGCTCCGGTCCCGTCGAGCGCGACGCGGACGGTGATCTGCGTCTCGTTGGTCTTGCGGGTGATCTCGGCGGTCCGCATGGCGCCCTCCTGGCTCGGCGTGGCCCCCTTAGAGCAAGTCGACCGGACGGTGAACCGGCCGGGGTACGCTTCCGGCGAGGGCCCTCAAGAGGGGAGCTAAACCTACATCCGCTTGTCGCCCGCTCGGTGCGCGATGGCGATGGGGACAGGACCGATCAGTCATTCCTCCGGTGTCGGGCAGAGCCCGCGCGAGAAGCGAGCGCCGTCGCGCCGGGGAGGCCCCCGTTTCGCATGCCCATGCGGACCACGTGACCCGCAAAGGTGCCGCGCTACACTCCGAGCCATGCTCGTGGATCCCGCATGGCTCGACGTCCTTCTTCGCGGTGTCCTTCTCGCGGCCATCGGGATGGCGTGGATCAACCTACTGGTCCGGGTGCTCGGGCTCCGCTCCTTCTCGAAGATGGCCTCCATCGACTTCGTAATGACCGTCGCGATGGGCAGCCTTCTGGCATCCGCCGCGACGGCTGCGGACTGGCAGGAACTCAGTCAGATACTCGCGGCGGTCGCGGCGCTCTTCGGCCTGCAGTGGCTCTTCGCCAAGGGGCGGCGGGCGTCCGACTCCTTCCAGGCCGCAGTCGAGAACGAGCCGGTCCTCCTCATGGAGCACGGACACGTGCTCGATGCGGCGCTCGATGCGACCCGCGTCGGACGGGGAGACCTGATGGCGAAGCTGCGGGAGGCCAATGTCGGCCGCCTCGATGACGTGCGGGCCGTCGTTCTGGAGACGACCGGGGACGTCTCCGTGCTGACGAAGGAGTGCGACGAGTCGCTGCTCGAGGGGGTGCGCCGCGTCTGAAATGCGGAACGGGGTTCGAGAACGGCAAACCCGCCCGATCCGCAGGGGAGGGCGATCCGTAGACACCTTCTAGATCGTCACTCCATCGCCCGGGCGAGTGCGCACCATGCCTCCAAAGGGACGCGTTCCGCCCGCTCGGTCGGCGGGATACCGGCTTCCCTCAGCCGGTCCTCAACATCCGGGCCCAGCCCCTTCAAGGCGGCACGCAACATCTTCCGACGCTGTCCGAAGCCCGCCGCGACGACGCGCGACAGGATCGCGGGGTCTGCCGGGTACCGCGGGACCGGCAGGGCGACGAGACCGACCACGGCCGACGACACCTTCGGCGGCGGAGTGAACGCCTCCGGCGGCAGCGACAGGACGATTCGCGCGTCCGTTCTCCAGGCCGCGAGGACGGACAGACGCCCGTAGGACTTGCTCCCGGGCGCCGCGACGACGCGCTCGGCCACCTCGCGCTGGAACATCAGCGTGAGGGACGTCCATCCGGGAGGCCATGACGGAGGCGTGAGCCAACGGACGAGGAGCTCCGTTCCTATGTTGTAAGGAAGGTTGCTGCAAACCTTCCAAGGCCGCGAAAGCCTCTCCTCGACCCCGCCCCTGAGCGCGTCGCCTTCGATCACCTCCAGCCGACCGGGGTAGCGGGCGGCGATCTCGGCGAGTGCGGGCAGGCAGCGCGGATCCTTCTCCAGCGCGATGACGCGCCGGGCTCCCTCCGCCAGGAGGCCGCGTGTCAGCCCGCCCGGCCCGGGCCCGACCTCGAGCACGTCGTGATCGTCCAGCGACCCGGCAGCCCGCGCGATCCGCGCCGTCAAGTTCAGGTCGAGCAGGAAGTTCTGTCCGAGCGACCTGCGCGCCCGGAGCCCGTGGGCCGCGATCACGTCCCTGAGGGGTGGCAGGCCGTCGACGGTCAAGCGCCAGCCCGCGCTGCGACTCGGTTTCGGGAGATGCCCGGAAGAACGATCCCGCCACTCATGTCCCGCCGGCCGCGCGACGACTGGCCATCCTCGAGGCCATCTGCAGGGCGGCCGCCATCGAGGTCGGGTCCGCCGTGCCCCGTCCGGCGATGTCGAATGCGGTTCCATGGTCCGGCGAGGTGCGCACGAAGGGAAGCCCGAGCGTCACGTTCACCCCGCCGGCGAAGTCGATCGTCTTGATCGGGATGAGGGCCTGATCATGATACATGGCGACGGCCGCGTCGTAGCCGGCGCGCGCGTCCGCGTGGAACATGGTGTCCGCCGGGAGCGGGCCGAAGCACCCTAGCCTCGGGGCGAGCCGTTCCACGAGGGGGCCGATCCACTCGACCTCCTGCCTCCCCATGGCGCCGCCCTCGCCCGCATGCGGGTTCAAGCCGGCGACGGCGATGCGGGGCTCGTCGACCCTGAAGTCCCGCCGGAGGGCCGCGTGCACGATCTCCAGCGTCGTCGTCAGGCCCTCGGGCGTCAGCGCGGCCGGCACCTCCTCGAGCGCGATGTGGATGGTCGCGGGCACCACCCTGAGCGCGTCGCAGGCCAGCATCATCGCGACGTCGCAGCCGCCCGCGAGGTCCGCGAGGTACTCGGTATGCCCCGGATGAGGAAAGCCGGCCCCGTCCTGCAGAGCCTTCTTGTGGATCGGGGCCGTGCAGACTGCGCCCGCCTCCCCGTTACGGACGAGCTCCACCGCGCGCGCGATGGCGGACGCCACCCCGGCCGCCTGACGCGGATCGGGGTGGCCTGGCCGGGCGGGGCCCGGGACGTCATGCGGCAGGATGCAGAGCGCCGCCCCATGCGCCTCCCGGGGCGAGGCGATCGTCTCGACCTCGACGCCCCAGCCGGCGAAGTGCTCGGGATTACCGATCGCGAAGAACGGCAGTCCGGGCAGCAGCGCCCGAGCCTTCGCCACAACCTCCGGGCCTACGCCCGCCGGTTCGCCGCAGGTGACCGCGATGGGCGGGGGGTCAGGGGGTCTCGATGCGGGCATCGGCGCGGAGCTCCTCGAGATAGGCCTGCGCGTAGCCTTCGAGCCGCGTCGTCAGGAGCCTCTGACCGAGAGCGGCACGTTCCTCCTCGCCGGCCTCCACGCTCCGCCCGCACAGCATCACGAACCGGAGCGTCCCGCCCTCGGCAAGGAGCGTCGATGCCTCGCCGGGATCCAGGGTGGCGAGAACCTGCCTCAGGTCCGGGGGCAGGGCGGATGGCCGGACGTCGCGCCGTACGAGCCGGTCCGCCGGCTGATCGCGCATGAGGGGATAGAGGTCGTCACAGGTATCCGCCCGCGCGCGAAGCTCGCCCGCGCGTTGCAGGGCGGTTTCGCTGCGGCCGCCGGGTATCAGGATCTCGGCGTACTCGACAGTCAGGGTCTGCGCCGCCGGAGCCGCCGTCTCCTCGATGCCGCGCAGCAGGAAGATGCCGATGAAGCTGCCGAAGTTGATCGGCTCGCTCACCCCCCCCGTCGGCAGGCTGATGACCTGGTCGGCGACCGGGGGCGCCAGTTCCGAGAGGGTGATGGGATCGAGGCGACCTCCGTTCGGCGCCGTCGAGGCGCGGGAGAACCGGCGCGCGGCTTCAGCGAAGGCGGCCTCCCCTCGGAGCGAGGACGAGAGGGTCTCGGCCAGCGCGGTCACCTCGTCCCGGTTCTCGGGGGTAAGCGGCAGGGCGATCTCGCTGAGGAACATGCGGACCCCCGCACGTGCATCGCCGCGGGCCAGGGTCCGGTCCAGTTCCGCCTCGTCGGGGCGGGAGCGGCCTCCGAACCGGGCCTGGACGAGCGCCCGCCAGAGGAGGCCGTTGCGGACGAAATCCCGGAACGTCTCGGGCGCGACGCCCTCTTGGGCCAACAGCTGCACGAACTGCTCGGGCGTCAGGTTGCCTCTCGCCGCGAACTCCGCGAGCCCCTCCCGGACCTCCTCCTCGGTGATTTCGACGCCGGCCGCCAGAGCCGCCTGTGCCTGGACCGTCTCGTCGATCAACGCCTCGCGCGCGCCCTCGAAATCGGCGCCGGGCGCACGCAGCAGCCCGAGGAACCGCGCCCGCTCCTCGACTTGCCAGCGGGTTATCACCGTTCCGTCGACGGTGGCGGCGGGAGCGAAGAGTCCTTGGGCCGAGGCCGGGACGCCCGCAGCGAGGGACGCCGCGACCGCGGCCGCTAGAAGGGGCGCGAGAGCATATGGTCCCCATCGAGAACCAAGACCCCCTCGTGCTGGGGAAGACCCCACCGTACCGTCGGCCGATCCCGACGCGGGAACCCTGCGCCTTCGCGAACGCAAGAACGATCCTAGATACCGCATGCCCGCCGCCTCGTCCTCCGGTCCTCCGCGCCGAAACCGGCAAGCTCCACCGCGAGGCCGAAGCGCGTGGTGGGTGCCAGATCCTCCGAGGAGGTGAAGCGCCGCGTGACGTCGAGGCCTACGGTGACGCAGTCCCCGCGGTAAGTCAGCCCCAGCCCGGCGCGGCTGGCGTTGTTCTCGACGAAGTCATATCGCCAGTTCATCCGTCCCGTCCAGTCGCCCCCGAGATCGTGCTGCAGGTCGAGCGCCCATTCGGAGGTGTTGCGCGGCCTCCCCTCCGTGACGTCCGGCTCGAGCCAGGTGTAGCGCGTCTCAAATGCGCCCCGCTCCCCCTGCCAGCGGATGATCGTGTCGGAGCGGTTCACGTCGAACTCATCGTCCACAAGGGAGCGGCTCTGCAAGTTGAGGCGTGCGCCGAGCTGCGCGTGCGCGGCCAGGAGCCAGTCGCTCGTCGTGCCGTCCAGCCCGGACCCGGCGCTGAACTGTCCGAGATCACGCGCGCGCCAGATCCGGCCGACGGTGCCGCCGAAGGCCCACCCGTCCGGGTCCGCGGGATGCGTGGAGTAGCTGAGCCCGAGGGTCGCGCGATCTCCCAGTTCGCGTGCGTCACGACCTGCAAACCGCCCCGTATCGAACAGGTTCGCGCCGTCGAGCTCCGGCGCGTCCGAGTCCTCCTGCGGGACGGCGTCTCGCTCATCGGGCGCGAGGACCACCTGCAGGACCGGCTCGAGGAGATGTCGGGTGCCGGTCGCCCCCGTGCGCGAGAGCGGATAGCGGAGTTCGAGGCCGGCATATGGCACGGCGCGGGTCTCGACACCCTCGAACCGGGGGTCCTGCCCGACCTCGTAGGCGTCGAGATGGAGTTCCGCGAGCCCGGTCACGACGACCCCTGCATCGGCGATCCACGTCCTCCGCCAGTCGAGGGAGGCCGAGAGGCGTGCGACGTCCCGGGCCGATTCCGGAGGGGCGCCGGCCGGTGGGGCGTTGGCCGGGCGGATGCGGATCTGACCGCCGAAGGTGAGGCCCGCCTGTCCTCCGATGCCCGCCGGGGCGAAGCGCCTCTCATGCGCGACGTTGAGGATCCGGGTCGGGAGGAGGTCGTTGTCGTCCTCCTCCCTCAGCGAGCGGAAGCGGATCGCCTCGACCGTCGTGCGGGCTGTCCGGTCCGTGCGGGCCACCGCGGCCCGGCTCTCGAGCCGGTCGTCCTCAGTGATGTCGTAGTCGAGGAGGTATGTGTCGTCGGACACGGCCTCGACATCGAGTTCGAAGCGCCAGCCGCCCGAGAGGTCGAACCGCCCCTCTCCGAACAGGTAGCCGCGGAGCCCGTCGCCCTCCAGATCGTCGCGCCCGATGGCTCCTTCGAACTCGAGCGTGCCGTCAGTCGCCGCCTGCCGGTAGCGTATCCCGAGCGACAGGGCATCGCGGTTGGTGACGAACGGCGTGAAGGTCAGGTCCCGTGAGGGGCCGAGCGGCACGAAGTAGGGTATCGCGACCCCGGTGCCGAGCAGATCGTCCGTAACGAAGCGCGGCACCAGCCACCCGCGGTAGCGCTCGACGGTCGGGCCGGGGAGCCGCACGAGCGGCCACCACGCGACCGGCACGCCGGCGACGTCGAACCGCGCGCCCTCAAAATAGAGCTGCCTCTCCTGCTCGTCGTAGACGACCCGGTCCGCGCGGATCCGCCAGAGGGGCACCTCCTCCTCCATGCAGATCGTGCAGGAGGAAGCCACCACGCCGTAAAGCTGGGTGAAGCGGCCTTCCGGGCCGCGGGACACTTCCTCCGCCGCCACCTGCAGCTTCTGGTCGAGCACCAGCCTTGCGCCGGCAAGAACGCTGTCGCGGAACTCCGGATTCAACTCCGCGGTGTCGGCGATGAGGAGCGTATCCGGGCCCTCCACGAGAGTGAGCGGCCCCTCCACGATCAGCCGGTCGCCCTCTCGCAGGTAGGTGACGCGCGACGCCCGCAGGATCCGCCCGCCGCTCAGGATCTCGACCGAACCCTCCGCCACGAGCCTGTCGCCCCCGGCCTCGAGCCGCACGGTGTCCGCCACCAGCGTCGCCGGTCCGCTTGGCGCCGCGTCCTGCGCGGCGGCCGGGAGAGCCATCGCCAAGGCCAGTGCCAAACAGGCGAACGGGCGCCTCATCCGTCCTCCAGATGCAGGATGAAGCCGACCGGCAGGAGGATCGCGGCGATCGGAGGCACCCACGCGGCGACGGTGATCGGGACCTGGCCCTCCTCCCCCAGCAATTGCGCAAAGTCCCGCGCGAAATAGAGGGCGAAGCCGAGGCAGAGCGCTGAGAGGACCATCAGGCCTGACTGCCCGCCACGCTGATGGCGCATCGTGAAGGCGGCGCCGATCAGGACCATCGCCGCCAGCATGAGCGGGTTGGTCAGTTCCGAGGCGAACCACATGCGGTGGAGCCGTGCGGAGAACCCGGCCGCGTCCAGCGCCTGGATGAAGCCGGGCAGGTCGAAGATCGCGATGGCCTGCGGCGTTCCGAAGCTGTCGCGGATCTGCTCGCGGGTCAGGGTCGAGGGCACGGTCGCATGGTCGGAGACCACCGCGAGCGCTTCGGGGTTGAGCGCATCCGCCAGTGGCCAGCGCTTCGCGCCGTCGATGCGCCATTCCCCCTCCGCCAATTCCGCCCGCTCCGCGTCGACCCGCTCCACCGGCGTGCCGCGCGCGTCGAACGACAGGAACGTGGCCTCGAAGAGGATCGTCCCGTCGAGGGAGCCGCGTGCCGCGCGGATCACCGTCTGACCCTCGGCGTCGCCTTGCCTGAGCCAGACGCCCGCGGGGTCGACGGAGAGGACGGACGAGATCCCCGTCCGGAACCGTGCGGCCTCGCGGTCCAGTTGCATTTGGGTGGCCGCGACGATCGGGTTGAGCACGAGGACGCCCAGCACCCCCAGGCCGAAGGCGGCGGCTACGGGCGCGATCACCGTCCGCAGGGCGGAGCGTCCCGCCGCGCGGATCACCACGAGCTCGGACGAGCGGGCGAGCGAGAGGAACAGCGCCAGCGTGGCAAGGAGAACGACGAGCGGGAGGATCTGGTAGAGCGCCGCCGGCAGGTTGAGGAATGCCAGACGGAGGCCGTCCTCGATCCCTCCTCCGTGCCGGGACAGGCGTCGCATCTGCTCCATCAGGTCGATGGGGAGGAGGAGGCCGGTGAACACCGCCATGACGAGCAGAACGAGCCAGAGGAAGCGGCGCGCGACGTAGCCCCCAAGGATCATGCCGGCGACCCCGCGGCCCCTCCGGCGGACGGCTCCTTGCCGGCAGGCCGCCGGCCGCGCGTAGCCCGGGCGATTAGGATGAGCCCGAGCACGAGCGTCAGGAACGGCGGACCGTATATCATCGGCCAGCTTCCCGGATCCTCCCGGACGGGCCCCTCCGTCAGGTTGCTCGCCACCCTGAGGAGGATCGCGAGCACGACGGCCGCCGCGATCTGCCGCCATAGCCCGAGCCGCGAGTACCCCCCCTGCAGCAGACAGCCCAGCGCGAGCAGCGGGAGGGAGAGCGCGAACAGTGCCTCGGCGAAGCGGACGTGCCCCTCGAAGACCAACGCGCCGAGCGGCCGGCCTGTGCGCGTGGCGAGCGCCTCGTCGGCACGGAGAAGGTCGGCAGTGGGCATCTCGCGGGGGTCGGTCCGTCGCATGCCTTCCGAGCCCATCAGGGCACCGAGGTCGTAGGTGAAGTCCTCGAACCGGGTCACCACAAGGTTGCCGGTCGCCACGTCGAGCGTCTGGGCGATGCCGGCGAACATCACGAGGCGCGGAGGGCCGCCGTCCTGGCGGACGAGAAGGGCCCGCTCCGCCGTGTAGGTCGTGCGCACCCCCTGGCCCGCGAGCGCGTCGGCGTCGCGCCTGTCCATGAGGAACAGCCCGAGGAGCTCGCCCTCCTCGGTGATCTCCCGAACGTACACCGTGATGTCGTCTCCCGGGCTGAGGAACTCCCCGGCCTTGAGGAACTGGGCCGTCACGTCCGCCCTCAGGGCCTCGCCGCGCTCGGCCAACGCCGTCCGGGAGGCCGGAACGAGCGCATGTCCGAGGATCGACACCATGGCGGCCACGGCCAGCGCGAAGATGCCGACGGGGCGGGCGAGGTGCCACGGCCCGAGGCCGGTGGTCTGCGCGACGACGAGCTCGCTGTCCGCCGCCAGCCGATTGATCCCGTAGAGCGCGGCCACCAGCGCCGCGACGGGCAGTACCGCATGCACGACGTTCGGGAGCGCGAGCGCCGTGAACACGAGGAACGTCCAGAGGGAGGAGCCGCCGGCGATGAGGTCGTCGAACAGGCTGAGCGCGCGGTTCACCCAGTAGACCGCCACCAGCACCAGTGCGAAGAAGCCGAACTGCGCGAGGAGCCGGGTGCAGAGATATCGGTCGAAGGTCGGCACGTGCTCTCCGCATATCCCGGCGGGGGTCGCCCCTGTCTATTGCGCGCTTTGGCGGCGGGGAACCCCCGCTGGCCTTCGCCGGGACGGCACCATATGGTCCGGCGCGTTTCGGCCCGAGGAGAGATGCCCATGACCGCCCCAGCCCCCGTGCGCTTCACCGCGCTCGACCTCGAGACCGTCGATTCCGTCGAGGGGGTGATCGCGTGCATCGTGCCGGCGTCCGGAAAGCTCGGGCCGGAGGCGAGGAGGCTCGACAGGGTCACGAAAGGCACCGTCCGCCGTGCCGTCGGCTCGCCCGCCTTTGGGAAGCTCGACGAGGGCGGTGCGATCACGCTGGAATGGCCGGCAGGCGTGGCGGCGTCCGCGATCGCCGTTCTTCGGCTCGACGGGAAGCCGGACGCCGACGTGGCACGCCGTGCCGGGGCGACGCTGGGCAAGTCGCGGGGCAGCCGCCCGCTGACGGTCCTAGCGGGCAAGCACCGGGCCGCGACCGAAGTCGCGCTCGGGGCGGTCCTCCGGTCCTACGCGTTCGACGCGCACAAGACCGCCTCCACCGAGGAGGACGACGCGGAGGAGGTTGCGGAGGTCTCCGTCCGGGTGGCGGATCCGGATGCCGCCGAGCGAGACTTCGCCCCGATGCGCGAGGTGGCGGCGGGTATCTTCCTGACCCGGGATCTCGTCAACGAACCTGCCAACATTCTCACGACGGAGGAGTTCGCCCGTCGGCTCGAGGCGCTCCGCGACGTGGGCGTGGAGGTCGAGGTGCTCGAGGAGGCGGCGCTCGAGGAGCTGGGCATGCGCACCTTGCTCGCCGTGGGCCGGGGCTCGGAGACCCCGTCGAAGGTGGTCGTCATGCGCTGGAACGGAGGTGGCGACGAGGCGCCGCTCGCGCTGATCGGGAAGGGGGTCGTGTTCGACACCGGCGGCATCTCCATGAAGCCCGCGGGTGGCATGGAGGACATGACGATGGACATGGGCGGCGCGGGCACCGTCGCGGGCGCCATGCGGGCCATCGCGGGACGCAAGGCGAAGGCCAACGTGGTCGGGCTGGTCGGGCTCGTGGAGAACATGCCGGACGGCCGGGCCCAGCGGCCCGGAGACGTCGTCCGCACGATGAAGGGCGACACCGTCGAGGTCATCAACACCGACGCGGAGGGCAGGCTCGTCCTGTGCGACGTGATGTGGTACGCGCAGGACCGCTTCTCCCCGGTCGCCATGATCGATCTCGCCACGCTCACGGGCGCCATCATCATCGGCCTCGGACACGAGAAGGCGGGGCTCTTCTCCAACGACGACAAGCTCGCGGACGCGCTTCTGTCCGCCGCGCACGCGGAGGGCGAGGGGCTCTGGCGCATGCCGCTCGGCAAGGCCTACGACAAGGCCCTGAAGAGCAGGGTGGCCGACATGAAGAACGTGGGCGGACGACCGGCGGGCTCGATCACGGCTGCGCAGTTCCTGCAGCGCTTCGTCCGGGAGGGGACGCCCTGGGCCCATCTGGACATCGCCGGGACGGCGAGCCGCAAGGACGCGACGCCGTTGGCACCGGCCGGGGCGACGGGTTGGGGCGTCATGACCCTCGACCGCCTCGTGCGGGACGGCCACGAACCGAAGGGCTAGCGGTGGGTGAGGTCCACTTCTATCACCTGACCCGACAACGGGTAGAGGAGGCGCTTCCCCTCCTGCTCCGCCGGGCGTTGGGCGAGGGGTGGCGCATCGCGGTCCGCGGGCGTGACATCGAGCGCCTCAGGTTCCTCGATGAGAAGCTATGGCTCGGACCCCAGGAGGGCTTCCTGCCGCACGGGCTCGCCGGCGGCGCTCACGACGCCCGTCAGCCCGTGCTGCTCGTCCCCGAAGGCGATGCCGCCGCGAACCGGCCCGACTGCCTGATGGCACTCGACGGGGCGGACGTCCTCGCCGAGGAGGCGTCGGAGCTTCGCCGCGCCTGCGTCGTCTTCGACGCGGGCGAGGCGGATCAACTCGGGGCCGCGCGAACACTCTGGTCCCGACTGGCGGACGCCCGGGTGCCCATCCGCTACTGGTCGCAGGAGAGTGGGGCCTGGCGCTCCGAGGCGACGCGCAACGTGTAAGCGCAGGTTTGCGGGGAACAATCTCGCATCGCCCGCCTTGTGGTTGTATGGCCGGCCACATGCGATCCGCTCTCCTCTCCGCCCTCCTCTTCCTGCCGGTGCCTGCCCTGGGTCAGGGAGCGCCGATGGTGCCGCCGCCGCCCGGCTGGCTGCTCCCCCATCTCCCCCCGGCGACGCCTTCATCGCCGGATCTGGATCCGAAGCAGACGGTCCACCGGGACGCCTGAGGGGCAGTAGCGGCCTCTTCCGCGAACGTAGAACGCCAAGCTGATGGCACCCCGCCGGGGCGGTGCAATGTGTTGGATGGTTCGCCCGTCACCCGCGTTCGAGGACCACCGAGCCGACCCCATTTGTGGCCATTGCCTCGGGCGCACCCGCCTTGGATTCCCGCTCACGGGGTCCCGGCGACCATCGCCGACAGGATCGTCGCAGCGGGGCTGAACGGGGTCGATTGCTGTGAGCCGATGGAATCGAGGATCACGAACCGGTCGAGGACCTGTTCGAGCTTCTCGGGCCGGGTGAGTTCCTCCATTCGGTCCGACCCGAAGCGCGTCAGGGCAGCGGTGCGCATCTCCTCCACCTGTCGGTCGAGGGGGAGTTGGGCGGTCGAACTCGGCAGGCCCAGGGCCATCTCCATGACCGCCCGAAGCGGTGGCGTTCCCAACAGCCGGAGCCACGCGATCCGGTCGTCCCCGGAGGTGGTGACCAGGGCGGGCATCTCCCTGCGCGCGTTGAGGGCGAGGCGCATCGTCTCGTCCGTCTCGCCGACCGCCGCCTCGAAGCGGCGGGCGAGGTAGCGATCGGCGACCTGATCGGCGAATCCGGCCCGCAACGGACCGGGCATGCCGATGTCCCCGAAGCCGAATGCGGCGGAGAAGTCCCGGTAGCGGCGATCCACGAGGCGGTTGGCGAGGGCCCCCGGCTCGCCGGTCCCGTCCTCCAGGACCCGCCGAATCAGGGCGCCGGCGTTGAGGTCGTCCTCCAGACCGTAGGCCGTCAGTGCGACGCGCAGGACCTTACGATCGGCGACGAGATCCTCGGCCGACGTGATTGCCGGGAGCCGCTCCTTCAGGCGCGCGACGTCCCTTGTCGCCTGCGGCGCCGCGTCGTGTACCTCGCGCTGTCTCTCCATGGTGGCGGTCAGGAGGCGCCAGCCTCCGAGGCCGGAGAGGGGCAGGATCGGCGAGAAGCCCATGAGGCCGGCTAGGCGCCCATGCCGGGCCCGGGCCCTTCGCGTCCCGCGCCGGGATCGCGATCGCCGCCGGGACCAGTCGAGGCGCAGACGGCGAGGAACGCCTCCTCCCGCCTGCGCACGCCCTGGAGGCTCCGTAGCGCGCGGTAGGCATCGCCGGCCCTGAGATAGCTGCCCGCCGCCTCGAGAAGTGCCAGCCCCTCCGCGTCGGGGAATGCCTGCGCCACGGCATCGATTGCGGGAAGGACCTGCGACCGCACCTCATCGAGATTTGCCTCGCCGGCCACGGCGAGCTGGACGGCGTGGGCCATCCGACCGATCGGCGTAGTCGCCGCCTCCGGGTCGATCGCGTTGCGCAGCCTGAGCAGGTTGGTCTCGGGCGAGAGGAGCCGCAGGCGCGCGCTCCGGCCGGCGTTCTCGATCACCGCGCCGTTGACCACGATGCGGTCGCGCGGTGGCATCTTGAGGACGAGGCCCGGCATCAGGCCGCCCCTCCGCTCAGGCCTTCGTGGATGCGGTGGTTGATCTCGATCAGCGGCGCGATGTCGGCCTCTCCCCGGAGGACGGCGCCGGTGTGCCGCTCGACGAAGTGGGCCAGGCCGAGGAGCTCCGCCCGGAGCTGCTCGGGCAGTCCGTTCGCTTCGTCGACGAGCGTCGCCGCGGCGGCGATCCACAGTCGCCGGTTGTCGTGGAGGGCTGCGACGCGAGCTGCCGGAGGGGCCGTCTCCGCCGACTTCATGCGGCGGGTCACCTGCCGGAACACGTCGGCCTCGGCGCGTCTCGGGCTCCGGGTGACGGTCGAGGTGCGGGCGTAGCCCTGCTGGGCCATGGACATCTGCTTCATTCGGAAACGTCTCGCCTATCGGAGTGTTGTGCGCCCGGGCCTGGCGGGCCCGGGCGCGAAGGCATCAGCGGAACAGCGACAGGATCGACTGCGGCGCCTGGTTCGCGATGGAGAGCGACTGGGTCGCGAGCTGCTGCTGCACCTGAAGGGCCTGGAGGCGGGCCGACACCTCCTCCATGTTGGCGTCCACCATCGAGCCGATCCCCGATGTCATGCTGTCGGTGAGCTTGGACACGAAGCTCGATTGGGTCTCGATCCGCCCCTGCGCGGAGCCGAAGGCCGCCGATGCGTCGATCGCCGTGTTAATCAGCGTCTCGATCGAGCTCAGCGCGCTCGTGGCACCTGCGTCCGTCGTCACGTCGACCGACTGGAGCGCGGCCAGACCGCCCGAGCTCGTGCCGGCGGTGTTGCCCGCCGTGTCGGCCTCGATCGTCACGGCGATCTCGTTGCCGGCATTGGCGCGGGTGATGCGCAGGGTGTCGCCGTCGACCTTCGAGACGGTGTAGTTCGACTCGTTGGTGGCGCTCAGGAACTTGCTGACCTGGCCGTAGAGGTTGTCGGCCACGGTGCCCGCGCTGTCGGTGGAGCTCGCCACGTACTCGAAGGTGCGCGTGCCGACCGAGTTCGCCCCGCCGGTGTCGTCGAGGACGAGCTGGTAGCCGTATCCGTCGCCGACCGCGGCGATGTCGACGTCGACGTAGTTGGCACTGGCGGTAGTCGCGTTGCCCGTCCCGGAAGCGACGGCGGTGCCGCCCTGCGCCGTCGTGGACACGATCGCCGTCGTCGAGTCCGCGCCGGTGCCGTCATAGACCTGCGTGGTCACCGACCCGCTGACCGAGAGGTTCTTCGCGTCCACGCCGATCTGGGCCGCGGTCACGTTGCCGGAGCTGTCGCGGTTGAGCGCCGAGAGGATGTTGATGCCCTCGTTGCCGTTCACGTTCGTGCTGGTCTGCGACCCGTCGAGCAGGTTCATCCCATTGAACTGGGCGGCGCCGACGACCGACTTGATCTGGTCGGTCAGCGCGTCGATGTCCGTCTGGATCTTGCCGCGGTCGACGTTCTGCTCCTGGGCGGAGACGATCTTGCCCTTGATGTCCTTCAGGAGGTCGGTGATCGTCTCGGCGCCGTTGCGGGCGACGGCCACGGACGACTCGCCGAGAGCGAGGCTCTCCTGGATTCCCTTGAAGCCCGCGACGTCCGATTCCATGGTCTTGGCGATCGCCCAGACGGCGGCGTTGTCCTTCGCCGTGTCCACCTCCTTGCCGGTGGAGATCATGTTCTGGGTCTTGCCCATGTTCGAGTTGATCGACTTCAGCGTCTGAAGCGCGACCATCGCGCCGTTGTTGGTCAGAAGGCTCGACATTCGGATTCCTTTCTCGCGGCGCTTCGCGCGCGCAGGTTGTCCCCCGCCACGGGCGGGAGGGTTCGCAGCCTTCTGCCTCTCGGATTGACCGGCGCCCGTCCTGGGTGCGGGAAAGGCCTTAGGGCCCGGGCCCTTAAAGGCGGGCTAACGCAGGCCTCCCGGGCGGCCCCTTGAACCTAGAACCAGAGTAAAAGTTGCCCGATCCGGCCGGCCGCCGGCGTGGTTGCGGGTGGGGCGCCGCCCGCGCACACTGCCGGCGGGGGGACACACGCATGGGCGGAATGGCACGGGTCGGAGCGGATATCGGGGGAACGTTCACGGATGTCGTTCTCGAGGCGGGCGGGCAGGTTCACAGCGCGAAGGTCCTCACCGACTACGAGGCTCCGGAACGCGCAGTCGCGGCCGGTGTCATCGAAGTCTGCAGGCAGTCCTCCGTGCCCCCCGAGCATATCGCCCAGGTGATCCACGGGACCACGCTCGCCACGAACGCGCTTATCGCCCGCCGCGGGGCCCGGACGGCCCTCGCGACGACGGACGGGTTCAGGGACGTCATCGAGATGCGGACGGAGAGCCGTTTCGAGCAGTACGACCTGAACCTCGTCCTGCCGGAGCCCCTGCTGCCGAGGACGCAGCGGATCACCGTATCCGAGCGTCTCGATGCGGATGGAGGGATCCTCGTGCCGCTCGACGAGGGGGAGGTGGAGCGGGTCTGCGAGGTTCTCGTGGCGGGTGCATACGAGAGCGTCGCGGTGGGCCTGCTGCATGCCTACGCGAACCCGGTCCACGAGGAGCGCCTCCGGGATGCGATCCGGGCCGCGATGCCGGGCGTGCCGGTCTCGCTCTCGTCGGAGGTCAGCCCGCAGATGCGCGAGTACGAGCGGTTCAACACCACCGTCGCCAACGCCTACGTGCAGCCGCTGATGGCGGGATACCTCGAACGCCTGGAAGGCGCGCTCGCGGCCGTCGGAACCGACTGCCCCGTGTACCTCATCCATTCCGGGGGCGGGCTGATGTCGCTCGAGGACGCCGCCCGCTTCCCGGTCCGGCTGGTCGAATCGGGGCCCGCGGGGGGGGCCGTCTTCGCGGCGGGCATCGCGGCCCGTCACGGGATCGGCCGGGCGCTCTCCTTCGACATGGGCGGGACCACCGCGAAGCTCTGCCTCGTGCGCGACGCGGCCCCGAGGACGGCGCGGGTCTTCGAGGTCGCCCGGTCCTACCGCTACAAGAAGGGGTCCGGGATGCCGATCTCGATCCCCGTCATCGAGATGGTCGAGATTGGCGCTGGGGGAGGCTCCCTTGCGTCTGTGGACGCGCTCGGGCGGCTGAACGTCGGGCCGGAGAGCGCGGGCAGCGAGCCCGGGCCGGCCTGCTACGGGAGGGGTGGGACGCGCGCCGCCGTCACAGACGCCGACCTCCGGCTCGGCCGGCTTGATGCGGAGGGCTTCGCGGGCGGACGAATTGGACTGGACGAGGCGGCTGCGGAGGCCGCGCTGGTTCGCGATGCGGGCGCTCCGCTCGGTCTCGACGAAACGGAGGCGGCCCAAGCCGTCTCGGAGGTGGTGGACGAGTCGATGGCGGGCGCCGCACGCATGCACGCCGTCGAGACGGGGGAGGACGTGAGCTCCCACGTCATGATCGCCTTCGGCGGGGCGGCACCGCTGCATGCGGTGCGACTCTGCGAGAAGCTGGGGATCGCGCGTTGCCTGGTGCCTGCGGGCGCAGGCGTCGGCTCGGCGATCGGGTTTCTCCGGACCCCCTTCGCATTCGAAGCCACCCGCACGCGGTTCGCACGCCTGGGCGAGATCGACGCCGCCCTGGCAGAGGAAACGTTCGCCACCCTCGAAGCGGAGGCCGAAGGGTTCGTGGCCGCCTGCGCCCCCGGCGAGGAGATCGAGACGTCGCATCGGGTCTTCATGCGATATCGCGGTCAGGGCTGGGAGATACCGGTTGCGCTGCCCCCTGCGGAATCGCGGCTTCCGGGGGTGTGGCTCCCGCGTTTCGAGGACGAGTACCGCGCCCTTTTCGGCCGACTGGTGCCGGGTGCCGAAGCCGAGATCACGGTCTGGGCGGTGACGGCGCAAGTCCCGGTCCCCGCGCCCTCACCCGCCCCCCCCACGCCGCACGGAGCCCGGGTGATGGCGAGGGCCTCGCGCCGGATGTGGGACGGGGACGGGATGGCCGAGGCAGCCGAGGTGGCGCGCGAGGAGATGGAGCCGGGGGCCCTGATCGATGGCCCGGCGGCGGTCGTCGAGGACGAGACGGCGACGATCCTGCCGAGCGGCTGGGGTGCGCGCATGCTCGCCGACGGTACGCTGGAGCTTCGGCGGGAGGAGGGGCGATGACGGCTCGGGGCGGGACCGGAACGATCGACCGGCAGATCATGTGGACGCGGCTCGTCGCGATCGTCGAGGAGCAGGCCCAGGCGCTCATCCGGACCGCCTTCAGCACCTCAGTGCGCGAGGCTGGCGACCTTTCGGCGGGGGTCTACGACGAGGCCGGCCGAATGCTGGCGCAGGCCGTCACCGGAACGCCCGGCCACGTGAACGCGATGTGCGACGCCGTCCCCCACTTCATGACCGCCATGATGCCGGACGGCCGCGAGCCTGAGGAGGGGGATGTCTGGCTCACGAATGACCCCTGGCTCGGCACGGGTCATCTCCATGACATCACCGTCGTCACGCCGGCGTTCCACGCGGGCAGGCATGTGGGCTTCCTCGCCTGCACCGCGCATGTGACCGACATCGGTGGGCGCGGCTTCGGCGCCGACGGAAACTCCGTCTACGAGGAGGGCCTCTACCTTCCGATTGTCCCGCTGCTTCGCGCCGGCGAGGTCGATCGGACCCTCCTCGCCATTCTGCGCGCCAACAGCCGCACCCCTGACGAGCTCGTGGGCGACGTGATGGCGCTCGCGACGAGCAATTCCGTGGGGGTCCGACGCGTCGGGGAGATGCTCCGCGAGTTCGAGGAGCCGGACCTCGGCGGGGTCAGCGAATTCATCCGTCAGGCCTCGCTGAGCGCGACCCGTGCGCGGATCGCAGAGCTGTCGCCGGGCCGGGCCGAGGCCGCCATGCGCACGGACGGGTTCTCGGCACCCGTCGAGCTCCGATGCGCGGTGACGGTCGGAGACGGGGAGATCGAATGCGACTTCGCCGGCACCTCAGGCCTCGATCCCAAGGGGATCAACGTCCCTCTGGTCTATACGAAGGCCTACGCCGCCTACGCGATGAAATGCGCCATCGCGCCCGACATTCCGAACAACGCGGCCTCCCTGTCGCCGTTCAGTATTGCCGCCCCCGAAGGCAGCATCGTCAACGCCCCGCATCCGGCCCCCGTCGCGCTCCGCCACGTGATCGGGCACCTCATTCCCGACGTCGTCTTCGGCGCGCTCGACCAACTCGTCCCGGGGGTGGTCCCGGCGGAAGGGGCCGGGGCCCTGTGCAACTTCCAGCTCTCCCTGCGCCCGACGGGGCAGGGGGGACGCTCGGCCGAGGTGCTGAGCTTCAATTCGGGCGGCGCCGGCGCCCGCCCCTCGCTCGACGGGCTGTCGGCCACGGCTTTCCCCTCCGGCGTGATGACGATGCCGGCGGAGGCGGTGGAGCACTCGGGCCCCGTGGTCGTCTGGCGGAAGGAACTGCGTGGGGGGTCGGGCGGCCATGGCACGTTCCGGGGAGGGCTGGGCCAGGTGATGGAGGTCGGCGCCCGGCCCGGCCACGAGATGACCATCTCGGCCATGCTGGACCGGGTCGAGAACCCGGCCCGCGGGCGCCGCGGCGGCGGGACCGGTGCGGCGACGGATATCTCGCTCCACGACGGGACGCCCCTCCGGGGGAAGGGGCGGCAGCGCGTGCCTGCGGATGCACGCGTCGTCATGAAGTTCCCCGGCGGCGGAGGCTACGGCCCCGCGGGGGAGCGCAGCCGGGCGGCCGTGCTGAGGGACGTGGCGATGGGCTACGTGGATCCGGAGGACGCTGTGAGGGAGTACGGCGCGGACCCGGCTGAGGTCGACGCCGCCGTGACGGCTGCGGCACGGGGGCAGTTGCCGTAGAGCTATCCGCGTGGGGGTGTTCAGGCGGCCTCGGATTGATTCCGAGCGCACTCGCTGGCGATCGACCCTCGTGGTGGGGGCGAACGGCTGAGGGACACGTTTGCCCCGCATCGCGACGGAGCGCGCGTATCCAGGCCGAGACCTGATATCACCCGGTGCGGATCGTCCGGAAGACCCCCGTCGCCGTCGCGGCGACGGTTCCGTCCTCGAGCCTCAGCGTCGCTTCGCAGAAGTGCAGGCTGCGTCCGCCCCCGGTCACGCGCGCCCGTGCCTGAACCTCGCGGCCGAGGGGCACGGGGGCGAGGAACTGCACCGTCATGCTTACCGTCGCCATCGGCGCGGCGCCGTCGGGCACCACCCGCGTCGCGGCGGCGGTGCCCATCGCCGCGTCGAGCAGCGTCGAGACCAGCCCGCCATGCAGCACGCCGGCCCGATTGCCGTGCCGGGCGGCGGGCGTCATCCAGGCCCGCCCCTCGCCCGGCCCGTCGACCGCGAGGCGGTAGCCCAGATCCTCCTGCGCGGCGGAGACGCCGGTGATCTCTCCGCCCGGATCGGCCATCTAGTCGACCCGCCGGACCATGAGCTGGGTGCCGTCCATCCGCGTCTCCAGCCGCTTGATGTCCTCGACCAGCTCGCTCATCTTGCGCTTGCCGTATGTGCGCGTGTCGAAGTCCGGGTTCAGGGCGACGATCTGGCTCCCGAGGGCGCCCATCGCGTACCACTCCCCGTCGGGGTCCATCTTGTCCATCGCCCGCAGGATGAGCGGCAGCGCGTCCTGCGCCTTTCGCTTCACGGGCCGTGAACCGGACGTCGCCGCGACGGGCTCGTCCACGATGTTCTCGATCAGGATGAACCTGTTGCAGACGTTTCGCAGCGCTTCCGGCGTCTTGGACTCGCCGATGCCTATGACCTCGAGGCCGTCCTCGCGGATGCGGCTCGCCAGGCGGGTGAAGTCGCTGTCCGACGAAACGAGCACGAAGGCGTCGAACCGTCCGGTGTGAAGCACGTCCATGGCGTCGATGACGAGGCCGATGTCGGAGGCATTCTTGCCGGTCGTGTTCGCCGTCTCCTGATGGGCGACGAGGCCGAGCGTCATCACCTTCTCGGCCCACGGCTTCAGTCGACCGGAGGACCAGTCGCCGTAGACCCGCCGCAGGGCAGGCTCGCCGAGCCCGGAGATCTCCTTCAGGATGCCCTCGGCGAACTTCGCAGGAATGTTGTCGGCGTCGATCATGACGGCCAGCAGGGGACGGTCGCGTCGGGTGGCCATGAGGGCCTCCTCGTTGGCGGGCGCCGCGGCGGAGCGCCGCCGCACGCCCGCGGGATGGATGCGCCGAGGCGATGGGGCCTTGGCCGGGTGCCATCGCCCGGTGTAGCCGGGGCAGGGGGGAACGCAAGCGGGAGCGCGGCGATGCGATACGTATGTGGGGTGGCCGTCGCGGCGCTTCTGGCGGGCTGCCAGATGACGCCGGCCGGGGATGCGGGTGCCTGTCCCGAGGCCCGCTTCTCGGGACTGGTCGGGCAGCCCGCCGTCGATCTCGGGGCCCGCGGCCTGCCGGAGACTGCCCGCGTGATCTGGCCGGGAAACGCGGTGACGCAGGACTTCCGGGCCGACCGCCTCAACATCGTCGTCGGGCGGGATGGCCGGGTCGCGCAGGTCGCCTGCTACTGAGGCTTGTGTCCGGTGCCGGGTCCCCCTATATCGGCGATCACAGCGGCGCTCTGCGGAGCACCACCGGAAGACGCAGCGGGCCGCTTCGGCCCGCTTTTTCGTTTACAGGGAACACTCATGACGGACCTCGTGGCCAAGACCGCGCTCGATCGGCGCCTGGCCGAGATCGTGGGACCCGCGATCGAGGGGCTCGGCTTCGAGCTCGTGCGCCTGAGGCTGCAGGGCGGCCGCACGCCGACACTTCAGATCATGGCCGAGCGGCCCGATGGCGGGATCGAGGTGGAGGAGTGCGCGCGCATCTCCACGCATCTCTCCGCGGTCCTAGACGTCGCCGATCCGATCGACGGCGAGTACGTCCTCGAGGTCTCCTCGCCCGGCATCGACCGGCCGCTCACGCGGCTGAAGGATTTCGACGCCTGGGAGGGGTTTGAGGCTCGCATCGAGACGGCCGAGCCGATCGACGGGCAGAAGCGGTTCAAGGGCCCGATCCAGGGCACGGAGGGGGACGAGGTGCTGATCTCCATCGACCGGCCGGGCGGCGCGGTGACGGTGGGGCTGACCTTCGACCTTCTGGCCGATGCCAAGCTCGTGCTGACGGACGACCTCGTTCGCGAGACTTTGCGCCAGCGCAAGAGCGCGGGGCAGATCGACGAGACGCAGTTCGACGAGATACAGGAAATCACCGGAGGAGACGACTGATGGCCATCACGTCCGCCAACCAGCTGGAGCTGCTCCAGACGGCCGAGGCCGTGGCGCGCGAGAAGATGATCGATCCGGCGCTCGTGATCGAGGCGATGGAGGAGAGCCTCGCCCGGGCCGCCAAGTCGCGCTACGGCGCCGACATGGACATCCGCGTGTCCATCGACCGCAAGACCGGGCGCGCGACGTTCACGCGGGTCCGCACCGTGGTCGACCCCGACGATCCGGAGTTCGAGGGCATCGAGAATGAGAAGGCGCAGCTGACCCCCGAGCAGGCGCGCCAGTACCTCGAGGACCCGAAGCCCGGCGACGAGATCGTGGACGAGGTCCCGCCCGTCGACATGGGCCGGATCGCCGCGCAGTCGGCCAAGCAGG
>CAZWWR010000018.1:0-29732 GCA_964637265.1 uncultured Jannaschia sp.
CACCGTCGCGCAGGGCTTCGGCTCGCTCGGCCTGATGACCTCGGCGCTGATGACGCCCGACGGCAAGATCGTGGAGGCCGAGGCCGCCCACGGCACCGTCACTCGCCACTACCGCCAGCACCAGGCCGGCAAGGAGACGTCGACCAACTCCATCGCCTCGATCTTCGCCTGGACGGGCGGCCTGAAGCACCGCGCGAAGCTCGACGACAACGCCGAGCTCGCCCGCTTCGCCGAAACGCTCGAGAAGGTCGTCGTCGACACCGTGGAAGCCGGCGACATGACGAAGGACCTCGCGCTCCTCGTCGGCCCGGAGCAGAAGTGGCTGACCACGATGGGCTTCCTCGAGAAGGTGGACGAGAACCTGCAGAAGGCGCTCTGACCATCGATATCGCGCGGGCGCGGTGATCCGTGCCCGCGCTCAGAACCGTTCGGGGTTCAGGGTCTGGATGCTGCCCCATTGTCGCGTGCCGGCCGCTCGCGACGTAGTCGTCTTCACGGTCAGCCGTCCGCATCGGGCGGTCGGTAGGCCCCATGCGCATCGGCGCAAGGCCTGAGGTGAGGACCCGCGGCCGCGCAAGGCCGGCGCCACCTGCAACGCAAACCGTGCCGGACGGCCCGATACGACCATCCGACAGGCCCGACCGACGGCCCTGCCCCGCCTCGTAGGCTCGATTGCCACCGCATCCCGCAGCCGTTAGCCCCGCCGCATGTCCACGAACGAGCCGCACGAGGCCCTGCGCCATACGCCTTTGGAGGACGCACAGGCTCTCCTCCTGGGGACGGCTCTCTGTGCCCTCGGCGTGGAGTTCCTGCGCGCCGCCGGGCTGGTGACGGGGCAGACCGCCGGACTGGGCGTGCTGCTCTCCTACGTCACGGACTGGTCGTTCGCCCTCTGGTTCTTCCTCCTGAACCTGCCCTTCTACGTCCTCGGCTGGATGAGGATGGGGCCGCGCTTCGTGGTGAAGACGGCCATCGCGGTGACGATGGTGTCCGCCTTCTCCCGTCTCCTTCCGATGGCGATCACCATCGGACCCGTCGATCCGTGGGTCGCGTCCGCGCTGGCCGGGGCGACCATCGGCATGGGTCTCATCGTGGTGTTCCGGCACGGCGCTTCGCTCGGGGGCGTCGGGATCCTGGCACTCTGGGTGCAGGAGCGGTTCCGAGTGCAGGCCGGGTGGGTCCAGCTCGGCTTCGACGTCGCGCTCTTCGCGGCGGCGTTTCTGCTCCTCGACTGGCGTCTTGTCGCGGCGAGCGCCCTCGGCGCGGTCATCGTCAACCTGATCATCGCAGTGAACCACCGACGGGATCGCTACATCGGCCGGTGAGTTCCGCGCTGCGGCTCGGGTCCGGCCGCGACGGTCGGCCCCTGCCCCGCCGGTGCCGCCGCCCGGCCATCGTGCCTCCCGCGGGAGAGATTCGGGGCACGTCAGCCCCTAGGGCGCAGCCACGAGAGGCGTGCTCGCCGCGATGGCCCAGGCGAGGCACAGGCCGAGGGAGAGGCCCGCCGTGGTGGGGCCGGTGCGGCGGGAGACCCAGCCGGCGACGGTGCCGTAGACCAGCCAGAAGAGCACCATCACTGGAAGCACCGTGAAGGCGATGCCGAGGCGGGGGGCGAGGGCCATCGCGGCGAGCAACGTCAGCAGGGGCGCGGCCCGCGCGAGCGCCCGCAGCCAGACTGGCTGACCCCGCACGAGATGCGCGTCCGTCAGGGTGTAGAGGACCGTTGCGGGGAGCAGCAGGGCGAGCACGACGATCCGCGGGCCGGTCGGAAGGAACGCCGCGCCGTAGCGGTCGAGGGCGAGCGCGAAGAGGCCGAGGCCCCAGCCGAGGAACAGGATCGCTCCGAAGCCGCTCGGTGCTTCGGGGCGGAGGCCGGCGCGCCAGAGGATGGCCGCCTGAACACCCCCCCAGACCCCGAGCGCGGTGGCGAGCTTGCCGAACGCGGACAGGCCGAGCGCCCCTTCGGGCACGAGAACCGCCGCCGCGAGCGCGGGCAGGACGGGAGCGGCGAGCGCGATCCAGACGGTTCGCCGGGGCAGGACCGGCGTGGACGAACTCGGCGGACCGAGCAGCGTGGCGATCGGATATCCGATGGCGAGGACCGAGATCAGCAGCGCTGCGGTCCATAGCCCCGTTCGCGGCGGCTCCGCCTGTTCCGCCGCGCCAGGGGGGGTGCCGATCCAGTCGCGCGCCTCGGCCAGGGCGTCGGGGTGGTAGAGGACGGCGACGTGCCCTGCCCCGGTCGCCGCGACGGCCCGCCGGGAGATGCCGTGGGAGGTGACTGTGACGCCCTCCTCCGCCGCGGGATCGACCAGTCGCGCCGCCGCCAGCGCGGTCTCCCGCAGGCGCCCTTCCCGCGCGCCCGAGATCACCAGCAGGCGATCCGGCTCGGCCGAGGTCACGGCTTCGCTGTACATCGACACGGCGACCACCGCCGCGACCCCATCGAGCCGGGATGCGGCACGAATCACGACGTCGGTGCCCATCGAGTGGGCGAGGAGGGAGAGCGGCAGCTCGTCGCCGAACCGGTCCCGCGCGGCGTCCGCGAGCCGGACGGTCTGCTCGACGAGCTGCGCCGTCGTCCCCTCGAGGCTCGCCACGTCCGCGGACATGGGGACGTCGTGGCGGCCGTGTCCGTGGAAGTCGAACGCGACGACGAGGTGCCCCGCCTGTGCCAGGGTCAGCGCGAAGGCGCGCATCATCTGGCGCGAGCCCGCATATCCGTGGCCGATCACCACCAGCGATGCGGGCTGAGCCTCGCCCGAGCGGCGCCAGACCGTGGCCGGCGAGCCTCCGAGCGTCAGCTGGCCGACCGACAACCCCGCGCGCTGACGTTCGAGCGCCACGAGCGACGCGAGCCCCAGCGCCAGGGCGAGAAGCGCGACCAGGGCGGGGAGGCGTCTCACCTTGCGCATCGGATGGGCTCCTGCGGCGTGCGACGGCGTGGTGCGGTGCCCGGCGGTCGGACACGCGCGAGGCCGTGGGGGTGGACGGTCAGACCCCGAGGTCGGGCAGCGGGCAGTCGAGCGACTCCTCGTCCACGGACGAGGTGATGAGGTCGTCGATCGGGTCCGCGCCGACGACCCGCGCGTGGAACGCCCCGCCCGGCATCTCGAGGAACAGCCAGCACTGCGGTTCCGGATCGTCCTCGTAGACGAAGCAGATCTGCCCCGCCGCGTTTTCGAACCAGATGCCGCGCTGGCAATGGCCGCCCTCGAAGGCCCAGATCACCCGCTTGTCGGCGAAGTACTGCTCCGAGCCGAACGGCGTGCCGCCGCGCTCGAAATGGTAGGTTCTCCCGGAGGTCATCTCTTCGAACTCGCCCGCCGTCACGGCGCGTTCCGCCCAGGCGGCCGGGGCCGTGAGCAGGGCGATCGCGGCGAGGAGCGGGGCGGGACGCATGCGGTTTCTCCAACGGGTCGGGCTCGGACGAAGCAGGCGCAGCCGTGGCCGCGCCCGAGGGGCGAAACTAGGGTGGCGGGCCGACAGGGCGAGGCGGAGGAGCAAGGCGATAGAGCCATGCCCCGCCGCGAAGCTTCGATCGCCTCCCTGCGCCGTGTCCGTTCCGGCCGCCCCCCGCCGGCCCCGCTAAGCCGCGATGGGGCCCCGCCCTTTCGTGACCCCGGCGCCCTACTCCGCGGCCGTGGCCCGCGCCTCGACCGAATGGGTCAGTTCGGGGACGTCGCCCGCCCCGGCGCTGCCGCGCCCCGAGAGGGAGGAGTTCTCCATGAAGAAGCGGTGGCAGGAGAAGGGGTTCTCGATGCCGCTCAGGTCCGGGCGGGACCAGGTTCCGTCGGCCTGCAGGACCCAGGACTGCGCCACGTCGGCGAGGTTCGCGGCCATGATCTGATCGACGATCTGCGCCTTCACGGTCGGGTTGACGCATTCGACCAGGGTCTCGATCCGGCGGTTGAGGTTCCGCCCCATCCAGTCGGCCGAGGAGATGTGCACCCGCGCCTTGCGGGACGGCAGCCCTGCCCCGTTGCCGAAGCAGACGATCCTGCTGTGCTCCAGGAACCGGCCGACGATGGACTTCACCCGGATGTTCTCGCTCAGCCCCGTCACGCCGGGCCGCACGCCGCAGATGCCCCGGACCACGAGGTCGATCCGCACGCCGGCCGCGGAGGCCGCGTAGAGCGCATCGATCACGTCTGGCTCGATCAGCGAGTTCATCTTCGCCCAGACCACCGCCGGGCGCCCGGCCTTCGCGTGTCCGATCTCGGCCTCCAGCCCTTCCAGTAGGCGATCCTTCAGGCCGATCGGGGAGATGGCGAGGTTCTCGAGGCCTTCCGGGGGGGCGTAGCCCGAGATGTAGTTGAACACCTTCGTCGCATCGCGGCCGAGCGCCGGAGAGCAGGTGAAGAGCGACAGGTCGGTATAGATGCGCGCCGTGATGGGGTGATAGTTGCCCGTCCCGAAATGGGTGTAGGTGACGAGCCGGTCGCCCTCGCGGCGTACGACCGTGCTGATCTTGGCGTGCGTCTTGTAGTTGGTGAAGCCGTAGACGACATGCGCGCCCGACCGCTCCAGCCGGCGGGATTGCCGGATGTTGGCGGCCTCGTCGAACCGGGCCTTCAGCTCGACCAGCGCGGTGACCATCTTCCCCGCCTCCGCGGCCTCGCACAGGGCGGCCACGATGGGGCTGTCGCGGGAGGTGCGGTAGAGTGTCTGCTTGATCGCGACCACGTCCGGGTCGTTCGCCGCCTGCACGAGGAAGCGGACGACCATGTCGAACGTCTCATAGGGGTGGTGCAGCAGCATGTCCTTCTGGCGGATCGCGGCGAACATGTCGCCATCGTGGTCCTGGACGCGTTCGGGCACGCGGGGGGTGAAGGATGGCCAGAGAAGGTCCGACCGGTCGATCACCAGCTCCTTGAGCGAGGCGAGCCCGATGAGCCCGTCCACCTCGATGATCTCGTTCGGCGCGACGCCGAGCTCCTCCACGATCGCCGCCCGCAGGCCGTGCGGCGCCGAGTGGCTGATCTTCATGCGGACGACCTCGCCGCGGCGACGGCGCTTGAGGGCCGTCTCGAACTCGCGCACGAGATCCTCGGCCTCCTCCTCGACCTCGAGGTCGCTGTCGCGCAGCACCCGGAACGCGCAATGGCCCTCGAGCACGTATCCGGGGAACAGCCGGTCGAGCTGCATGAGGACGAGGGTCTCCAGCGGCAGGAAGCGGGCCGCGGAGGGCCGGCCCTCGCGCGGCTCGTCGGCGAGGCGGACGAAGCGCTCGAGCTGCGACGGGATGGGGAGCAGCGCGCGGAGCGGCTTCCCGTCGACCTTGCGGCGCAGCTCGACCGCCAGCGCGAACCCCTCGTTCGGGATGAAGGGGAACGGGTGCGCCGGGTCGATCGCCAGGGGCGAGAGGATCGGGAACACCCCGTTGAGGAAGCGCTCCCCCAGTTCGCGCCGCTCGTCCGGCAGCAGGGCCTCGGCCTCGAGGATGGACAGACCCTCGCCCTCTATCTCCTCCCGCAGGGTCCGCCAGACGGATTGCTGCCGGTCGAGGAGGTCGTGCGCGTCCGCGTCGATGAGCTCGAGCTGCTCGGCGGGCGTGCGTCCGTCGGCGGCCGGCGTCGTGTTTCCCGCACGCGCGAGCTCGCGCAGGCCCGCGACGCGGACGGTGTAGAATTCGTCCAGGTTCGCCGCCGAGATCGATAGGAACCTCAACCGTTCGAGCAGGGGCACGCGGGGGTTCTCGGCCTCCTCGAGCACCCGCCAGTTGAAGGCGAGCCACGAGAGCTCCCGGTTGAAGAAGCGGCGCGGGCCGCGGACCTCCCCCTCCGGGAGGTCGGTGGGCGCGGGCGGTGGCGCCTTGAGGAAGTCACATGCGGGTGCGGACGCGTCGCCCATGGGTCGTCTCGTGCCTCCTCGGGATGACATGCCGATGACATGCGTGGAACGGAGGCGGCGAAGGTTAGGCGCCCGCCTCCGGGCTGTCCAGCGCCGGACTGGCGAAGAGCAAACGCGCCAGCCCCGGCCCGGGCGGCATCCCCCGCGCCAGCGCCTCCCGGTCGAGCCGCTCGACCGCCGCCGCGGCGGCCGCGGCCGAGCGCTCGATCCGGGGCAGGAGCCACGAGACCAGCGTCGGGGACACGCGAAGCTGACGGTCCGCGAAATGCTTGACGAGGAGGGCGGCCATCAGCGCGTCGTCGGGCGCATCGATCCGGGCGGGTGTGACGGCGCCGAGCCGCGAGGCGAGGTCCGGCAGGGCGACGGGCCAGCGCGCCGGTGGCATCCGTCCCGTCAGGAGCAGGTGCCCGCCCCGCTCCGCCTGGGCGTTCAGGAGGTGGAAGAGCGCAGGCTCGGCCTCGGGGCCGAACGCTCCCCCGTCGACGTCCTCGACCACGGTCGCCCCCGCGCCGAGCTCGAACGGATCCTCCCCCGCGAGTCCGTCGGCCCGGACGAAGTGGGCGCCGGAGCGCTCCGCCCAGACATGCGCAAGATGGGTCTTGCCCGCGCCTTCGGGCCCCGTGAGCGCCAACCGCCCGCCGGGCCACCGCGGCCAGCGGTCGATCAGGGCCAGGGCGGTGGCGTTCGAGGGCGAGACGAAGAACGCCTCCCTCCCGCGCGCCGTCCGGACCGGCAGGTCGAGGGCCAGTTGCTCCGACATCACTCGGCCGCGGGCCGGCGCGGCTCGGGCGCGTCGACGTCGGCCTCGGGGGCGATCTCCGGTGCCGCCTCGGGAGGCGGCGTGCCGAAGGGCGGAGGCGCGGGCTCGCCCGTGTAGAGGCGACTCGCCTTGTACTCGCGCACGAGGAACCGCGTGATGACGCCCAGCGCGGCGGCGACCGGCACGGCCACCAGCATGCCGACGAAGCCGTAGATGGAGCCGAACGCGGCGAGCGCGAAGAGCAGCCAGACGGGGTGCAGGCCGACCGATCCGCCGACGAGCTTCGGGGTCAGGATGTTCCCCTCGAGGAACTGCCCGGCGACGAAGATGCCGCCCACGACCGCGATCCAAGCCCACTCGCCCCAGAACTGGAACAGGGCGAGGCCGATGGCGAGGGCGCCCCCCACGATCGCCCCGACATAGGGGATGAAGGTGATCAGCCCGGCGATCGCGCCAACCACCAGCCCGAACTGGAGGCCGACCACCATGAGGGACACGGCGTAGAACGTGCCGAGGATGAGGCAGACGGTCAGCTGGCCCCGCACGAAGGAGGCGAGCGTTCCGTCGATCTCGGAGGCGAGGCGCCGGATCGTGGGCGCGTGCTCCCGGGGAAGGAGTTCGTCGAGGCTCGCGACCATCCTGTCCCAGTCGAGCAGCATGTAGAACGCGACCACCGGGACCACGACGATGAAGAGGAGCGCGTTCACGATACCCAGCAGAGACGAGACCACCTGGTTGGCCAGCGCCGCGCCCCGCTCCCGTATGAGCTCCCCGATGCCTTCGATCGACCGCCTCACGGCGCCGCCCGGCTCGTCGAGGGTGGGGAAATGCGTCAGCACGAAGTCCCGCAGCGCCGCGAAGTAGGTGGGCGCCGAGCGGACGAGCGCGGTGAGCTGCTCCACGAGGAGCGGGATCACGAAGGCGAAGGCGAGGATGAGGCCGAACACCGCGCCGAGCGTGATCACCGCCGTCGCCGCCGCCCTCGGCAGGGCGAGCCGTTCCAGACGGTCCGCGACGGGGTCGAGTATGTAGGCGACGGCTCCGCCCACGATGAACGGCAGCAGGACCTCCCCGAGATACCACAGCAGCACGAGGAAGACCGCGGCCGCGATGCCCCAGTACGTCGCCTGCTGCCGCAACGGTAGCGCCATGCTCCGGGACTCCTCTCCTGCGCCATGCCGCAGGCGCACGCCCTATGTCACACCGCCCGGCCTCCGGCTCAAGGGCGGCTGTAAGTTGCCATGCGGAGGGCTTCGTGCGGCAGGTGTGGAATGCGGGTTCATGCGGCATCTCGCCAGGGCCTGGCGGGCATGCCTGATGCACCCAATTCGTACAATCGGGGTGTGTACGCCTCCGGGAGCAAGATTGGGTACATTTCGGAGCGGCGCCTCGGACGAACGCACGACCCCACGAAGATCATCCCATATCGCAAGGGGCGTACCGTCGACGCGGCCTGCCCCGGGGAGACCAGTCGCAAGCCGTCCGCCAGTCTGATCTCCCCGCAAAGCCGGCCATCCCGTCCTCGGTCAGGCGGTCTGCTACGCGAACTTGGAGCCGGGAGCTCGATCCATCGACGGTCCGGCCGGGATGGGACCCAGACTCCGTCCAGCTGTCGCACTCCGAGTTCTTAGGCGCCCCTGGGGACATCTTCGGCGCCCGGAACGACGAAGGCCCCCGCCGTGCCGGACGCCCGCATCCTACCCGTCGCTGGGGACCGCCGGCTCCGGTGTCGCGGCGGCGGGCGCGTCGGCGGCGGCGGGTGCGGGGGCCAGTTCGCTCATGCGTCCCGCCTCCCACGTTCCGGTCTCCACCTCGCCCGTCGCGTAGCGCATCGTGCCCGGGCCCTGCCGGCGCCCGGCGACGAACGCGCCCTCGTAGACGTCACCGCTCGCGTAGGTCGCCGTGCCCTGCCCGTGCATCTCGCCGTCGCGCCAGTCGCCCTCGTAGAGGAAGCCGTCGGCCATCGTCATGCGGCCGGGACCCTCGCGCCTCCCGCGCTGGAACCGTCCCTCGTAGACCGTCCCGTCGGCATAGGTCGCCGTGCCGTCCCCGTGGCGGAGGCCGTCCGCCCATTCGCCCTCGTAGCGGTAGCCGTCCGGGTGGGTCATCACGCCACGCCCCTGCTGGCGCGCGTTCACGAAGGCGCCCTCGTAGATCAGCCCGTTGGAATAGACGGCGCGGCCCTCGCCCTCGATCACGCCGTCCACCCAGCCGCCCTCGTAGGTCGAGCCGTCGGCATAGGTGATCGTGCCGGTCCCGTGGGCCACGTCCTCGCGGAACTCGCCCTCGTAGACGGAGCCGTCGGGGTAGGTCACCTCTCCCGCCCCCTCGATCCGGCCCTCCCGCCACTCGCCGACGTACTGGTAGCCGTCCGCGCCGCGGAACACCCCCTGCCCGTGGCGCCGGTCGTCGAGGAACTCGCCCTCGTAGACGTCGCCGTTCGCGTAGGTGACGGTGCCCTGACCCTCGCGGCGTCCTTCGGAGAGGAGCCCCTCGTAGACGTCGCCGTTCGCCTGCTCCAGCCGTCCGAGCCCGTCGATGGCCCCGCCGGCCCAGGTGCCTTCGTAGATCATGCCGTCCGGCATCTCGAGCCGGCCCTGCCCGTCGCGCAGGCCGTTCGCCATGCCGCCGACATAGGTCGCCCCGTCCGGGTAGGCGATGCTTCCCTCGCCCTCCTTGCGGCCCTCGACCCAGCCGCCCTCGTAGCGGTAGCCGTCGGGCCCCTCCATCACCCCCTCGCCGTGGTGGAGCGCGTTGACGAACCCGCCCTCGTAGCGGGTGCCGTCGGCATAGGCGGCGACGCCCTGCCCCTCGATGCGCCCGTCCTCCCATTCGCCCTCGTAGGTCGAGCCGTCCGCGAAGGTGATGCGGCCCTCGCCATGGGGCTCACCGGCGGCGAAGGTGCCCTCGTAGACGGAACCGTCGGGGAACTCGGCGCGGCCCTGGCCCCGGATCTCGCCGTCCACCCACTCGCCCATGTAGCGGTAGCCGTTCGGCAGCGTGTAGCTGCCCTCGCCGTGCTGCAGGCCGTCGCGGAACGTGCCTTCGTACACGCCTCCGCCCTCGTAGGTCTTGGTCTGCGTGTCCTGCGCTGCGGCCGGTGTGCCAACCACCGCCCCGGTCGCCGTCCCGACCAGCAGAGCAGCCGTCAGGGCGGCCGCCGCCCGTGCCCGTCTCGTCATCGCCTGCACCTCTCGCGATCCGCTTGGCGGGCGCGTGCGCGTATCGCGGCACGCCCGCAGGAACCTTGCCCGCGAGGCTACCCCCTGCCCGGGCGGCGCACAATGGGGCTGCCGCGGTCGGGAGCGCGCGGGTGCGGGTTTTCCTCGTCGCCCCGGTGCGCTAGCTGCCTCGCGAGGCAAACGAGGGGTTCGGATGGGCGACCGCTTCCGCATCACGCTGGCGCAGCTCAACCCGACGCTGGGCGACTTCGACGGCAACGCGGCGAAGGCGCGTGCGGCCTGGGAGGAGGGCCGGGAGGCGGGTGCCGACCTCGTGGCCCTGCCTGAGATGTTCCTCACCGGCTACCAGCCGCAGGATCTGGTCCGGAAGCCCGCCTTCACCGCCGACGCCGAGGCCGCGGTGGCCGAGCTCGCCGCGCGCTGCGCCGAGGGCCCGGCGCTGGGCATCGGAGGCCCCTGCTGGCCCGCGGGCGCCGAGAAGCCCTTTAACGCCTGGTTCGTCTGCCAGCGGGGCGAGGTGCGGACCCAGATCCTCAAGCACCACCTTCCGAACTACAAGGTGTTCGACGAGAAGCGGAACTTCCTGTCGGGCGACATCTCGGGCCCCTACTCCGTGGGCAACGTCCGCGTCGGGACGCCGATCTGCGAGGACGCGTGGTTCGAGGACGTGGCCGAGACGCAGGCCGAGACGGGGGCCGAGATGCTCGTGGTCCCCAACGGCTCCCCCTACTTCCGCGGCAAGCAGGACGTCCGATACGGCCACATGGTCGCCCGCACCGTCGAGACGGGCCTGCCGCTTGTCTATCTCAACCTCGTGGGCGGGCAGGACGACCAGGTGTTCGACGGCGCATCCTTCGTGCTGAACCGCCACGGCAAGCTCGCCCTCCACATGCCCGCCTTCGAGGAGGCGGTCTGGCATGTCGACTTCGAGCGGACCGACGACGGCTGGGCCGCCGTTCCCGGCGAGCTGGCGCCCCAGCCCGAGGGCATCGCGGCGGACTACCGGGCGATGGTGGTTGCGCTGCGGGACTACTTCGCGAAGTCCGGCTTCTCCCGCGCGCTGCTGGGCCTCTCGGGCGGGGTGGACTCCGCGCTCGTGGCGGCCGTCGCGTCCGACGCGCTGGGCCCCGAGAACGTGCGCTGCGTGATGCTTCCGTCGCGCTACACCTCGCCCGAGAGCCTCGAGGATGCGGAAGGGGTCGCGCGTCGGCTCGGATGCCGGCTCGACACGCTGCCCATCGGCGGTCCTGTCGATGCCGTCTCCACCGCGCTGCATCCGCTGATGGAGGGCAAGCCCGCGGATCTCACCGAGGAGAACGTCCAGTCCCGCCTCCGCGGGCTGCTCCTCATGGCGCTGTCAAACAAGCACGGGGAGATCCTGCTCACCACCGGGAACAAGTCCGAGGTCGCGGTGGGCTACGCCACGATTTACGGCGACATGTCGGGCGGCTACAACCCGCTGAAGGACATGTACAAGATGCAGGTCTTCGCCGCGTGCCGCTGGCGCAACGCGCATCACGAGCCGTGGATGCGGGCCCCCCGGGGCGAGGTCATCCCGCCCCGCGTCATCGAGAAGCCGCCCTCGGCCGAGCTGCGCGAGGATCAGCGCGACGACGACTCGCTGCCCCCCTACGAGGTGTTGGACGACATCCTCGAGCGGCTGGTGGACCTCGACCAGTCGGTGGCGGAGGTGGTGGCCGCCGGTCACGATCTGGCGACGGTGCAGCGGGTCGAGAGCCTGATCTACACGAGCGAATACAAGCGCTTCCAGTCGGCCCCCGGCACCCGCCTGACGCAACGCGCCTTCTGGCTCGACCGCCGCTACCCGATCGTCAACCGCTGGCGCGACCCCTGGGGCCGCGATGGCGGGCGGCGGGCGGGCTAGGGTCCGCCCGCGCGGACGCCCCGATGACCGGCGCCCCCCTGCGCGTGCTGTTCGCCGCCGGCGAAGGGCGATGGCCCGTCTGGCGCGAGCCCCTGCTCGCGGCCGTCGAGGAGGCGGGCGCGGACGCGGATATCTCGACGCTCGACGATCCGCCCGATCCGCGCGCGGTCGAGGCCGTGATCTACGCACCGAACAGCCCGCTCCAGGACTTCCGGCCCTACACCTCCCTCCGCCTCGTGCAGAACCTCTGGGCCGGCGTGGAGGACGTCGAGGGCAACCGCACGCTCGGGGCGCCGCTCGCCCGGATGGTCGAGCCGGGTCTGACGCAGGGCATGGTGGAATGGGTCGCGGGCCACGTCCTGCGCCACCACCTCGTCACGGACGCGCATGTCGTGAACCCGGACCGACGGTGGGATCCTGTGCCGCCGCCGCTCGCCCGGGACCGCACCGTCGCCGTGCTTGGCCTCGGGGAGCTCGGCGCGGCCTGCGCCTCCGCCCTCTCCGCGCTGGGGTTCACGGTGCTCGGCTGGTCCCGCCGGGAACGGCGGATCCCGGACGTCGCCTGGCATGGCGGCGAGGACGGATTGCGGGACGTACTCGGGCGGGCGGAGATCGTGGTGCTCCTCGTTCCCCTCACGCGCTCGACGCGGGACATGCTCGACGCGCGCCGCATCGGCTGGATGCGCTCCGGTGCGGTGCTCCTCAACCCCGGCCGGGGCGCGCTGGTCGTCGACGAGGCCCTGCTCGACGCGCTCGACACGGGGCGGCTCGCCCATGCGACGCTCGACACGTTCCGCGCCGAGCCACTCCCGGGGGACCATCCGTTCTGGGCCCATCCGCGCGTCACCGTGACTCCGCACATCGCCTCCGCCACCCGGCCCGAGACCGCCTCCCGCACGGTCGCGGAGAACCTCCGGCGCCTCCAGGCGGGCGAGCCGCTGCTGCATCTGGTGGACCGGCGCGAGGCGCTGGCCTAGGGACGGGCGCATGACACGACCGCCCCTCACTCCCCTCGCCGCATCGCTCCCTCCGACCGTGCCGTTCGTCGGGCCCGAGACGCTCGAGCGGCGAGCGGGCCGCCCGTTCCGTGCCCGCCTCGGGGCGAACGAGAGCGTGTTCGGCCCCTCCCCGTCCGCGATCGAGGCGATGGAGCGGGCGGCGCGCGACGCCTGGATGTACGGCGATCCCGAGTGCCTCGCCCTGCGGGAGGCACTCGCCGCGCATCACGGGGTGGCGGTCGCGAACGTCGTCGTGGGAGAGGGGATCGACGGTCTGCTCGGCTGGCTCGTCCGCCTCCTCGCCGGGCCGGGCGACGCCGTGGTCACCTCGCTGGGGGCCTACCCCACCTTCGCCTATCACGTCACGGGCTACGGCGCGGATCTGCATGCCGTGCCCTACCGGGGGGATCGGGAGGACCCGGACGCGCTGCTCGCCCGGGCGGCCGAAGTCGGGGCGAAGCTCGTGTACCTCGCCAACCCGGACAACCCGATGGGCTCCTGGCATCCGGGCGAACGCATCGAGGCGATGCTCGACGGCCTTCCCGGCGATGCGATCCTGGTGCTCGACGAAGCCTACGCCGATCTCGCGCCCGGGGAGGCCCTGCCCCGCATCGACCCGGACGACCCGCGGGTGATCCGGATGCGCACCTTCTCCAAGGCGCACGGGCTCGCCGGGCTCAGGGTGGGCTACGCGCTCGCCGCCCCGGACCTGATCTCGGCCTTCGACAGGGTGCGGAACCATTTCGGCGTCGGGCGGCTCGCGCAGGCGGGCGCCCTCGCCGCGCTGCGCGACACCGAATGGGTCGAGCACATCCGCGCGCAGGTCACGCAGGCACGCGCGCGGATCGGGGCCCTCGCCGGGCGGCAGGGAATGACCGCCCTGCCCTCCGCGACCAACTTCGTCGCGGTCGACTGCGGCCGCGATGGCGCCTTCTCGCGCGCCATCCTGGACGGGCTCGGGCGGCGCGGCGTGTTCGCCCGGATGCCCGGCGTCGCGCCGCTCGACCGATGCATCCGCATCTCGGCCGGAACGGCGGAGGACATTGAGCTACTCCAGGATTCGTTCCCTGCCGCGGTCGACGAAGCGGCCGACCTCGCGAGAACGTGAACGCTGCTGGACGGCGCCATTTCGTCGCATAGCTCTCCGGTCGGGGAGACGAGCCACGAGAGGAGCCGAGCAGTACTGTGATGCAGCGCGACCCCGAGATGCGGACCCAGACGACCGCCCAATTCGTCGAGACCTACACCTTCCCATTCATCGTGAGCGCATGGCTCTTCCTAACGACCGTCCTCGTCGTCGTCTGGGGAGTCTACGGCTACCTCGCCGCCCTGGTCGTCTGCGTCGTCCTCCATGCCGCGATGGTTCCGCTCGACCGGCGGGCCGCGGCCATTCGCGAGGCCGACGCGGCATGGCGCCCCGGTCGCTCGGTCGAGGACGAGAACCGGTAATCTTCGGCCGTCCCGGTCGCCCGGGCCGGTGGACCCGACGAGCACTCGCGCTCCAGATAGGGCCATCCGAGTGAGATGGCCGGGGAGTAGGGTTCAGCTCCCTCCTGTGAGAACATCGTGTTGCCTATCTGCTAGCTGCGACGGCGGTTCTCGGAAGGTCGAGCTTCTACAGTACTCCTACCGCGAAGAGCGGGAAGATTAACCCAATCCGGGGCAACCTGCCGTCCATCCCGTTTTCCCGCGCCCTCGATGCGGCGCGATACGGGCCCAGAATGGGGCAAACTGATAACCAGATCCAATCGGCCGTCCCCTCACCCGAGCCGCTTCCCCAACATCGGCAGCCGCGCCCGCTTCAATGCCGACCGTGGTTCGGCCCTCGCGCCGGCGGCGGCTAGGGAGGCGGTTACCGCCGCCTCGACCGGTTCCGCATCACGGTCCCACAGGTCGGCGAGGACGGCGTCGGGATGCCGGGCGTCCATACCCTCCGGCGACAGCGCCCTCCGCGGGAAGTCGCGGAGGTTGAAGGTCACGATCAGGTCCGCATCGGCGGCGAGGCCGGCCGCGACGACGTGGGCGTCCGAGGGGTCGGGCAACACGACGCGTGCCTCTTCGGCCGGATCGGGCGCCGACATCGCTTCGGGCCACGTCTCCACAATTGCCGCGATGCGCGCGCGCGAGATCGGGCCGTCTCCCCGCCGGTCCGCCGTGCGGGCCCATTCCTCCAATATGCGCGGCGACCAGACGGGTGCGATCAGGCCCCGGGCCGCCACCCCGAGGAGGGCTTCGCGCACCACGCTGGGATAGAGGACGCACGCATCGAGCACGGCGCGGGGGACGGTCATTCGAGGAGCCGGAACGTCAGCGCCTTGAGGTAGCCCGTGCCGCCGAGGGCCGGATGGACCGGATGGTCAGGCCCGGCGAAGCCCGTCCGGATGAGCTGGGCCGTCCGCCCCGCCCGGCCGATCCCCCGCCGGCACGCGTTTGCGAAGGCGGCCAAGTCCGCGGCATGGGAGCACGAGCACAACGTGAGCGCACCAAAGGGCGCCACGAGCGGAGCGGCGAGCCGGGCGACGCGCTCGTACGCCCGGAGCCCCGCGTCGATGGCCGCACGCGACGGCGCGAAGGCAGGCGGATCGGCGACCACCACCTCGAAGCGGCGCCCCTCCCGGCCGAGCGACGCCATCGCCTCGAAGGCGTCCGCGCGGAGTGTCGTCAGGCGATCCGCCAATCCGCTGGCCCGCGCCCCCTCCACCGCGAGCGAAAGCGCGGCCTCGGACCCGTCCACGGCGAGTGCGGTCTCGGCCCCGTTCGCGAGCGCCGCGAGGGCGAACCCGCCGACATGGGAGAAGACGTCGAGGACGCTTCGCCCGGCGGCCAGCCCCGCCACGAAGGCATGGTTCGGCCTCTGGTCGTAGAACAGGCCCGTCTTCTGTCCGCCCGCGAGATCGGCGAGGTACGTCGCCCCGTTCATGGGGACGGCCACGGGCCCCGAAATGGCCGGGTGATCGGACGGGCCAAGCACCCGGGCGACTCCTCCCGCCGGGAGGCCCTCCTGCGCACGGGCGCGGGCACCGTCGCTCCGGAGGACGAGGGTGCAGCCCGCGACGGACTGGAGCGCCGATGCCAGATCCCCGACCATCGCGTCGATCCACGCCGCGTTCGGTTGAACGACCGCAGCGTCTCCGTACCGGTCGACGATGAGGCCGGGGAGGCCGTCGGCCTCGGCGTGGACGACGCGATGATGCGTCCCGAGACCCAACGCCTCTCGTGCCTCGACGGCCCGCGCGACGCGGGCCTCGAGCCACGTCCGGTCGATCAACGCCGCCGGGTCCAGATCGAGGACACGAGCGGCGATCCTCGCCTCCGGTGCCACGGCGACCGTGGCCACCGGTCTGCGCTCGGCGTCTTCGAGGCGGACGACGGTGCCCGGGGCGAGGGAGCGCGTGCGGCGGTCGAGGACGAGCTCATCCGAGTGGATCCAGGGATGCCCGTGGCGGAGGCGCCGCGCGTCGACCTTTGGGCGAAGGCGGATCACCGGCCCCGCATCCGCGGCCGCGCTGACTGGGTCTTGGGTCTGGTCGGACATCCTGCGGCACTAGCGGTGCCGCGCAGGGGGAACAACGGTATCGCCCCTGGGCAACGCAAAACCGCCCCCGGATCGGGCCGTCGTGGGGCCCGGTCCGGGGCCACCTCCGAACGCACACCCCGGCCAGCGAGGCCCGACCCGCGACCACACGCCCGGGGCGCGGCACTGGCCCCCCGGCGCGGGCGGGTCTATCCCGCTGCGCGGGGGCGGCCCGCACCGGTCGCGGGCGCCGAGGAAAGGCCCGGGACACGGGCAGGAGGACGCCATGACCGCCACGCGCACCGAAACCGACAGCTTCGGCCCCCTCGAGGTGCCCTCCGACAAGTACTGGGGCGCGCAGACGCAGCGTTCGATCCAGAACTTCCCGATTGGCTGGGAGAAGCAGCCCGTTCCCATCGTGCGCGCGCTCGGCGTCATCAAGAAGGCCGCCGCTACGGTGAACGCGGGGTTCGGCGACCTCGACGAGACGTTGGCGGAGGCGATCCGGACGGCCGCTCAGGAGGTCATCGACGGCAAGTTCGACGACAACTTCCCGTTGGTCGTCTGGCAGACGGGATCGGGCACGCAGTCCAACATGAACTCGAACGAGGTGATCGCGAACCGCGCGATCGAGATCCTCGGCGGCGAGATCGGCTCCAAGTCTCCGGTTCACCCGAACGATCACTGCAACATGGGGCAGTCCTCGAACGACACCTTCCCCACCGCGATGCACGTCGCCACGGCGATGCAGGCGCGCGACGTGCTGCTGCCGGGGCTGCGGAAGCTCCATGCCGCGCTCGAGGCGAAGTCCGAGGAGTTCAGGGACATCATCAAGATCGGGCGCACCCATACGCAGGACGCCACGCCCCTGACCTTGGGCCAGGAGTTCGGCGGCTACGCGCATCAGGTCGCCAAGGGGATCGAGCGGGTCGAGACCTGCCTGCCCGACATCTACGAGCTGGCCCAGGGCGGCACCGCCGTGGGAACCGGGCTCAACACGCGCGAGGGCTTCGCCGAGAAGGTGGCCGCCGAGATCGCATCGATCACCGATCTGCCCTTCGTGACTGCGCCCAACAAGTTCGAGGCGCTGGCCGCGCATGACGCCATGGTCATGATGTCCGGTGCGCTGAAGACGGTGGCGGGCTCGCTCTTCAAGATCGCCAACGACATGCGCCTGCTGGGTTCGGGGCCCCGCTCCGGGCTGGGCGAGCTGATCCTGCCGGAGAACGAACCGGGCAGCTCGATCATGCCGGGCAAGGTGAACCCGACTCAAGCGGAGGCGCTGACGATGGTCTGCGCGCACGTGATGGGCAACGACGCGGCGATGGGCTTCGCAGGCAGCCAGGGGCATTTCGAACTCAACGTCTACAACCCGATGATGAGCTACAACCTCCTGCAGTCGATGCAGCTTCTCGGCGACGCCGCGTCGAGCTTCACCGACAACATGGTGGTCGGGACCAAGGCCAACGTCGAGCGGATCGAGAAGCTGATGACGGAATCGCTGATGCTGGTGACCGCGCTGGCGCCCACCATCGGCTACGACAACGCGACCAAGGTCGCCAAGACCGCCCACAGGAACGGCACCACGCTCCGGGAGGAGGCGATTGGCCTGGGGCTCGTCGACGAGGAGACCTTCGACCGGGTGGTGCGGCCGGAACTGATGATCGGCCCGAAGGGCTAGCCTCCCGGGCCCGGCGCGGCGGCAGAGCCTAATTGAAGTGGGTGTTTGCGTCGAGAAGTTCAGGCTGGGGCGAAGTGCCCGGCCCGTGGGCGCCGTGCAGCCGTTCACGCATGGACGGTGGCGTCCGGATCGCACTGGCGGCGCATCGGGCTGGTCTGCGTCTGGAAGCCCGCGCGGGCACGCGCTACGCTCACTCCCATGGCCGAGGTCGTGAATCTCCGACGTGCCCGCAAGGCGCGGGACAGGGCGGAACGGGCGGAGGCGGCAGCGCAACGCGCCGCCCGCCACGGCCGCAGCAAGGGCGAGCGGCGCGCAGAGCGCGACGCGGCCGAACGCGCGCGGCGGGGCCTCGACGGTCATCGGCTCGAACGGGATGGCGACGGCCCGGATGGCGGCCACGGCGGCGAATGAGCGACGCCCGGCCGCGCAAGCGCTCGCTCACCCTGTCGGGCCATCGGACCAGCGTCTCCCTCGAGGACGCCTTCTGGGTCGCGTTCTGCCGGATGGCCGCCGAGCGGGGACTGAGCGTCAACGCCCTCGCCACGCGCATCGACACCGAACGCGGTGCCAGCGCGGGGCTCGCCTCGGCCATCAGGGTGGCTGTCCTCAGGCACCTCGAGGAACGCATCGGCTAGCCTCGTGGCGGGAGCCAAAGGGCGTTTGTGCCGGACAGGGTTCCCCGTGATAGCCGCTTCGGCCCCTGGAGGTTTCTGCAGGGTCGGGCCGGCTCCGTTGCCGACGACGTCCGCGTCCCTCGTTCCGCTGACACGGCCCCGTAGGTGACGGACGGTGAGTATGTCCAGCGCCCCGGCGCAGCTCGACGGTCCATCCTGATCCTGAAGGGATGGAGTGGAACGATAAGATGAAGGAAGCACCGCAAGTCACTACAACGAAAGGAGGAAGCCCCCAGAGGCGGCTTGCCCATAGAAACCGGCGAGTGGCAGATCGTGCGGGCGGAGGGACTCGAACCCTCAAGGCCTAAGGCCGCAAGATTTTAAGTCTCGTGCGTCTACCGGTTCCGCCACGCCCGCGCGCGGCCGGCTTACCGCCGCCGGTGCACGATTCCCAGCGAGCGGGGAGACGTCTCGCACCGACTGCGGCAGCGCTGCCCTTCCCGCCATCCGCGGGACCGCCTAGATCCCGCTCATGCCCTTCCGCACTTACGCCCTCCTGATCGCCTCCGTCGTCTTCGCGGCCGCCGCGACCGTCCTCGTCGCCCATCTCGCCGGGGCGTTGGGCACGGCCCCGCTCGCCATCGCCGCGGCCGCTGCGGCGCTGGCGCTCCTGCTGCGCACGCGGCGATGACGGGCGCCCGGACGCTGGTCGTCGGCTGCGGCGCGCTCGCCCGGGAACTGCGCCTCGTCGCGGACATGTCGCCCGGCCTGGAGGTGCGTTGCCTTCCGGCCATCCTCCACAACCGCCCCGAGCGCATCGCCCCGGCGGTCGCCGAGGCGGTGCGCCGGCATCGCAGGGGCCATGCGCACGTCCTGGTGGCCTTCGCCGATTGCGGCACGGGCGGCGCGCTCGCCCGCCTGTGCGACTCGGAAGGCTGGCAGATGCTGCCCGGGCCCCATTGCTATGCGCTGCTCGATCCCGGTCTGATGAGGCACGGAGAGGGGCGGGCCTTCTACGTGACGGATTTCCTGGCCCGCCAGTTCGACGCCTTCGTCGTCCGCCCGCTGGGCCTCGACCGGCATCCGGAGCTTCGCGGCGCCTATTTCGGCGCCTACGAGACGCTCGTCCACCTCGCCGGCAGCGACGATCCGGCGCTGGAGACCCAGGCGCGGAACGCCGCCAGGCGGCTCGGCCTCGACTACGAGCGGCGGACCGTCGGCCTCGGCGCGCTCCCCGCGGCGGTCGAAACCGCTCTCCGACGCGGCGCGGGGGAGGACGGCGGCCCCGCAGCGTGACCGGGGCGTGAGCCGTCCCCGCGACCTTGGAGCCGCGCGGGCGCCGTCGTATGGGGCCGCGACGGAGGGCCGAGCATGGACGAGCCGCAGATCGACGCAGCGCTGGTCGAGGCGCATGGGCTGACGCCGGACGAGTACGAGCGCCTGCGCGGCATCATCGGACGGGTCCCGACCTGGACGGAGCTCGGCATCTTCTCCGCGATGTGGAACGAGCACTGCTCCTACAAGTCGTCGAAGCGCTGGCTTCGCACGCTCCCGACCGAGGGCCCTCAGGTGATCTGCGGGCCGGGCGAGAACGCGGGCGTCATCTCGATCGGCGAGGATGCGGACGGCAATCCGCTGGCCTGCGTGTTCAAGATGGAGAGCCACAACCATCCCTCCTACATCGAGCCTTACCAGGGCGCGGCCACGGGCGTCGGAGGCATTCTCCGCGACGTCTTCACCATGGGCGCGCGCCCGATGGCCTCGATGAACGCCCTCTCCTTCGGCGCGCCCGGGCACCCCCGGACGCGCCGCCTGCTGCATGGGGTCGTGGAGGGCGTGGGTGGGTACGCGAACTGCTTCGGCGTGCCGACCGTGGGCGGGGAGCTCCGGTTCCACCGGTCCTACGACGGGAACTGCCTCGTGAACGCCTTCGCCGCCGGCATCGCCCAGGCCGACGCCATCTTCTACTCGGCCGCGAGCGGCGTCGGGCTTCCCATCGTCTATCTCGGTGCGAAGACCGGCCGCGACGGGGTCGGCGGGGCGACGATGGCGAGCGCGGAGTTCGGGGAGGACGCGCAGGAGAAGAGGCCGACCGTCCAGGTCGGCGATCCGTTCACCGAGAAGCGCCTGATGGAGGCCTGCCTCGAGCTCATGGAGACGGGCGCGGTAGTCGCCATCCAGGACATGGGGGCCGCGGGGCTGACCTGCTCTGCCGTCGAGATGGGGGACAAGGGCGGCCTCGGTGTCCGGCTCGACCTCGACGCCGTGCCGGTGCGCGAGGCCGGGATGACCGCCTACGAGATGATGCTCTCGGAGAGTCAGGAACGGATGCTCATGGTCCTGCGGCCCGAGATGGAGTCGCGCGCGAGGTCGGTGTTCGAGAAGTGGGATCTCGACTTCGCGGTGGTCGGCGAGACGATTCCGGAGGACCGCTTCGTCGTCGTCATGGACGGCGAGGTAAAGGCGGACCTGCCGCTCTCCAAGCTCTCATCCGAGGCGCCGGAATACGACCGGCCCTGGGAGGAGACGCCGCCGCCCGCGCCGATGGGGCCGGTCCCCGATGTCGATCCCCTCGACGCGCTCCGCGCCCTACTCCGGAGCCCGAACTACGCCTCCCGCCGCTGGGTGATCGATCAGTACGACACCCAGGTCGGCGCCGACACGCTGGTCGTACCGGGCAGCGGCGCGGGGCTCGTGCGGGTCCACGGGACGCGGATCGCGCTGGCCTTCACCTCCGACGTCACGCCGCGATACGTCGTGGCGGACCCGGTGTCGGGCGGGCGCCAGGCGGTGGCGGAGGCGTTCCGCAACCTCGTGGCGCGCGGGGCCAGGCCGCTCGCCGTGACCGACAACCTCAACTTCGGGAACCCGGAGCGGCCCCGCATCATGGGGCAGCTCGTCGGCGCGATCCGGGGCATCGGCGAGGCCTGCACCGCCCTCGGGACACCGGTCGTGTCCGGCAACGTCAGCCTCTACAACGAGACGGATGGCGCGGCGATCCTGCCCACCCCCACGATCGGGGCCGTCGGCCTCGTCGAGGACTGGTCCGACGCGATCACCGGGCGGGCCGAGGAGGGGATGGAGGCCCTGCTGCTCGGCGAGGAGGGCGCGCATCTGGGCCGTTCGGCGCTCCTCGCGGAGGTCTGGGGCCGCGAGGAAGGAGCGCCCCCGCCGGTCGACCTCGCGGAGGAAGCGAAACGCGGGGCCTTCGTCCTGGCGCATCGCAGCCTCATCGCCGCCTGCACGGATCTGTCCGATGGCGGGCTCGCGCTGGCCGGGTTCGAACTCGCGGCCGCGGGCGGGGTGGGTCTCGCGCTGGAAGCGGAGGCGCTTGGGCCGCTGTTCGGCGAGGATCAGGGCCGGTACCTGATCGCCGCCGCGCCGGAGGAGGCGGATCGGCTGCTGAGGGCCGCCGGGGAGCAGGGCGTGCCACTCGCGAAGGTCGGGCGCTTCGGCGGATCGTCGTTCCGGCTCGGGGGGTCCGAGGCCGCCATGGCCGATCTCGTCGCGCTCCACGGCGATGCATTGGCCGCGACATTCGACGCGACCTGACCGGGCCAGTCTCGAGGCAGTGCCAAACCCTCCTGGCGCGGAAGCGCCGCGAGATGGCCCGAGGTGCGTACGGGCCTTCGCCACGGTCGTGCGTTTCCGCAGAAATCACACCTGCCCCACCGCTTTCCAAGTGTAGGCGCTGTGAGAATCGGGCTTGGCCGTCTGGGACGCGTCAGACTGATCCGCCCGGGCGCTTCCGACCGTCGTCGGCCTGCGCGCTTCCGCTGACGTCATCCGATCCGGCACGTCCGGATATGCAGGATGGAGGGGTGGACCGGCGGGAAGTGGTACCGCCTCCCCGGCTCGAACGGGGGACCCCCAGATCCACAATCTGGTGCTCTAACCAACTGAGCTAAGGCGGCACTCGGCGATGCAATATCGAAGCGTCCGCAGCCGTGCAAGGCCGCGGCGGCGCGCGTCTCACTCGAGGCGCAGCTCCCAGTTCTGCCTAACGGCGGGACGGCCGAACGCGTCGACGGGCTCGCTGGCGAGGAGGGCGAAGCCGCGGCGGGCGTAGAGGTTGCCAGCGGCGCGGTGGCTCTCGTGCGTCCACAGTCGAAGCCGCGTCGCGCCCGTCCTCCGCGCCTGCGCGACGCAGGCATCGAGCAGGCGATCCGCAAGGCCTGTGCCGCGATGCTCGGGTTCCACGAGGAAGAGCCGAAGCTGAGCCGTCCCGGGCTCGGGGCGGGTGCAGAAGACGCATCCCGCCCGCCGGCCATCACGCGTCCAGGCGATCCAGCCCCGTTCCGTCACTGGATCCCGCGTTTCGAGGAACCGGGCGACGACGGAAGCGACCAGCGTTTCGAACCGGAGGTCGTATCCCTCGTCCCGCCAATAGAGGGCCCCGTGGCGCGAGATCACCCAGCCGGGATCGCCGGGCGCGAGATCGCGGAGGTCGTAGCGGTCCATGTCCACTTCCCTTGCGGAAGTCTCCGTGGGAGGATACGGCCGTGCGGCGGAGGGAGCCATGGGCATCGACAGCGAACGCGACATCGAGGCCGGGCTGCAGATCGGTCCGACGACCGAGGGGCGGGTACGCCTCTTCGTCGAGGCCGAGGGCATCGAGATCCCGATGGATTTCGATCCCGACGAGGCCGAGGAGATCGCGGACGAGCTCCGTGCCGCGGCGGCGATGGCCCGGGGTGGCCGCACCAGCTAGGCCGCTCAGGACCGCTCGATCACCTCTTCCACGGACCGCTCGATGAGAGCGAGGCAATCCGGGTCCGAGAAGCGGTGGTCGGCACCGCGCACGAGCGTCAGCCTTATGTCCGCACCCTCCGCGTGCTCGAGCAGCCTCAGCGCAACCGCGGTGTCGACATCCGCATCGGCCGTGCCCTGGAGCATCCGCGTCGGCACGTCGAGCGGCAGCGGTGCCCGGAGCACGAGGTTGCGTCTCCCGTCCTCGATCAGGTCGCGGGTGATCGGATACGGCTCCCCGTAATCCGACGGAAGATGCACGACCCCGTCCCGTTCGAGCGCCGCGCGGGCACCCGTGCCGAAGGAGGCCCACATCGCATCCTCGGTGAAGTCGGGTGCGGCGGCGATGGTCACGAGGCCCGCGAGGAGATCGGGCCGGGTCCTCGCGATCAGGAGCGCGATCCACCCGCCCATCGAGGAGCCCACGAGGACCTGAGGGCCGTCGGTGGCGGCCTCGATCACATGGAGCGCGTCCGCGGCCCAGATGCCGATCGTGCCGTCCTCGAACCGCCCCTCGCTCTCGCCGTGGCCGGAATAGTCCAGCCGGAGGAAGGCCCGGCCCCGCGCCCGCGCCCACCCCTCGAGATGCACGGCCTTGGTGCCGCCCATGTCGGACCGGAACCCGCCGAGGAACACGATCCCGGGCCCCTGCCCCGGCGTCGCCACGTAGGCCAGCGAGCGGCCGTCACGCGTCGTCGTCTGCATCCGTCCTGCCCCTGAACCCCTGCGCCACGACGAACTTCTCGGAGCTGTCCGATCGGCTCGAGGGCGGCTTCACGTTCGCGACCTTGGCGAACCGGCGCTTCAGCTCCGCCTGCAGCCCGGCCTCCGCCCCGCCCTGGAGGACCTTGGCCACGAAGGTGCCTCCCTCGTCGAGGACGTCGAACGCCAGGTACGCCGCGGCCTCGCAGAGTGCGACGATCCGCAGGTGGTCGGTCGCCTTGTGGCCGCTGCTGGCCGCCGCCATGTCGCTCATGACCACGTCGGCCGGCCCGCCGAGCCAGTCCTTGACGACCTCGTCAGCGCCATCGGACATGAAGTCCAGCACGTGCAGCTCCGCGCCAGGCACGGCTTCCACCTCGCGCAGGTCGAGCCCCAAGACACGCCCCCTCGGCCCGGGCGCCTCGCCCAGGGCGTTCACGCGGGGCACGGCGACCTGGGCCCAGCCGCCGGGGGCCGAGCCGAGGTCGACCACGCGCGCGCCGGGCCGCAGGAAGCCGAAGCGATCGTCGAGGTCCATGATCTTGTAGGCCGCGCGTCCGCGATACCCCTCGGCGCGGGCGCGGGCGACGTAGGGATCGTTGAGCTGCCGCTCGAGCCAGCGCGTCGAGGAGGCCTTCCGACCCCGCGCCGTCCGGACCTTGACGGTGAGATCCCGGCGGCCCCTCCCGCTTCCCTGCTTCGTACCCTTCGCCATCCGGGGCAGATAGCGGCGCAGGCGAGGAAGGGCCAGCGGGGCAACGTCTTTCGTCTCGGCCCCGGCAATGAGCCTTGCGGCTCCTCAGGGCTGGGCGGTCGAAATCTCTCCCTGACGTACTCCTCGCCTAACTTCCAGTCGCAGGAGGCGTGATCGAGGGAAATCCGAACCGCTACAGGCTCGACTGACGGAAGACCGGGAATCGCGGCGGGACCGGTGCGGCGCCAGTCCAACGCCCGAGCCCCTCGATCGCCATCTTCAGAGAGAAACGGGCATCCTTGTTCGCTGACGTCTCAGGTGCTCAGGCGAGCCCCCCACCCCGATGAGGTGAGGTTTCCGTATGGTCGCATCCGAGCACAGAGCAGCCATACATAGTGAGCCCGGAGGGTACCCGGCCGAAGGCCGCCAAGCCGCACGGCCCGAGCCGCACCGCGCCGCGAAGACGCCCTACGCCCGCTCCGAGTACTCCATCGTCTCCGTGTTCACCACGACGTCCTCGCCCTCGCCCACGAAGGGCGGGACCATCACCCGCACGCCGTTGTCGAGGACCGCGGGCTTGAAGCTGTTCGCGGCGGTCTGTCCCTTAACCACCGGCTCCGTCTCGACGATCCGGCACGTCACCTTCTGCGGCAGCGTCGCGCTGAGGGCCTCGGTCTCGTAATATTCGATCTGGACCATCATCCCGTCCTGAAGGAACGGGCGCCGCTCGCCGAGGATCTCCACCGGCAGCTCGATCTGCTCGAAGCTGTCGGTGTCCATGAAGACGAGATTGCCGTCGCTCTCGTAGAGGTACTGCTGATCCTTCTGCTCGAGCCGCACGCGCTCCACCTTGTCGGCGGAGCGGAACCGTTCGTTGAGCTTCGAGCCGTTCCGAAGGTTGCGGAGCTCGACCTGCGCGAAGGCACCGCCCTTGCCGGGCTTCACGTGATCCACCTTCACGGCAGCCCAAAGGTGGCCGTCATGCTCGAGCACGTTTCCGGGCCGAATCTCGTTTCCGTTGATCTTGGGCATGTGGACAGAACCTGGGCAGAAGGTTGATCGGATCTGGCGCGCGGCTATATCTGGCACGGGTTGCGCGGGCAAGGCGACGAGATGATGGGGTGCAGCCCCCGCCGCCATGCTCAGGCTGCATGTGTGGTATGTCCAGATTGCATCCCTCCCTCCCAGACCGGTCGTGTTAACCCGCCGCGACTGACAACGGCGACCGCGCTCGACGCGGCAAGAGCAAGAACGGAGCAAGGAATGACCGATTTCGTCGATGCGACCGCGTTCAACCACGAGCAGGGGCAGCGTGCGCGCAAGCTGTTCGCGGCCGTGGTGCTGGCCGCGCTCGACGACGCCATCGCCGACGACAAGAAGTTCGGCAACGGCGCTGAGCAGATCGCCCGCTGGGCCCGGTCGAAGGACGGACGCGAGGTGCTGAGCTGCGCGGGCATCGATCCGAACGAGCGCGTCGTGAACGGCCTGATGGAGTTCGTGAGCCGTGGCGTGCGCACGTCGGTCGCCCTGTCCCGCGAGGAGAGCGAGCGCCGCCAGGCCGCGGAAGCGCTGGCCGAGGCCGCCCGCGCCGCCTGACCCTTCCGCCATCGCGAACGCCTGCCGCGTTGCGGGCCGTGGGTCGCTTGACCCGCGGCCCGATCTGGTGTTCCGCCCACTCGACCCCCTTCCAGCCATACACTAGGGCCCCACCCATGGACGGTCCCGCATTCCACATCGTCAACGCGGACGCGCCCGGCGACCTGGTCCTCACCTGCGATCACGCCACGAACCGCGTTCCCGCCTGCATCCACGGCGGCTCCCTCGGCCTGCCCCCGGATCAGATGGGGCGGCACATCGCCTACGATATCGGGGCGGCCGGGGTGACTCGCGAGCTCGCGAAGGCGCTCGACGCGCCGGCGATCTTCTCGGACTTCAGCCGTCTCGTGATCGATCCCAACCGCGACCCACAAGATCCGACCGTCCTGATGCGGATCTACGACGGCACGGTCATCCCGGCGAATGCCGATGTCGGTGCGGAGGAGAAGGCCCGCCGCCTCGCCGCGTTCCACCGCCCCTACCACGCCGCCCTGGCCGGGCTCCTCGACGCGCGCCCGCAAGCGGCGGTCGTCGCGGTCCACAGTTTCACGCCGCGTCTCCACGGCCGCGAGGTGCGGCCCTGGCACATCGGCATCCTGCACGCGCACGACCAGCGGCTGAGCGATGCGCTCGTCGAGCGCCTGCGCCGGATGCGGGACGTGGTCCTCGGGGTGAACGAGCCCTATTCCGGCCACCTCCGCGGCGACAGCATGGATCGTCACTGCCTCTCCGCCGGACGTCACCACACGTTGATCGAGCTGCGTCAGGACCTCATCTCCTCGGAGGCGGGACAACGCGAATGGGCGGCCCGCCTGGCGCCAGCGATCCGCGAGGCGTGGCTCGACGTGAAGGAGAAGGTGGATGGATGAGGCGACCCGGACCGAGATCGAGGCGGCCGCGTTCCGCACCCTGAGGGCACATCTTATGGAGAAGCGGCCCGACGTGCAGAACATCGATCTCATGAACCTCGGGGGATTCTGCCGCAACTGCCTCTCCCGCTGGATGCAGGAGGCGGCCGCGGAACGGGGCGTCGAGATGTCCAAGTCGGAAGCCCGTGAGCTCTTTTACGGTGAGCCCTACGAACAATGGCGGGATCGGAACCAGACCGAGGCCAGCGAGGAACAGAAGTCGGCCTTCTCCAAGAGCTTCGCGGAGAATGTGGGGGCGCCGGAAACGCCCTCCCGCCCCTCGGAGACGTGAACGGCCCCCGCTGGCGGGGCCACGGTCCGTCGGCTAACCTGCGGCAAGGAGGAACGTCATGATGCGTCCGTTCGCAGTCGCGCTCGCCCTCGCCGCCGTCCTTGCGGCCGGTCTCGGCACGTCCGCGTCCGCTCAGCAGGGCCAATCGGTGTCAGGCCCACGCCAGCATATCGAGCGGCAGCTCCCGTATTACGGCTTCCGCGACGTCGACGTGAGCAAGCTGTCCACGTCGCAAGTCGTGCAGATCTACACGCTGATGCATTCGCCGCGCTCGCAGGGCGACAAGGCGCGCCTGATCCGCTCGGCGCTCGGTCGCGGGCTGACGGGCACGCTGTTCGGGCGGGGCGGATGATGCGCACGGCGGTCCTCGTCCTCGCGCTCGTGCTGGCGGCCTCCGGACCCGGAGAGGCCGTCGCCGACCCGAACCCGCAGCTCGTCGCGTCCGTCCAGCGCAAGCTCAACTCGCTGGGTTTTCAGGACGTGGACGCCACTCGCCTCAGCACCCGGCAGGTCGCGGCGCTTCACATGCAGCTTCAGGGCGGAACGACGTCCTTCGGACGAAACTACCTCCAGACCCGCCAACGCGTGAAGTCCATCCTCCGCTGGGACCCGCCGGCTCCCGCGAGTTGAGGCGGATCGAGACGCTGGGCGATGCGATCCGTTTGGTCGCGGAGCTTGCTCGGCTCGATGGGATGAGCAGGACGGCTGCGACCCGATTTCACGACCCTGGTTCGCTGCAGCGCGGTGTTTCTTCCGTTAGTTCAGGGATCAGATGAAAGCCAAGAGGCGTCCTACGCGTCCCGAACTGACGCCCTTGGCGTCGCCGTGGCATTGCCCGACCCTCCTCTCCACCCGTGCCGAAAATCGATCCGCCTCGATTTGCCCGGGGTACGATAACATCGGCCCGTAGCCGATTGGTTGCACGGTGAAATCCACCGAGACGCTGGCTGAGCCGGGTTCTGCGCCGCGCCCGTGTATGATGAGCGAGAGCGACAGCGCGTCGGACAGCTTTCACCGGGGCGCGACAAGCACTTAGCGACGCCAGGGATATCGAATGATGGAGGCAGGTGGTCGACTACAAACGCCCTAGCAAGATGACCACGTGCCTGCCGTTCGTTCCTGAACGAGTAACGCAGCCCGACCCGTAACGAGAGCATCGGGCGACCACGACGCTCGGAAGGTACGCGTCCCTCGCGCAGTCGAGGCCATACCCAGAGACTTCGGCGGGGGTTCGTTCGATCCGGGTATGTGCCTGCGAGACGCAGATTCACGGCCTGGCCTGATACGTCGCAGCTGACCCACCAGGCCCGGCCCTCGCCTCCCCACGTTTGGTGTAACGCCCATTCAGCCCTCGCTCACGCCCGCCTCAGCGAACGTCGCCATCCCCGAGTGGCAGGCGAGGGCCGCGCGGAGGACCTGCAGGGCGAGCGCGCCGCCCGTGCCTTCCCCGAGGCGGAGGCCGAGGTCGAGGAGCGGGTCGAGCCCGAGCGCGTCGAGAAGGCGGGAGTGCGCGGCCTCCGCCGACCGGTGTCCCGCGAGGCAGTGCGAAAGCGCCTCGTCAGCCTCGGCCCTCAGCGTCAGGGCGGCCGCGCAGCAGATGAACCCGTCCAGCAGCACCGGGACGCGGGCCAGCCGCGCGCCGAGGATGGCTCCCGCCATCGCAGCGATCTCCCGCCCGCCGAGCGCGGTCAGAACCTCGAATCCCGACCGTCCGGGGTTCGACGCGAGCCCCGCCTCCACGGCCTCCACCTTCCGCGCGAGGCCGTCGGCGCCGACCCCGGTCCCGCGCCCGACCCAGCTTCCGGCGTCCCCGCCCAGAAGCGCGGCGCAGATCGCCGCCGCCGCCGTGGTGTTGCCGATGCCCATCTCGCCGACCACGAGCGCGCCCGCGCTGGGGTCGACGGCGTTCAGTCCGGCGGCGAAGGCGGCGACGGCCTCGGCCTCGCTCATGGCCGGGCCGGCGGCGAGGTCCTCCGTCGGATGCTCGAGTTCGAGCGCGTGGATGTCGAGGCGGGCCCCGGCGAGGCGGGCAAGCTGATTGATGGCGGCGCCCCCGGCCTCGAAGTTCGCGACCATCTGGAACGTGACCTCGGCCGGGAACGCGCTCACCGCACGGACGGCGACGCCGTGATTGGCCGCGAAAACGACCACCTGCGGCGTCGCGAGCGGGGCCGGGCCGCCCCGCCAGCCCGCGTGCCACCCGGCCAGCGCCTCCAGCCGCCCGAGCGAGCCCGGCGGCTTCGTCAGCGTCGCCTCCCGCGCGCGCGCGGCCGCGGCCGCCGCCTCGTCGGGCGCTGGCAGGTC
>CAZWWR010000019.1:0-28508 GCA_964637265.1 uncultured Jannaschia sp.
CCCCCGCGCCGCGCCCCCGCGTCCGCCCGAGCTGCGGGGCGCCGACGTGCCGGTGCTCCCCCGCGGCGTCCGGCTCCACGAGGACCGGGTGCGCGGCGGATGGGTGCTGCTCGCGCCGGAGCGGGCGCTGTCACTCGACCCGGTCGGCCACGCAGTCCTCTCGGAGGTCGACGGCAGACGCGACCTCGACGCCATCGCCGCCACGCTCGCGGCGCGCTACGGGGCGCCCCTTGAGGACGTCACGCGCGACTGCGCAGACTTCCTGCGCGGGCTCGTCGCGCGCCGGATCGTGGACCTCGCATGAGCGCGCCGGTCGACGGAGTCCGGCCGCCCATCGCCATGCTGGCGGAGCTGACGCATCGCTGCCCGCTCTCCTGCCCCTACTGCTCGAACCCCGTCGAACTGACCCGGAAGGAAGCGGAGCTCGACGCTGCGACCTGGGCCCGCGTCTTTCGCGAGGCGGCCGATCTCGGGGTGCTGCAGCTCCACCTCTCCGGCGGCGAGCCGGCGTCCCGACCCGATCTCGTCGAGCTCGTGCAATCCGCGCGGGACGCCGGCCTCTACACGAACCTCATCACCTCCGGGATCGGCCTGACCGAGCGTCGGCTCGCCGCGCTCGACGCCGCCGGTCTCGACCACGTGCAGCTCTCGCTGCAGGGGACGGACGCCGAGACGGCCGACCGCGTCGGCGGCTACCGTGGCGGCTTCGACCGCAAGATGCGGGTTGCGGGGTGGATCGGCACCTTGGGCTTCCCGCTGACGCTGAACTTCGTGATGCATCGGGGGAACACGCACCAGCTCCCTCGCGCGCTGGAGATGGCCGTGGAGATTGGGGCGCGGCGGATCGAGGTCGCCACGGTGCAGTTCCACGGCTGGGCCGAGCGAAACCGTGGCGCGCTGATGCCGACCCGGACGCAGGCGCGGGAGGCGAGTGCGGTGGTGGCGGAAGCGCGGGCCCGGCTCGCGGGCGTGCTGGTGATCGACTACGTGCCGGCTGACTACCACGCGACCTACCCCAAGCCCTGCATGGGGGGCTGGGGCTCCACGGGGCTCAACGTGACGCCGGAGGGGCTCGTCCTGCCCTGCCACGCGGCGCAGACGATCCCGCATCTGCGGTTCGACTCGGTGCGCGACCGGGGCCTGTCCGAGATCTGGTACGAGGGCGCGGCGTTTCGGGCCTATCGGGGGACGGACTGGATGCAGGAGCCCTGCCGCTCCTGCGACCGGAAGCTCAAGGATTTCGGCGGTTGCCGGTGTCAGGCGATGGCGCTCGCCGGCGATGCGTCCGCGACCGATCCGGTCTGCTCGAAATCGCCTCTCAACGCTGCGCTTCGGGCGCAGGCGGAGGGGTGGTCCGAGGACGCGGAGGCGCCCTTCGAGTACCGGCGGATGCCGGAGTTCGCCCGCGTCACCGACGAGGCGGATGCGTAGCCGCGACGGGCGGGGCTGCCGAGTATCGGGCCGCGGGAATGCCGGATGCGCCGCGATCCCCCCCGCCGGGGTCACTCGACGCGGAGCGCCTCCGTCTCGATGATGATCTCCACCTCGTCGCCGACCAGCCCGTTGGCGACGGCGTAGTCCATGCCGTACTCGCTGCGCAGCAGGCTGGCCCGCGCCGAGAGGCCGAGGGTGAAGCGGCCGTGCCCGAACGGGTAGGGTTCGGCCTTGTTGAGCGTCACCTCCAGAGTGAGGGGCAGGGACTGCCCGAGCAGGGATAGCTCGCCCTCCACCGTGCCGGTCGCCTCGCCGGTGGGCGTGCCCCCGTCGGCGGTGAAGGTCATCGACGGGTGGGCGTCGACGTCGAGGAAATCCTGCGCGCGGACATGGCCGTCGCGGGCCTCGTGGAAGGTGTTCACGCTCCCCGTCCCGATCCGGATCTCCACGTCCGACAGTTCCTGGCTGTCCATGTCGTAGGTGAAGCCGCCCTCGATATCGGTGAAGACCCCGAGAACGCGCGCGTATCCGACATGGTCGACGAGGAAGCTCACGACGGTGTGGGACGGATCGAGCTCGTAGGCATGCGGCTCGGCCCCGGCCGGAACGGCGGCCAGCAGGACGGCGAGCGTGGCGGGGGTGCGGATCATGGGCGGATCCCTCCTCGGTCGGGCCATGGCGCTGCCCCGTAGGTAGCCCTCCCGGCAGGGCAGGCAAACCAGGCGGGCGCCATGCGGCCAATCTCGCCGTGTGCGTTTGGAGAACGCCTCCCGAGGTAGGTGATGACCGAGGGACGTAGCGGGTGTTTCGGTTCGGCGCTGGCGCTGGCGCTGGCGCGGACGCGTTGGTACAACTCGATTGGCGGGCGCATCGGTGAATCCGGTTCACCCCTACCAAATCGGTCGGAGCCTTTGAACGCCCGGGATGGGACCGTCCTCCGCGGGCGATTGGCAGGGGTCAGTGGGGACATCTTCGCCGCCGTCGTCCCGTTTGAGGCGCCCCCTGCCTGAGGAGCAGCCTGCACGGCGCGTCGGTTCCCATGCGAGCGGTCCCACGGGGGGACCCGAGCTCTGTTGATGGCCGGATGATGGCGCTATGTCAGGGGCGATGACGGATCACTCGGCTCAGTTCCCCCAGACCATCACGTCCGCGCCGACCAGCGGTTTCGGGGTCCTCAATCCGATCCTTCTCGCTCTCGCCGCTGGAGCAGGAGCCCTCGCCGTGCCCGGCTCGGGATGGGGGGTGCCCGCACTTGCGCTCGCGCTCGCGGCGGTCGGGCTGGCGTTCGCGGCGCGGGGGCTTTCGCGCGGGCATCCGCATCCGCGTCTCGGCGCGGCGAATGCGGTCACGGGTCTGCGGCTCGCCCTCGTCGCGGCGGTCGGGGCGGCGGCGCTCGCCGGCGCCGCGACGCGCGGCATCACGCCTCTCCTCGCCCTCGCGGTGCTGGCGCTTCTACTCGACGGGGTGGACGGAGCCCTCGCGCGGAGGGAAGGGATGGCCTCGCCCTTCGGCGCGCGCTTCGACATGGAGGTGGACAGCGCGCTCGCCTTGTCGCTCGCGGTCGCCGTCTGGTCGGCGCTGCCCGGGCCCACGGCGCTGGAGGCAGTGTCGCTGGCCGTGCTCGGGGGGAGCCGGTACGCTTTCGCGCTTGCCGTGCGTATCCTGCCCTGGCTCGACCGCCCCCTCCCCGAACGATGGAGCCGCAAGGCCGTCTGCGTCGTCCAGATCGCGACGCTGCTGGGGATCTTGGGCTTTCTCCCACTCTTTCCCGATCTCCGATCCGTCCTCCCGGTGGTGGCGGCTCTCGTCCTGTCCTCCTTCGCTCGAGACGTGCTGTGGCTGCGGAACAGGCGTCGCTCCGCGTGACGGAACGCCTGCAGTGGAAGGACGCCGCCGCGCTGCTCTCCGGAGCCGTCCTGCTCCATCTCGCGCTGATCCTGCCGAACCACCCCGCCGCCCTCACGCCGGGCGCACTGCGCCTCGTGCCTCTCGAACTCCCGGCGGTGCTTCTCGGCCTCCTCGCGCTTCGCGGCCGCGCCGCACGTGCCGCGGCGGCCACGCTGGCCGTGCTCCTCACCGTCGCCACTGCGCTCAAGCTCGCAGACATCGCTGCGCATGCCGCCCTTTCCCGGCCCTTCGATCCCGTCGTGGACTGGACTCTGATGCGCCCGTCGGTCGAACTGCTGACCGGGGCGCTGGGCCGTCCGGGCGCGTGGGCTGCGGTCGCCGCCGCGGGCGGCCTGCTGATGCTCGCGGGCCTCGCGTTCGCCTGGGCCACCGGGCGATGGGAGCGGCTGGATCCGCCCGCGCGGCTCCGCGCGCCCGCCCTGGCCGTCGCTGCGGCCTTCGCGGCGGTCTGCATCGCCGAGACCGGCCACAACATGGGGGCATGGCGCCTTCCCGCGAACCCACCGGGATCGGCTTTCGCCACGCGTCTGGCCGCGGAGGAGGTTCGGGACGGGATGGCCTCGCACGCGGCGCTCAGGGATTTCCAGCGTGCCGCCGCCGCGGATCCGCTCTCCGGCCTCGGCTCCGGCACGGGGGGCGCCTTCGCAGGGCTCGGCGCGCGGGACCTGGTGGTGGTCTTCGTGGAGAGCTACGGCCGGGCGAGCCTCGACAACCCGAGCTACGCGCCCGCGCACCGTGCCCTTCTCTCCCGCCACGACGCCATGCTCTCGGAGGCCGGCCTGTCCTCGCGGAGCGCGTGGCTTCGGTCGCCCATCCGTGGCGGGCAGTCTTGGCTCGCCCATGCGACGCTGGCCTCGGGGCTCCGGATCGGGGACCAGGCCCGCTACCGCGCCCTGCTCGCGAGCCCGCGCCGCACGCTGTGGCATCTCGCCTCCGCGTCCGGCCGCAGCGCCGTGGCGGTGATGCCCGCCATCACGCGGGCCTGGCCCGAGGCGGACGCCCTGGGCTTCGACCTTGCCGTGGACGGTGCGGCGATGGGCTATGACGGGCCCGCCTTCAACTGGGTGACGATGCCCGACCAGTTCACGCTCGCCCGCCTGCCCGCGCTGCTCGACGCGGTGCCGGGTCCGCGGGCGGTGCAGGTGGCGCTCATCTCCTCGCACGCTCCATGGACACCGGTTCTGCCCATGTTGCCGTGGGAGGAGGCGGAGACGGGCGCGACGTTCGAGGCGTACCGCGGCACCGGCGTGGCGCCCGCCGTGCTCTGGCAGGACGAGGATGCGGTGCGCGCCGCCTACCGCGACTCCGTGGCCTACGCGCTCGATGCGGCCTTCGGCTACGCCGCCCGGACCGCCGGCACCGATCCGGAACGTGCGCCGCTCCTGCTCATCCTCGGGGATCATCCGGCCGCACCGTTCGTCTCCCAGATCGGCGGGGCGGGCGCATACGACGTGCCGGCCCATCTCGTGGGCCCGCCTTCCGTTCTCGCAAGGTTCGAGGGCTGGGGATGGAGCCGCGGTCTCGTCCCGGGGGCGGAGGCCCCCGTCTGGCCGATGGAGGCCGTCCGGGACAGGCTGGTCGGCGCCCTGTCGGAAGGCGGGGGCGGCTCGTGAGGCGGGCCTTCCGCCTCGCCCTGCGCCTCGGTCTCTCGGTCGCGCTCGTCGCGCTGGCGCTCGCGCTCACGGATGCCGCGGAGGCCGGGCGCCGGCTGGCCGGAGCGGCGCCGGGCTGGCTGCTGCTCGCGGGGGCCCTGCTGACGGCGCAGACGGTGCTGATGGCGCTGCGCTGGCGCCTGACCGCGGCGCGCCTCGGGCTGCGCATCGCGCCGGGCCGGGCCGTTGGGGAGTACTACCTCGCGCAGGTGGTCAACACGACGCTGCCCGGGGGCGTACTGGGCGACGTCGCGCGGGCCTTCCGGACGGGGCACGACAGGGAGCGTGCGGCCCATGCCGTGCTGCTCGAACGGGTCGCGGGACAGGCGTCCATGCTGGCCCTCGCCGCCACGGGGGCCGCGGCCACGCTTGCGGGGGTCGGGGCGGCGGCGGGCCTGCCGAGCGGCATCGCTTGGGCCGTGATCGCCGCCTTCGCCGCGCTCCTAGCCACCGCCGCCATCGTGTACCGGGTCGCCGGGCGTCGTGGAAGCGGCGCGGTGCGCCGCCTCGTCCGGGCCGCCCGGCGGGCCCTCCTCGCACGACGGATCTGGCCCGTACAGGCTTCGCTCGGCGCCGTCATCGCGGGGCTCAACATCGCGGCCTTCGTGGCGGCGGCGCGGGCCACCGGCACGGTGATCGAACCGTCCGCCGCGCTCGCGGTCGTACCGCTGATCCTCTTCGCGATGCTCGTGCCCGCCACCGTGGGCGGCTGGGGCTGGCGCGAAGGGGCGGCGGCCACGCTCTTCCCCGTCCTCGGCGCCATGCCCGCCGCGGGGGTGGCGGCGAGCGTCGCCTTCGGGGCGGTCCTTCTGGCGACCACCCTTCCGGGGCTCCTCTGGCCCCTCGTCGTCCGCCGCGAGGGTAGCCCGGGGGGTGCGGCGAGGCGTGATTTGCCGGCACCGGTCGCGGCGCGTAACCTCGGCGCGCCGCCCGTCGCGGGCCACCACAGTCGAGGGTTCCGATCATGACCAACGCTCCCCGCCGCAAGTCTCCGCTCTCCCGGCCGGATCGCCGGGCCGTCCTGCGCGGGGGGCTCGGCGCCGGCCTCGCGGCGGGCCTCGGATCGACACTGCCGGGGATCGCCCGGGCCCAGGCGCGCGAGGTCGCGCTCCAGCTCTCCTGGCTGCATTCGGTCCAGTTCGGCGGAAGCTACATCGCTCGAGACAGGGATTACTGGGCCGAGGAGGGTCTCGACGTCTCGCTCCTGCCGGGCGGCCCGAACGCGCCGGTGGAGCCGCCGGTCGTCGCGGGCACCGCCCTCGTGGGCATCTCGGCGGCCGACTACACGGCGGCGGCGGTCGAGCAGGGTGCGCCCTTCCGCATCATCGGCGTGGCGATGCAGAAGAACCCCTTCGCCGTCGCATCGCTGCCGGCGAACCCGGTCAACGCGCCGGCGGATCTCGTGGGCAAGCGGATCGGCATGGCGCTGGCGAACATGCCGGTCCTCGAGGCGCTCTGCACGATCAATGGCGTGGACGTGGGCGGGATCGAGGTGGTGCCCACGCAGTACGATGCGGCACCGCTCCTTGCCGGCGAGGTCGATTGCCTCCTGTGCTGGGCCACCGACCTGCCCGTGGCGATGGCCGTGCGGGGCGTCGAGAGCGTGACGATGCTCATGGCCGATTACGGCTATTCCGTGCATTCGCAGACCTACATCGCCACGGAGGAAAGCCTCCGCGACCGGCGCGACGAGGTAATCGGCCTGATGCGCGGAGAGGTGCGGGGCTGGCAGCGCTACGAGGCAGATCCGGCCGCGGCGGCCGCGCTGACGGTCGAGATGTTCCCCGATGCGGGGCTCGACCCGGAGGTGCAGGTGCTCCAGGCGGAGCGGCAGGTCCCGCTCATGTTCTCCCCGCTGACGGAGGCGGAGGGCTTCGGCTGGTTCACCGAGGAGACCGTGGCCGCCAACGTCGAGACGCTCGCGCTGCTCGGCCGGGAGGTGAGTCCCGAGCTGTGGGACCGCTCGATTCTCGAAGCTGTGCATGGGTGAAGGCGCCCGCCCCGCATCGGGGCCGGCCTCCGGACCCGACATCGCCTGCACGGGCCTGAGCAAGGTGTTCGGAGGAGAGCGCGGGGAGGCGGTGCCGGCGGTCGCCCCCTTCGACGCCACCTTCCGGGGCGGCCGGACGACGGCGCTCGTCGGCCCGTCGGGATGCGGCAAGTCCACACTCCTGCGCCTGGTCGCGGGCCTTGACGAGCCGAGCGCCGGGTCGGTGCTGATCGGCGGCGAGACTCCGGAGGAGACGCGTCGGCGCGCGGGCCTCGCCGTCGCCTTCCAGGACGCCGCGCTCCTCCCATGGCGCACGGTCCGCGGCAACGTCGCGCTCGCGCTCACCTTGGCCCGCCGCCCGCCCGACCCGTCCGGGGTCGAGGCGCTGATCGATTTGGTCGGGCTCTCCGGCTTCGCCGACAGGCGGCCGGCGGAGCTTTCGGGCGGGATGCGGCAGAGGGCTGCGATCGCGCGGTGCCTCGTCGGCGCGCCCGAACTGCTCCTGCTCGACGAGCCATTCGGCGCCGTCGACGCGCTCACGCGGCGGCGCCTCAACGCCGACCTGCCGGCCCTCTGGCAGGCCCGCGGCACGACGGCGCTCCTCGTCACCCACTCGATCGAGGAGGCGGTACTCGTCTCGGACCGGGTGCTGGTTCTGTCGCCGCGCCCCGCTCGGGTGGTCGCCGATGTCGAGGTCCCCTTGGCGCATCCGCGCGGGGAGGGCGCGCGCCGGAGCGCGGAGTTCCGTGACCTCTGCGACGACGTCGCCGAGGCGCTCGCCGCCGGGGTCGCCGATGCCTCCCCCGCGGTGGCCGCCCAGTGACGGCCGGATGCCCGTGATCGTCGGAGGAGGTTCCGGCGCGGGCGCCATCCGGCCTCGGCGTTCGATCCGGAACCCGTCGACGGGCGGAAGGAACGCCCGAGCCCGACGACATGCGCAGCCCGTGTCCCCGCCGCAACTCGCAGGGGCGGCCTCTTGCTGCCGGACACCGACGGGTGCCCGGACACCCGATTTCGGCGCCCAAGACCGTGGGCCGCTCGTCCCCTGGTCCGCCCGGTGACTTATGCGGCGACGGCGTCGGGAGGCCGCGGCGCATCGTCGGCGCGGCTGGTCCCAGCGGCCGGCTGGGTGGCGCTCCTCCTCGGGTGGGAGGCGCTCGCCCGAGCCAATGCCGGCAGCCTCGTGCTGGCCGGTCCGCTCGACGTGATGTCGCATCTCGTGGCCAATGTGGGCCTCTACGCCCGGGCCCTCGCGGCGACCCTCCAGTCCGCCCTGCTCGGGTTCCTCCTCGGCAACGCGCTCGCCATCGCGCTCGCCGCGCTCGCCCTGCTCCTGCCTCCCGCCGCGCGGATGATCTCCGCGCTCGCCCTCGTCACCTTCTGCCTCCCTCTCGTGGCGACCGGGCCGATCCTGAGGGTGCTGTGGGGTCCGGGGCAGGGGCCTCAGGTCACGCTCGCCGCACTCGCCGTCCTCTACACCACCTTCCTCGCGACGGGCGTGGGGCTGCGCGCGGTGCCCCGCGACTGGCTGGATCTCGTACGCTCCTACGGCCGCGGGCGGGGCGCCGAGATCGCGCATGTCCGCGTCAGGGCCGCCCTTCCCTACGTCCTCGCCGGGCTGAGGATCGCCGCGCCGGCCGCGGTGCTGGGGGCGATGGTCGGGGAGTTCACGGGCGCGGAGCGGGGCCTCGGCGTGCTGACGGTCCGGGCGATGGGCGCCCTCGACGCGCCGGCCACCTGGACCTGCGCCGCGCTCGGCGCCGCCGTCTCGATCGCCGCTCATGCGGCGCTCGGGTGGACGGGGCGCCGCCTCTCGCCCGATCCTCCGCCGCTGCTCCTCGCGCCTCCGGGCGGGGCGAGACCCAGATCGTTTCTCCGCAGGATCGGCGAGGCGGCCCTCGCTGCGACGGCCGTCCTCCTGCTGTGGCAGGCGTCAATGGACGCCGCGGGGTTGAGCCCGTTCTTCGCCAAGCGCCCGCTCGACGTCCTCGCCCACTTCACGACCGATGCCGGAGCGGAGGCGCGGCGCGCGGTGCTGCTCGGGGCGTTCCTCGAGACGATGGCCTTCGCCGTTCCCGGCCTTCTGGCGGGGCTCGCCGCAGGAGCGGGGCTGGCGTGCCTTCTCGTGCTCGTGCCTCCGCTAGCTCCGCCTGCGCTGGCGCTGGGCGTGACGGCGCGCGCCGTGCCCATCGTCGCGACGGCGCCCCTCCTCGTGCTGGCACTGGGGCGGGGGCCGGTGGCGACGGTGGCGATCGTCGCCCTGATGACGTTCTTTCCCACGTTGATCGCCTGTCTCGAGGGGCTGCGGCGGACACCCGGCGCGGTGAGCGACGTTTTCCGGGGCTATGCCGCCGGGCGTTGGCGCCTCCTCGTATCGGCCCGGATCCCCGCAATGCTGCCGGCGCTCTTCGCCTCTGCGCGCATGGCGGTACCTGCCGCGATCCTCGCGGTGACGGTGGCCGAGTGGCTGGCCACCGGGCGGGGGATCGGGGCGCTCATGGCGCTGACGGCATCGACGTCGGATTACGGGATGCTGTGGGGCGCGACCGTCCTCGTGGCCGTGGCCGCCGTCGTCGGAACCGCAGCGGTCGCCGCGCTCGAGCGAAGGGTCCTGCTCACCTACGCACCCGAGCAGCTGGCGTCGGCGTGACCCTTCGCGCGGCCTTCGCAATCCCCGGGGATCCGGAGCGCCGCTCCGGCGGCTTCCTCTACGAGCGGCGGCTGCTCGCCGCTCTGCGCGACGCCGGCATCCGAGTGCCCCTGCTGCGCATGTCCGACGCCTTCCCCGATCCGGACCCCGACGACATCGAGGAGACGCTCGCCGCGCTCGCCGCACGGCCGAGCGACGAGCCCGTGCTGCTCGACGGCTTCCTTCCGGGGACGCTGCCGCCCGAGGGGCTCGCCCGCATCGCGGCGCCGCTGGTCGCGGTGATCCACCACCCCCTCGGGCTCGAGGCTGCGCTGCCGCCCGAACGTGCGGCCTGGCTGCTGCGGAACGAGGCCGCCGGTCTGCGCGCGGTGGATGCCGTGATCGTGCCGAGCGGTTTCGTCGCGCGGTTGCTCCGGGATCGTTTCGGACTGCCCCCTTCGGCCGTCACGGTCGCGCCGCCGGGCTTCGACCCGGTGGCGGCCGTCCGCTCCGGGCAGCGCCATCCCGGGGAGAACCGGATCCTGTCGGTAGGGATCCTCGCGGAGAGGAAGGGGCACGACATCCTCGTGGAGGCGCTGGCCTGTCTCGATGGGGTCGCCTGGAGCGCCCGGATCGTGGGGGCGGCGCATGACGATGCGGTCGAGGCCGATCTGCGGGCCCGGATCGCCCGGCATGGTCTCGGCTCCCGCGTCGCGCTGCTGGGGGAACTGGACGATGCGGCCCTCGCCCGCGAATGGGCCGCGGCCGATCTCTTCGCGCTGGCGACGCGCTACGAGGGCTACGGCATCGTCCTTGGCGAGGCCATGCAGCGGGGCCTCCCTATCGTCGCGGCGGCGGGCGGGGCGGTACCGGAGACGTTGGGCGCGATCGCGGGGGAGGATGCCGGGTCCGGAGCGCCGGAGCCGCCGGCGGGCCTTCTCGTGCCAACGGAGGATCCGGCTGCCCTGGCCCACGCGCTGCGCAGCCTCCTCACCGACGACAGGCTGCGCCACCGGATGGCGCGGGCATCGGCGGAGGCCGGACGCGGATTGCCGCGCTGGGAGGATACGGCCCGGATCGTCGCCGATGTGCTGCGCATGGTCGCCGCCCGCGGCAGGAGACCGATCGGGACGAACTGAAGCGGCGACGACCTCCTGCATGACGCAGGCAGGGGCCGTCCGGCCGTGTGGGCGGCGGATCTCCGGCGACCGGCGCTCCGGCCTTGCCACCATGCCACCCGATTGCGGCTTCCGCCGCCCTCGGGCCGTTCCGCGTGGGCGATCGCGAGGATCGTCGTGACCTGCCCCGCAACCGCCGCATAGCCGCCGCCGATGTGACCGGGACATGGGCTGCCGATGTCACCAATGAGGCAGTTAACCCACTGAGATAAAACAACTTTGCGATGGAACCGGCTCGGACTAACCCGATCCGCACCATCCCATTTTCAACCAGTGGTAGATTCGATGATGTTCCCCAGATTGCTCCGCCGCGCCCGCGGCTTCACTCCCATCCTTGCCGTTGCCGTGACCGCCCTGACGGTCGGCGTCTCGACCGTCGTCGGGGCGACCGGCGCACAGGCCGCGACGATCGACTTCACCGACGGCTCCGCCTACCGCTTCCGTGGCAAGGGCTTTTCAGGCGCGGCCGGTGGGCTCGACTACACCGTCTCCACGGAGGGGACGGGCAAGCTCACGCGCAACCGCGGGTTCGACGGGGACGTGGCACCCTCGGGAACCGGTCTCGCCCTCGAGTTCGATGGCCTCGGCGTCCGGGACGACGAGATCACCATCGGCCGGGAGAAGATCTCGGTCGCCTTCGCCCGGACGGTCCGGGTGACGGCCCTGCACTTCCTCGACCTGTTCGCGGAACTCGGGAACCCCTCCAACCGCGAGCAGGCGCTCGTAAGCTTCGACGGAGGACGGACGGCGACGTTCGCCGCGCAGCGGCAGCAGAACCACCCTGGGACGCCCGATCTCGGCGGCTATGCCGGATTCACCGGGCTCGATCTCGTGGGTTCCCGCTTCGTCTTCTCGGTGGCCACGCCGAGCAACGACCAGTCCGGCCGCGCGGATTTCTCGCTGGCCGCCATCGAGGCGTCGCCCGTCCCGCTGCCCGCAGGCTTCGTGCTCCTGGCGACGGCGCTCGGCGGGCTCTGCGTCATGCGGCGGCGGGCGGCCCGGGTCGCCTGACCCCCGCCACGGCGCGGCCGGGGTCCACCCCGGCCACCCGCCGGGCGGCAGGCCCCTGCCCGGGCCCTGCGGTGTTCCGGCCAGATAGTGAAAGAGGTCGGTCCCCTTCATCGCGATCGACAGGGCTCCGGGTTGGGGCCCTCCCGCCTCCTGTCTCGGCACACTGCTCTGGACGGGATGCCAACATACCGGGCGGAGGGTCAGGGGGCTCTGGCCTACGGACTTCCGGGTACCGCTTGAAAGGATCCCGGCCCCTCTCGATGCTCACCCGAGGGAACGAGCTTCCGCGTTAATCTATCGAGAGAGGTGCTATCCGAGTGGTGGTGGGGAAACGCGGGGCCGGCAAACTTGCAGGTCGGATCTGCGTCAGGCGGTCGTACAGGCCGGTGCTCAAGTCCCCACAGTAAATAAAGACAGCCGATCGGTTCAATATCCTCCTGAGTGGAGGCCTGGGGCATCAATAACTGACCCCTCCTCCTTTGGCACCCGGGCGTTCGGTTCGGGTCCGATCCGGTCCTCTCGGCAGGCGGTGAGTCGCCGTCCGATCGAGCACAGCACTTGGGGTGGCCGGAGCGAGCGGTGCGGGAGCGGACCGCAGGGGTGGGCTCGATGCGGAGCGATCAGACCCAGCCGAGCGCCGACGGCAGCCACAGGGAGAGGCCCGGTAGGAGGAGGAGGAGCACGAGCCGGAGCACGTCCGCCACGAGGAACGGCACGACGCCGCGGAAGACGGTGCCGAGGGGGAGGTCGTCGGCCATCGAGTGGAGCACGAAGACGTTGATGCCGATCGGCGGAGTGATCATGCCCAGCTCGATCACGACCACCATGACCACCCCCCACCAGACCGGATCGAACCCCATCGAGACGACGAGCGGGTAGGTGAAGGGCAGCGTCAGGACCATCGCCGCGATGGTGTCGAAGATGCTGCCGAGGACGAGGTAGAACGCCACCAGCATCGCGATGACCGCCCAGGGTGGCAGGCCCAGTCCCTCGATACCCGCGACCGCGGCTGCGGGCAGGCCGGAGAGCGTCGCGAAGTAGCCGAAGACCGATGCGCCGATGATGATGACGAAGATGAGCCCGGTGTTGGAGGCCGTGTCCCCCAGCGCGGCGAGGAGGCTGTTCCAGGTCAGGCGCCGGCGGAGCAGGGCGATCAGCAGTGCCAGCGAGGCGCCGACCGATGCCGCCTCCGTCACGGTGAACACGCCGGAATAGATGCCGCCCGACACCGCCACGGCGAGCAGCACGACGGCCCAGCTCTGGCGGGTCACGCGCCGCCGCTCTCGCCAGTCGGCGCGGACGCCCACCGGGGCGAGATCCGGCCGGAGCCGCACCGTGACGGCGACGGCGGCGAAGTAGAACAGCACGGCGAGGAGCCCCGGCACGATGGCCGCCAGGAACAGGGCGATGATTGAGTTCTCCGTCAGGATCGCGTAGAGGATCATCACCACGGAGGGCGGGATGATCATGCCGAGCGTGCCGCCCGACGCGATGGCCCCCGCCGCGAGCGAGCGCGAGTAGCCGCGCTCGAGCATCTCGGGAAGCGCGATCCGCACCATCGTGGCCGCCGTCGCCACCGAGGAACCGCAGATCGCGCCGAAACCCGCGCAGGCCCCGATCGTGGCGTGGATGAGCCCGCCTCGCAGGTGCCCGAGCCAGGCCTGGGCGAGGCGGTAGAGCTCGCCGGACAGTCCTCCCACGGTCGCGAGGTTCCCCATCAGCAGGAACATCGCGATGACGGCGAGACCCTCGGAGGAGATGGCCGAGGAAGGCTCGGTGGCGAGCAGCGTCAGGGCGGGGCCGAATCCGATGATCAGCCCCACGCCGATGACGCCCACCACGCCCATCGCGATGCCCACGGGCACCTGGAGCAGGATCAGCGCGAACATCGCCGCGAGGCCCAGCGTGCCGACCACGAAGGGATCGTTCACCGCGCCTGTCCGTCCATGGTCATGCGTCCGCACCCCCGCGCAGGCCGGCATGGGCCGGCGGCGCCCCGGTCAGGGCCGCGCGCGTCCAGGCCCAGGCGACGTAGGCCTGGACCGGCACGCAGAGCGCCATCACCGCCGTGGTTCCCACCCATGCGGGGGCGAGCGGCAGGGAAATGGTGCGTGTGGTGCGCCCGCCTGCGGCGTAGCCCGCCGTGAGCTCGACGAGCTGCCAGACGAGCACCGCGAAAAAGGCGAGCACCACCCAGGCCGCGAAGGCCTCGAGAGCGGCGTTGCCCCGCGGCCCGAGGGCCCGGCCGAGCAAGGTCACGGTGATGTTGCTTTGCCGCAGGAGGACGGCCGGAAAGCAGGAGGCGATGACGAGCGGGTAGGCGAGCTCCCCGTAGTCGGAGAAGCCCGAAATGCGGGGGGTGCCGAGCCAGCGCGCCGCCCCGTCGTAAAAGGTGAGCAGCGCCACCGCCACGAGCCCCGCGAAACCCACGAGCGCGACCGACCGGGTGAGCCGGTCGAACCTCCGTGCGAGCGGCGGGACCCCACTCACCGCAGATCCGGCTCCAGCGGGTCCAGCTATAACCGAGCCCGAAGCCTCCGTCGGGCCCCCGTGGTCGGGCGTTGGAGTCACGGCGCGTCAGCTTCCCGCGCGGATCTCGTCGAGGGCGGCGCGGGCGGCGTCATAGACGGCCCGACCGTTCGGCGTCTGCTCGATCCACCAGTCGTGGACGGCCTGGGCGCGCTCGGCATAGCCTTCCATCGCCGCCGCGTCGGGGGCGTCGAGCCGCACCCGGTCCTCCTCGGCCACGCCGGCCACGATCTCTTCGCCCGCGGCGCGGTAGGCCTGCGCGCCCATCTCGGCCATCGCCATGCCGCCATGCGCCATCACCGCCTCCTGCGCCTCGGCGGACAGCCCGCTCCACTTGGCCTCGTTCATCAGCAGCAGGAACGGGATGGTGCCCACGGGCACCTTGTATTCCTGCGCGACGAGCGGGGTGGTGTTGAATGTGCGCAGGCCCGACCAGGACTGGATCACCCCGTCGATGGTGCCACGGTTGAGCGCCTCGTTCATCTCCGCGGAGGAGAGCGTCTGCGGCGCGGCGCCGAAGGTCTCGAGGAACTGGGCGTGGACCGGACCGACGGATCGCAGCTTCATGCCCTCGATCGCGTCGAGGCCGTCGATGGGCTCGGCCATGTAGAGAGCGTTCGGCTCGGAGGCGAAGAAGCCCACGAGATGCACCCCGTCGAGCCCCGTGAGGAGCCCCTGCTCGTGGAGCATCCAGCCGACCTTCGACGCCTCCTCGGCGCTTTCGAAGAGGAACGGCAGCTCGAAGAGGCTCATCTCCGGGAACTGCCCCGCGGTGTAGCCCGGCAGCACCCAGGTAACGTCGGCTACGCCGTTCTGCACCAGCTCGAACTGCTTGAACGGATCCTTGCCGAGCGTGCCGCCCCAGAAGCCCTGCAACGTCACGTCTCCGGTCTCGGCCTCCACGGCCTCCATCCAGGGCTTGATGACGCCCGAGACGCCGACCGACTGCTCGGGAACGAACGTCCCGACCTTGATCCGCTCCTGCGCGAGGCCGGGCAGCGCGGCGAGCGCCAGCGCGGCGGCCAGGCTAAGCGACTTGAGTTGGGTCATCGGTCCTCTCTCCTCTGCCGGATCGTCCCCCTCAGGCCCCGAGCCTGCGCAGCGCGGGCGGGGCCGTGGGGATCGTTATGGTCTTCTCCTCGGTATAGAACGCCTCGCAGGCGGCGCCGCCTTCGCGGCCGACGCCCGAGGCTCCATACCCGCCGAACGGGGCCCGCAGCTCCCGCATCATCGGCGTGTTGACCCAGACGACGCCGGCCCGCAGCCGCTCCGTCATGATCATCACCGTCGGCAGGTGGTCGGACCAGACATAGGCCACGAGCCCGAAGGGCGTGCCGTTGGCGAGCGCCGCGGCTTCCTCGGCCGTGTCGAAGGGCAGGATGGCGGCGAAGGGTCCGAAGATCTCTTCCTGGGCCACGCGGGCGTCGTTCGAGGGGGTGGAGACGGCGGTGGGCGCGACGAAGAACCCGCTGCCCAGGTCCTCGCGCCGGTGCCCGCCCGTCAGCAATCGGCCGCCCTCGGCCTCGGCGATGCCCACGTAGCCCAGCACCCGCGCCATGTGCGCCTCGGAGGCCAGCGGGCCGAGCTCCGTGGCGTCGTCGGTCGGATCGCCCACGCGGATGCGCCCGGCGCGCTCGACGAAGCGGGCCACCACCTCCTCGTGGACGGACCGCTCCACGAGGATGCGGGAGCCGGCGAGGCACTGCTGGCCGTTGTTCGAGAAGATCCCGAGGAGCGCCCCGTCCACGGCCCGCTCGAGATCGGCGGAGGCGAAGATCACGTTCGCGGACTTGCCGCCGAGCTCCATCGTGCAGGGCGTGAGGTTGCGTCCCGCGGCGGCCATGATGCCCCGTCCAGTCGCGGTCCCTCCGGTGAAGGAGACGCGATCGACGCGCGGATCCGAGACGAGTGCGGCGCCGGTCACGTGTCCGCGGCCGTTGACGAGGTTGAGCACGCCTTCCGGCAGGATCGGCAGGAGCAGCTCCACCATGCGGGCGATCGCCAGCGGCGTCTGCTCCGAGGGTTTGAGCACGCAGGTGCAGCCCATGGCCAGCGCGGCGGCGACCTTCATGGACGCCAGCGCGACCGGGGCGTTCCAGGGCGCGATCAGGGCCGCGACACCGGCCGGATCGCGCGCGACGGTGGTGACATAGCCCTCGGCCTGGTCGTAGCGGGCGCCCTTCGCCTGGAGGATGTTATCGGCAAAGAAGCCGAAATTCATCGCCGCCCGGACCATGTGGCGCGACTGAAGCTCGCGCAGCACGAGGCCGGTGTTGAGGCATTCCAGCCGCGCCAGTTCCTCCGCGTGCGCGAGGATCGTATCCTGACAGGTCCGCAGCACCTCCGCCCGGCGTCCGGCGCCCATGCGCGGCCAGGGACCGCGGTCGAAGGCGGCGCGCGCGGTGGCGACGGCGGCGGCCACCGCCTCCGGCCCGTCCTCCGTCAGCGTGGAGACCCGCGCGCCCGTGGCGGGATAGATCACGGGCAGGTCGATGCCCCCGCCGCCCGCGGCCCCGCCGCCGACGAACCCGCGGACGCGATCCGGCGGGGCGGCGGGAAGGTCGAACGGCCGGTTCATGGCATGAACGTCCCGCCGTTGACGTGCAACGTCTGGCCCGTGACGTAGCGGGCATCCTCCGAGAGCAGGAACAGGATCGGCCCGGTGACGTCCCCGGGCAGGGCTATCCGGCCGAGCGGCACGGCGGCCGCGTAGGCGTCCATGTCGAGCCGAGGTGCGGCATCCTCCTCGGAGCGGCCGGTGCCCCCCCGCAGGAAGGCGGTGTCGACCGCCGAGGGAGCGACGGCGTTGACGCGGATCCGGGGGGCGCAATCGAGCGCCATCTGCCGGGCGATGGCGGAGACGCCCGCCTTCGCGACCGCGTAGGCTCCGTAGCCCGGGCGCGCAAAGTGACCCAGACCCGAACCCGTGAGCACCATCGCGCCGCCGTCGTCCATCGCGGACGCGGCCGCCGCGCAGGCGTTCCGCGTCGCGGTCAGGTTCCCCGCGATCACCTCGTCCCAGTCCGCGTCCGGAACCTCGGGGAAGGGCAGGCTCTCGGACATGAATCCCGCGAGCATGACGAAGCCCGCCAACGGGGCGAGGGCGAACAGCGCCTCGGAGAGCGCGGCCCGGTCCGTGGCATCGACGGGGGTGCCATTCATGCCGTGCCGCTCGAGAGACGCGGGCAGGTCGAGCGCCGCGACCTTCCACCCCCGCCGCTCCGCCTCGGCGCAGAGCGCCCGGCCTATGCCGCCCGCCGCGCCGAGCACGGCGAGGCGGCTCACGCGGCGAGCCTCGCCCGCTTGAGACCTTCGATCATCGAGGAGCGGCGGAGGAAGGTCCGCGCGCGGGAGGGGTCGGAGGAGATCGCGCGCAGCTCGGCCAGGCGCTCGGATCTCCGCGCCGGATCGGTCTCGTTCATCCGGGCGCGGTTGGCGTCGGCCTGCGCCAGGATCTCCTCGGCCGCCACCGGTCTGCGGCGCCTCTCGTAGCCCGCGAGCAGCACCTCCGCGTCTCCCCCGTCCATCGCCCGGGCGAGCGTGTCGGCGAGGTCGAGCGCGTCGTGGATCCCGCCGTTCATCCCCATGCCGCCCTTGGGGCTGTTGAGATGCGCCGCGTCGCCGGCCAGGGCCAGCCGCCCGCGTTGGTAGGAGGAGGCGATGCGGCGATGGATGCGGTAGATCCGCTTCTCCTCGATCGGGTGGGGATCGGCGCCCGGTACGAGGGCGGCGATGCGCGAGGCGATGGCGTCGTCCTCTAGCGCCGCCTCGGGCGTCTCGCCCGCCCGCGGGTGGAGGGAGACGCGCCAGAGTTCGGGCAGGCGCAAGAGGGAGACGGTGCCGCGCCGCTCCCAGACGTAGTTGACGCCCGACAGGCCGTCGATGTGCTCCTCGAAGGGAAGACGCGTGGTGGCGAGGACGGTGTGCTCGGGGTAGGTCTTGCCCTCCAGCCGGCTTCCCATGCTCTCGCGCACCACGCTGCGCGCTCCGTCGCATCCGACGACGAAGGCGCCCTCGACGCGCGCGGCCCCCATCGCCGCGCGCGTCTGGACCCAGGCCCGCCCGTCCTCCTGCCCCGCCGCCTCCACCTGGGAGGAGAAGCGGACCGTGTCCGCGGGAAGGCGGCGGAGCAGCGCCTCGCAGAGCCGGGCCTGCCGGCACTGGAGGCGGTACGGATGGCCCGTGTCCCCCCGGAGGACCGAGAGGTCGAAGACGACACGCTCCCCCGTCTCATGCATGCGGACCTGCCACTCCGGGGTCACCCGACCCGCCGCGACCAGCTCCGCCGTGACGCCCGAGGCGTCGAACATGTCCAGCGTCGGCGGATGGAACGTCGACGCCCGGAGCTCGTCCGGAATCGCCGCCTCCCCCTCGAACACCCGTACCGGAACCCCGGCCCCGTGAAGCGCCCACGCCAGCGTAAGGCCGACCGGGCCGGCTCCGACGATCAGAACGGGCAGCGCGCTCGTTGACATAGAGGTATGTTTCTATACCATTTACGGAGAACGCAAGGGCAAATCCGCCGATGGCCGTGGGCGAGAGCGAGTACGGGCGTGCGGGGTTGCTCGGACTCCTCACGCCGCAGGCGAACACAACCGTCGAGCCCGAGTTGTGGGCGCTCCTCCCGCCCGGTTGGGCCATGGTCAACGCCCGCCTCACCAGCGGGGCGCACAGCATCGAGGCGCGGCTCGTGGAGTATGCCGGGCGGTACGTCGCCACCGCGCGGGAGTTCTCCAACGCGCCCCTGACCGCGCTCGGCGTGGGCTGCACCGGGGCGTCCTACCTCGTCGGACGAACGCGGGAGGCGGCGCTCCTCGCCGAGCTTGAGGCCGAGCGGGAGGTGCCGTGCCACACCGCCGGCAGCGCCACGGTCGCCGCGCTCGAGGCGCTGGGCGCCCGTCGGATCGCGCTCGTCTCGCCCTATCCCGGCAAGCTCGACGCCGCCTGCGGGCCCTACTGGAAGAGCTTCGGCTTCGAGATCGTCGCGCGCGCGGCCCCCGCGCCGAGGGAGGACAGGTTCCATCCGATCTACGCGATGCGCGGGGAGGCCGTGACCGAAGCGATGGCGCGCCTCCGGGACACGGGAGCCGACGCGGTGGTGATGCTGGGGACCGGCATGGCGACTCTCGGGCCACTCGCAGCGGCACGCGACTGGGACGAGGCAGCACCGGTGCCCCTCTCGTGCAATCTTGCGCTCGCCTGGGCCACGACGCGCGCGGGCGAGGGGCTGCCCCTCGACCGGGAGAGCCTGCTCGACTGGGCGGCCGGAGCTCATTGGGAGGCGCGGCGGCGCTTGCTGTTTCCGGCCGAGGCGCCGTCCTGACCAGGGGCGCGGGGCCGTGCGGTCAGATCTCGTGGACGTAGATCCACGGTCTCGCGATGCGGTCCCTCCGGTCGAACGAGTCGATGGCCTCCTCGGCCTCCTCGAGGGTCAGGTCGATCGGACTCAGCCCCTCCATGAGCATCCGCCGCTGGTCCGGCCGGAGCACGAAGGCCGCCCGCGTGCCGCCTGCCTCGACCTGCATCTCCTCCAGATCGACCGCGATCCGGCGGGACTGCGGATCGGCGGAGGACCAGGCGTCGATTGCCTCGAGTGCCTCCGCGGGAAGCTGCACCGGCACCACTCCGTTGGCGACGCAGTTGTCGTGGAAGATGCCGCCGAACCCCTCCGCAAGCACGGCCCGTATGCCGTGGTCGCGCATCGCCCAGACCGCGTGCTCCCGCGAGGAGCCGCAGCCGAAGTTGCGCCCCGAGAGCAGGATCGTGGCGCCCGCACGTTCGGGGTGATTGAGCACGAAGTTGGGGTCGGGCGTCCGCTCCTCGGTATAGCGGAGCCCGGCGAACAGCGCCTCCCCGAGACCTGTCTTGCCGACGCGCCGCATCTCACGGGAGGGGATGATCGCGTCGGTGTTGACGTTGTCCTCGCGGAGGGGCGCCACGACCCCCTCGTGCCGCCGGATGCCCGTGCCGGTCATCCGGCTGCGCCCACGATCGCGGGGGCTTCGCGCATGTCGGCGAGACAGCCGCGTACCGCGGACCAGGCGACTGTCTCGGGGCTCGCGATGTGGGTGCGCACGCCCGGCCCCTGACGACCCTCGAAGTTGCGGTTGGTGGAACTGACCACCCGGGCACCGGGCGGGAATGTCTCGCCCCCGGCGTAGAAGCACATCGCGCAGCCCGATTCCTGCCACGCGAAGCCCGCCGCCCGGAAAACCGCATCGAGCCCTTCGGCCTCCGCGGCACGTTTGACCGCGGTCGAGCCCGGCACGCAGACGGCACTGATGCCCGGGGCGACGCGCCGCCCCCGCAGAATTTCCGCCGCGCGGCGCAGGTCTGACAGGCGGGCGTTGGTGCAGGACCCGATGAACGCGCCGTCCACGGGCAGGCCCGCCAGCGGGCGGCCGGGGGCGAGGTCCATGTAGCGGAGCGCCTTGCGGCGCGTCTCGTCCGTGGGTTCGGGCACCGCCGCGGTCACGGGCACGGCATGCTCGGGACTCGTGCCCCAGGAGACGGCCGGAGCGAGGTCCGAGACGTCGAGCGCGATCTCCGCGTCGAACCGTGCTCCCGTATCGCTCGCAAGCGTCTTCCAATGCGCGACCGCCGCGTCCCACATGGCGGGCGGCGGGGCGAAAGGGCGGCCGCGGAGGTAGTCGAACACTGCGTCGTCGGGCGTGACGAAGGCGGCGAAGGCCCCGAACTCGACTCCCATGTTGCACAGGGTCAGCCGCTCCTCGACCGGCATCGCGCGGATGGCCGGGCCGTCGAACTCGACCGCGTGGCCGCGCCCGCCCGCCGCGCCGTGCCGCGCAATCAGGTGGATCGCCACGTCCTTCGGCGTCAGCCAGCCCGGCCGCTCGCCCCCGAGCGTGACCCGCATCGCGCGCACCGGGCCCACCCGGAGCGCCCGTGTGGTGAGCGCGTGCTCGCAATCCGTCGAGCCGATCCCCCAGGCGAGCGCCCCGAGCCCCCCGAGCGTGCAAGTATGACTGTCTGGGCAGACCATCGTGATGCCCGGCATCACGATGCCCTGCTCGGGCGCGATCACGTGGACGATGCCCTGCCGGGGATCCTCGGGCGCGAAGAGGCGCAGGCCGAGCCGGTCGCACGCGTCGCGCATTCGCTCCATGAACACCTCGCCGCCGGGCGCGCGGGCGCGGGTGCGCTCGCCAAGCCGGGTCGAGACGATATGGTCGATAGTGGCGAACACCATCGAAGGGTCGCGCACCGCTCGGCCCTCCTCGATCATGTTCCACAGCGCCACCGCGCCCGTCCGCTCGTGCAGCATGATGCGGTCGATCCGCAGCAGCGTGCCGCCGTCCGCGTGGTCCCGCAGCGAGTGGAGACGGCGAAGCTTCTCGAAGGCGGTAAGCGGTTCCGGGGGCGTCATTCGACGATCCCGTCCGCGCGCAATCGCGCGAACTCCTCGGCATTGATTCCGCAGGCGGCGAGCGCCTCGGCGGCACCCTCGCCCGGCGCCGGGAGGTCGTGGCGCAGGCCCGGCCGCGTGCCGTCGGCCTCCAGGGGGAGCGCCGGCAAGGACACCGCGCGGCCCGCAGCTGTGGAGTCGTCCGGCAGGTGCATCTCGACGAACCCTCCCGAGGCCAAGTGCGGATCCTCCCACAGATCCTGCGGACGGCGGATCGGGGCGAAGGGCAGACCTATCGCCTCCAGCCTGTCCGAGAGCTCCGCGACGGTCATCCCGGCGAAGAGGTCGCGCAGGCGGGGGAGGATACGCTCGCGTGCCTCCACCCGGCCCACGTTGGTCGCGAAGGCGTCGTCGCCGGCCCAGTCCGCGAAGCCGAACGCCTCGCAGAAGCTCCGCCATTGTCCGTCGCTGACCACCCCCACGAATATCTGTCCGTCCGCCGCCTCGAACACGTCGTAGATCGCCCAGGCCGACACGCGCTCGGGCATCGGCGGGGCCGGGCGGCCCGTGACGGCAGCCTGCGCCATGTGCTGGCCCACGAGGAAGGCCGTCGTCTCGTAGAGCGCCGAGGTGATCGCCCGCCCCTGGCCTTGCGGTCCCTCCCGGCCCCGCGCGTGCAGCGCCGCGAGGATGCCAATGACGCCGAACATCGCGCCGGTCACGTCGATCACCGAGGCTCCGGCCCTGAGCGGGCGCCCGGTCGGGCCGGTCATGTAGGCCAGGCCGCCCATCATCTGCGCCACCTCGTCCAGCGCGGTGCGCGCCTCGTAGGGGCCGGATAGAAAGCCCTTGCACGAATGGTAGATGAGCCCGGGATTGAGGGCGCGCGCCTCCTCGGGGCCCAGCCCGAGCCGCGCCATCGCGCCGGGCCGGAAGTTCTCGATCAGGACGTCCGAGGCGGCCACGATCCGGCGCGCCACATCCCGCCCCGCCTCGGACTTGAGGTCGAGCGTCACGGACCGCTTGTTGCGGTTGTACATCGCGAAGTAACCGGCGCCGGCACCGGGCAGACGCCGCGTCCTGTCGCCGCCCGGCGGCTCGACCTTCACCACCTCCGCGCCGAGATCTGCGAGGATCATCCCCGTGGCGGGGCCCATCACCATGTGGGAGAACTCGACCACGCGGACGTCGCTGAGCAGATCCATGCGGCCCCCCTTCCTTCCCGGAGCGGCCCCCGATGCCGCCGTGCGCCCGGCGCGTCAATTTGCGCGAAGATCGCAAGAGGCATATAGGCATACCAAAGGGCCAACCGCGAGGCCATGATGACCGAGATCGACATCCTCGTGAGCGAGGTCGGCCCGCGGGACGGGCTCCAGTCCCTCGACAGGATCATGCCGCTGGAGGCCCGGCTGCAATGGGTATCCGCGCTGGCCCGCGCCGGTCTGCGCGAGATCGAGGTCGGCTCCTTCGTGAGTCCGAAGCTCCTGCCGCAGATGGCCGAAACGAGCGCCGTGGTCGCGCATGCGCTCGGTCTGCGCGACCTGACGGTGGCGGTTCTCGTGCCGAACCTCCACGGAGCGCGGGCGGCCCTCGATGCGGGGGCGCACAAGATCTCGCTGCCGCTGAGCTGCTCGGAGACGCATTCGCTACGGAACCTCCGCAAGGACCATGACGCGGTGATCGAGGAGATCCGACTGATCCGCGCCGAGGTCGACGCGAGGTTCCCCGGAGCCTCCGCGGGGAGGCGGCCGCAGTTCGACGTCGGCCTCGCGACCGCCTTCGGATGCTCCATCGAGGGGCGTGTGGACGAGGCCGCGGTCGTCCGCCTCGCGGAGGCGGCGCTGTCCGCAGGCGCCGACGAGGTGGGGCTCTCCGACACCACCGGCGCCGCCGATCCGCGGATGATGCGCGACCGCGTCCGCGCCGTGCGCCGCGCGGTGGGCGTTGGCCGACTGACGGGGGTGCACCTGCACAACACGCGGGGGCTCGGGCTCGCGAACGCGCTCGCGGCACTCGATGAGGGCATAACGACCTTCGATTCTCCGCTCGCAGGCCTGGGGGGCTGTCCGACGGCGCCCGGGGCCTCCGGCAACATCGTGACCGAGGATCTGGTCTTCATGCTGGAGGCCATGGGGCTCCGGACGGGGGTCGACCTCGACCGCCTCGCCGAGGCGCGGGCCGTGCTGGCCCGGGCGCTGCCCGGGGAGCCCCTGCACGGCTTCGTGGCCGAGGCAGGGGCGCCGCTCGGTTGGCGAGATCGCCTTGCCGGGGCGCCGCGGGCGGCATGAGCTCAACTCCCCGCGCCGGCTCGCCGCTCGCTCCACCGCTCGATCCCGGAAGCCCGACACCGCTCTATCACCAGGTCTTCCTGATCCTGAGGCAGCGCATCCTGTCCGGTGAGCTTCCGCCCGGCACGCGCCTGCCGGGGGAGGAGGAGGTGGCCGCGAACTGGGGGGTCAGCCGGATCACCGCGAAGCGCGCCCTGGCGGAGCTCGCCCGCGCGGGCCTCGTGCTAAGGGCGCGAGGACGGGGCACGACCGTGGTCGAGCGTCCGCAGGGCACGGCCGACCGGCCGGTCGCCGCGGGGCTCGAGGGGTTGATGGAGAACCTCATCGCCATCGGCGCCTCCACCCGCGCGGAGGTGCTCTCGTTCGACTACCTGCCCGCCCCGTCAGAGGTGGCGGAGGCGCTCCGCCTCGCGCCGGGCGACACCGTTCAGCGCGTGGAGCGCCGCCGCTGGCGCGAGGACCAGCCGTTCAGCCACATCGTCACCCACCTCCCCGAAGGCGTCGGCCGTTCCTTCGTGGCCAACGACCTCGCCCAGCATCCGATCCTCGAGCTGATCGAGGCGTCGGGCCATCGCGTCGGCCGCGCCGAGCAGATGGTGACGGCCACTCTCGCCGATCCGGAACTGGCTCGGGCGCTTCAGGTGCCGATCGGGGCGGCGCTCCTCGAGGTGCGTCGCGTGGTCGAGGACGTCGAGGGCCTGCCGGTGCAGCTGATCGTCGTGCGATACCGGCCCGACGTCTACGCGCTGCGCATGGTGCTCGACCGGGTCGGGGGCGGAGGCAGCGACGGCCCGCGCCTCTGGCAGCCCTCGGCCATGTGACGCCGGGCGCTCGCACCCGGAGCGGCGCGCCCGCCGCTAGGCGTTCATGCGATCACGCCGCCATCCTCGCCTGCGGCCTCGATCAGCCCGTGAAGGTCGAGCACCGTCACCCCGCGGAAGCCGTCGATCTCCACGATTCCCCGCGCGCGGAGCCCGGTGAGCTGACGGCTCACCGTCTCCACGGAGGAGCCGACATAGGCCGCGATCGCCCCCCGCCTCAGCGGAAGATCCAGCGTGATCGGCGGCGTCGCCCTCTCCGGCCTCGCGCGGTGAAGCAGCATGAGAAGGAAACTCGCCACCTTCTCTCGCGCGTTCTTGCGGGCGAGGACGACCATCCATTCGCGCGCCGCCTGCAACTCGTCGACAGCCAGTTCGCGCAGGCGCCCGCTGACGTGGATGGACTCCTCCGCGAGCTGCTCGAACTCGCCCCTGCGAAAGCAGCAGAGCACGAGGTCCTCCTCCGCGGTCACGTCGAAGGGGGCCGTTCCGCGGCCCGGCATCCCCACGATGTCGCCCGGCAGCAGGAGCCCCACCATCTGCGACCGCCCGTCCGGCATCCGCCCGGTCAGGGAGGCGCAGCCCGACACGACCGAGCCCACGAAGGGCAGCGCATCACCTGCGAACGCGATCGGCGCGCCCGACGGGTAGCTCCGGTAGCTCTTCATCCGCTCGAGCCGCAGGAACTCGTCGGCGTCGCAGCGGGCGCAGACCGCGCTGTGTCGGATCGGACAGTCCGCGCAGGCGGGCGTCGCAAGGTCGGCATGCCGCACGGAACCGGTCCTCCGGGAGGGCGACGGCGGGTGTGGGCGCCGATCGGGCGGCCCGGCTTCCGATCGGACTAGGACCCCTGCGGCCGGGAATGCAAGGGTCGGCGCTCGCGGCCCGACGATTGACGCGGAGCCCCGCAATGCGAGTAAGGGGGATGACCTCCGGCCTCCCGCTCGCCCCGGACCCGCCCGCCGACGGAACCGTCGGACCCTCCCGCGGGGCGCTCCGGCTTGGGCCGTCGCTCACGCTGGGCGAGGTGGATGCGCTGCGGGAGCGGATCGCGGGGGCCCCGGGGGCCGGCCTCGCGCTCGACCTCGCGGGCCTCGAGCGGATCGACATGGGGGGCGCGTGGTTCCTAGCGGATCTCGAGCGCAGCGGCGCGGCCCGGCTCTCGGATGCGCAGCCGGGGGTCGCCCGGCTCCTGGACATCGCACGGGGCGCGCTCGAGGCCGCTGCCGCGCCGGCACCGGTTTCGCCGCCGCGCCCGGGCATGGGCGCCCGGTTGCGTCGGGCGCTCGCCCCGGTCGCGGGCGGGCTCGATTTCCTCGGTCGGGTCCTCCTCCTCTTCGTGTCTCTGCTGCGCCGGCCCGGGCTCCTGCGTCTGACCCCGACGGTCCATCACCTGCGGGAGACGGGCCTTTCGGCTGTGCCGATCGTGACGCTCATGGCCTTCCTCATCGGCGTGGTCCTCGCTTTCCAGGGCGCGGCGCAGCTCCGGCAGTTCGGCGCACAGGTCTTCGTGGTCGACCTCATCGCCATCTCCGTCCTGCGCGAGCTGGGCGTGCTGCTCACGGCGATCATCGTGGCCGGGCGCTCGGGGGCGGCCTTCACGGCGGCCATCGGCTCGATGAAGATGCGCGAGGAGGTGGACGCGCTGCGCACCCTCGGGCTCGATCCCGTCGCAGTGCTCGCGCTGCCGCGCATCGTCGCGCTGGTGATCGCGCTGCCGCTCCTCACCGTGGCCGCCGACATCGCCGGCCTCTTCGGAGGCATGGTGATGGCGTGGGCGGAACTCGGTGTCTCGCCCGCCCTGTTCCTCTCCCGGATGCAGGCGGTCATCGGTCCGTCGCACTACCTAGTAGGCCTCGCCAAGGCGCCGGTCTTCGCGCTGATCGTGGGGCTCACGGGCTGCTGGTTCGGGCTGCGGGTCGGCGCCGACGCCGAGAGCCTCGGCCGCCTTACCTCCCGCGCCGTGGTCGTCGCCATCTTCCTCGTGATCGTCGCCGACGCTGTGTTTTCCATCCTGTTCTCGGTGGTGGGACTGTGAGTGTCCCGCTCCGCATCGAGGGCCTGGTCACGCGCTTCGGCACCCGGGTCATCCACGACCATCTCGACCTCGAGATGCGGCGCGGCGAGGTGCTGGGCGTCGTCGGCGGGTCCGGTACCGGCAAGTCGGTGCTCCTGCGATCCATCGTCGGCCTCATCCGACCTGCCGAGGGGCGCGTGGACCTGCTGGGCACCCGCATGGGCACGGCGGGCGAGGCCGAGCGGCGCGAGACGCTCCGCCGGACGGGGGTCATGTTCCAGGACGGGGCGCTGTTCTCCTCGCTCACCGTCCGGGAAAACGTGGAAGCGCCGATGCTCGAGCGCTTCCCCGGCCTCGATCCTCGCACCGCGGCCGGTGCGGCGGGGGTCAAGCTGGCGCTGGCTGGCCTGCCGCCCGAGGCCGGGGCGCTGCGGCCCGCGGAGCTCTCGGGCGGCATGCGCAAGCGGGCGGGGCTCGCGCGGGCACTGGCGCTCGATCCGGAGCTGCTGTTCCTCGACGAACCGACGGCCGGGCTCGATCCGATCGGGGCCTCCGCCTTCGACGAGCTGATCCTGTCGCTCCGGGATGCGCTGGGTCTCTCGGTCTTCTTCGTCACCCACGACCTCGACTCGCTCGCGGCCATCTGCGACCGGGTGGCGGTGCTGGCCGACCGCCGCGTGGTGGCCATCGGAACGATCCCCGAGCTTCTGGCCACCGGCCACCCCTGGATCGAGCGCTACTTCGGCGGCCCGCGCGGCCGCGCCGCCCTCGGAGGCTGAGATGGAACGCACCGCGCCCTATGCCTTGATCGGGCTTTTCACCCTCCTCGGCCTCGTCGCCGGGGCAGGGATCCTCGTCTGGCTTGCCGACTATGATCCGAACCGTACCACCGCGCGGTATGCCGTGCTGTTCCCGGACGTGTCGGGTCTGTCGACCGCTTCCGAGGTGCGGTTCAACGGCCTGCCCGTGGGGCAGGTGGCCGAGATGGAGCTCGACCCCGAGGGGTCCGGACAGATCCGGGTGGAGTTCGAGGTGCTCGACGCGGTCCCGGTGAGCGCCGCCACGGTCGCGCGCCTCTCGACGCAGGGGGTGACGGGCGTCGCCGTGGTGTCGCTGGAGGGGTCGGATCCCCGGGCCGGGCCGCCCCCTGTCGGGCCCGAAGGAATGCCCCTGGTGCGTTCGAGTCGGGGCGTCGTCGCCGCCCTCGCCGATGATGCGCCGGCCGCGCTGGAGGAGGCGCTGGCGCTGCTGGAGGATCTGCGCCTCTTCGTGACGCCCGAGAACGCGGCGCGGGTGTCCGGCATCCTCGATGGCGCCGAGCAGGCCGCTTCCGGCCTGGGGGAGCTCGGCTCGCTCGCGGGGGAGCTGGGCGGCGTCGGACGCGAACTGACGGACGGGATGGCGCCCGCGCTAGCGCGACTGCCAGAGACGCTCGTCAGGGCCGAGGCCGCGCTCGGCGAGGTCGAGGCCGCGGCCGCGGCCGTCGCCGCGTTCGCGGAAGGGCCGTTGCCCGAACTCGCGGGGGAGGCGGGCGCGCTCATGTCGGAGGCCGAAGGCGCCGTGGAAGCGCTCAGGGAGGGCGTCGCCCCGGCGGCGGAGGCCGCCGAGGCACGTCTGGCGGAACTGGCGCCTCTCGTGACGGACCTGCGCGAGGCGGCCGGGGCCGTCGCGGGGGCCGCCGCCGGGAC
>CAZWWR010000020.1:0-5854 GCA_964637265.1 uncultured Jannaschia sp.
CCCGCGCGGCGAAGAGCGCGCCCGGGCCCGAAGCCAGCGCCGAGGCGCCGCAGCCGAGGCCGAAGAGCGCGAGGCCGAGCGCCAGGATGCGGCGGCGCCCGACCCGGCCGGTGGCGGCGACGAGCACGGGCGAGAGCACGGCGTAGGCGATGGCATAGGAGGTGAGCACCCAGCCGGCCTGCGCCTCCGTCATCCCGAGCCCGCGGGCCATCGGGGTCAGTGCGCCGACCACGAGGAAGGCGCCCATGCCGATCACGAAGTTCACGCCGGTCAGCGTGAGCATGAGGCTCCGCGACAGTGCCGGCGCGGCCGCGTCCGGCGCCGCCCGGGCCGTCAGTTCAGCAGTCCGGCATGGCGCATCGCCGCCTCGATCCGGGCACCCGTCGCCTCCGAGACCGCCTCCAGCGGCAGACGGACCTCCTCGGCGCACAGGCCCAGGCGGGACATCGCGTGCTTGGCGCCGGCGACGCCGGGCTCGAGGAAGATCGCCCTGTGAAGGGGCGCGAGCCTGTCCTGCAGCTCGAGGGCGCGGGCGTAGTCGCCGCCGAGGCAGGCCTCCTGCATCTCGGCGCAGAGCGCGGGGGCGACGTTGGCCGTGACCGAGATGCAGCCGCGGCCGCCCTGGGCGTTGAAGCCGACGGCCGTCGCGTCCTCGCCAGACAGCTGCACGAAGTCGGGCCCGCAGCTCTCGCGCGTCCAGAGCACGCGGGCGAGGTCCCCGGTCGCGTCCTTCACTCCGACGATGGCGTCGAGCTTCGCCAGCTCGCCCATCGTCTCCGGGCTCATGTCGACCACGGAGCGGGGCGGGATGTTGTAGATCACGATGGGCAGGCCGATGGCGGCGAGCGCCCGGTAGTGGGCCAGCAGGCCCGCCTGGGTCGGCTTGTTGTAGTAGGGGGTGACGACGAGGGCGGCGTCGGCCCCGACGTCCTTCGCGTGCTCCACGAAGCGCAGCGCCTCGGCGGTGTTGTTCGAGCCCGCCCCGGCGACCACGGGCACGCGTCCGGCGGCGCGCGTCACCACAGCCTCGACCACCGCCTCGTGCTCCTCGTGGGAGAGGGTCGGGCTCTCGCCGGTCGTGCCCACGGGCACGATGCCGTGGCTGCCCTGCTCGACGTGCCAGTCGACCAGCCGCTCGATGGCGTCGAAGTCCACCGCCCCGTCCGCGAAGGGCGTGACGAGGGCGGGCATGGAGCCTTGCAGCATCGGGCGTCTCCGGAGGGATCGGGGCGCCGGGAAACTAGCCAAGGCGCGGAAGGCCGGCAAGGCGATGCTTCCCCCCCGCCGCGGGAGGCGCTACTCCTTGCCGCAAGAAGAAAAGCGTAACGAGGTTGACATGACGGGCAGACGACTGGCGGCCGCCCTGGCCGCCCTTTGGGTCTCGGGAGCGGGCGTCGCGACGGCGACCCCTCCCGCAGGTGCCGGGACGCCGGCGGAGGACGCGGCCGGACCCGAGATCCGCCTCGCCGGGACGGCGAAGGCGACGCGGGGCGTGGCCGACGAGGCGGTCGAGGTGTCCGGAACGGCGGAGCTCGAGCTCGCGCTCGGGCAGCTTCGGGCCGGCGACCGCGCCGCCGCGCGTCGCACCATGGCGCGCATCGGCGACGAGGCGGTGCGCGACGTGGTGGCGTGGCACCTCCTCCGGGCGCGGCAGGGGAGCTTCGCGGAGGCGGAGGCCTTCCTCGAGCGGAACCCCGACTGGCCGGGGCTCGAGCTCCTGCGGGCCCGGGCGGAGGCCATGATGCCGACGGGGCTGGCTCCCGAGCGGGTCACGGCCTTCTTCGAGGGCGCGCCGCCCGAAGGGTCCCGCGGGGCGCTGATGCTGGCCACCGCGCTCGACGCGCAGGGCCGCACGGACGAGGCGCACGCCGTCGCGATCGAGCATTGGCTGGAGCAGCCGATGAGCGCGGCGAGCCATTCGGGCTTCCTCGCGCTCTTCGGCGACGTCCTGATCCCCTATCACGGCGCCCGGCTCGACCGGATGGCCTGGGAGGGCCACGACGAATCGGCTGAGCGGATGCTCGCCCTCGTCGGCGGGTCGGACGCCGCCCTCGCACGGGCGCGCATCGCGCTGCGGCGCACGGCTCCCGGCGTGGACACCAAGATCGAGGCGGTGCCGCCCGGGCTGCGCGACCATCCGGGCCTCGCCTACGAACGGTTCCGCTGGCGCCTCGAGAAGGGTCGGCTCGACGGCGAAAGCGGGGCGTTGCCCCTCCTCTTCGCCTACGACGAGAGCGCCGACACCCTTGGCGAGCCCGCGGCCTGGGGCTCGCACCGGGAACGGCTGGCCCGCGGCCTGATGCAGGACGGCCGCTACCGGGAGGCCTACCGCGTGGCGGCGCGCAATTTCATGGAGCCGGGCACCCGCGCCCTTCCCGGCACGGAGTGGATCGCGGGCTACGTCGCGCTGCGCTTCCTCGACATGCCCGCGGAGGCCGCCGATCACTTCCGACGGTTCGGCGACGTGGTGGCCTCGCCGATCTCGAAGGGCCGGGCCGGCTACTGGCTGGGCCGCGCGCTGGAGGCGGCAGGCGACGCGGAGGGAGCCGCGGCGGCCTATGCGGAGGGCGCGCGCTACCAGTCGAGCTTCTACGGACAGCTCGCGGCGGAACGCGCGGGCCTTCCGCCCGACCCGCTGCTCGCGGGGACGGAGGCGTTCCCGCCGCTGGGGGAGACGCCGCTCGCGACCTCCTCGGTGCTGCGCGCGGCCCGCGCGCTCCACGCCATCGGGGAGCGCGACCTCGCCGAGCGGTTCCTCACGCACATGGCGGAAGGGCGGCCCCGCGAGGAGATCGGCAGCCTCATCGATTTCGTGCTCGACGGGCTGGGGGATCCCCACGTCGCGCTGCTCGTCGCCAAGCGGGCGGCGCGCGAGGGGCATGAGCTGCACCGCGGCTACTTCCCGGTCACCGACCTCGCCGCGCTGGAAAGTGGCGTGCGCCCCGAGCTGAAGCTGTCCATCGCGCGCCGGGAATCGGAGTTCGATCCGGTGGTGATGAGCCACGCGGGCGCGCGCGGCCTGATGCAGCTCATGCCCGGCACGGCGCGCGAGATGGCCGCGAAGATCGGCGAGCCGTACGACCTCGCCGCGCTGACCGCCGATCCGATCTACAACGCCCGGCTCGGCGTCGCCTACCTCGCCGAGCTCGAGGCGGAGTTCGGACGCTCACCCGTCCTCGTGCCCGCGGCCTACAACGCCGGTCCGTCGCGGGCGCGCGCCTGGTCCCGCCGCCTCGGGGATCCTATGGCCGCGGCCACCGACATCGTCGACTGGATCGAGGACGTGCCGTTCTCGGAGACCCGCAACTACATCATGCGCGTGTCCGAGAGCCTCCTGCCCTACCGGGCCCGCCTGGCCGGCGCCGTGGAGGACCGCGTCCGACTTGGCGAGGAGCTCAAGAGCCGCTGAGGGAGGCGGACCGGCGGGGGCCCCGGGCGCGGTGGGGTCCTTCGGCGCCTGGTGCCGCCTGCACCGGCGCGAGGAGATCGCCACGCCCTTAAAATGGTCGCGAGTGTGGAAGCCCTTTTTCGGTCGCGGGAGGGTGAGCGTTTCGCGTGAAGCGCTCTGGCAGAGAGGGCGCACATTAGCCGTGCGGGTGGCAGTTGACCGAGTTGGTCGGTCGGATGGCACGTCGCATCAGGCGCAAAGGATCGCCGGGACCGGCTGCCAGTTCCGGCTCGGATCCAATGCCCACAAGCTTGGGGGAAGGCGGGGTGGGCTGCGCGGCCATTGCTGCGCGGAGGTGCCGCGCCAAGTCCGGCTCGGCGCAAATCCACGCGGGCCTAGCGCCATAAGTCCCACGGGGGCGGGCCTGACCGAGCACGGATGACGGGATCAACATCGGAGGTGTCTCCGGCATGGCATCAAGCAGAGGCAGTCTCGCCGTGGAAGCGTTGGACCGAGGGTGGACGCTTCTGCAATGGGAGTTGTCAGCGAAGGGCCACCCCGACGTGACACGCATCGAGTGGCCTGCAACTCAGTCGTGTCGCGGTCTTCCGGTTCGGCCCGGGTATGTCCAAGCGCGATGAGGTGGACGGGCCTACGTCCTTCCGGGCGCTCGAAAGAGCGCGTCGGCGTCGCGTACCCTACCCCCCTCGGGCGCGGAGCAGGGTGAAGAGACCGGCCGCCAGCACCACCGCGCCGCCGATCACCACCGGGGGCTCGAGCGTCTCGCCGAACACGGCGACGCCTACGGCGCTGGCGAAGACGAGCTGGAAGTAGGCGAAGGGCTGGACGGTCGACGCCTCGGCCAGCTCGTAGGTTCGGATGAGCATCCAGTGCCCCAGCGCTCCGGTGCAGCAGAGCGTGGCCATCCACGCCCAGTCGGGGGCGGTCATCGGCTCCCACGCCCAGATGCCGACCGCCGTCATCACCACCGCGCCCGCGACCCCGGTCCAGAAGAAGCTCGTCGCCGTCGTGTCGGTCCGCGAGGCGAGCCGGGTCAGGAGCGCGTAGAGCGCGAACATCGCCGCGGCGAGTAGCGATAGCAGCGCGGCGGGCGAGAACACCCCCGTGCCCGGCCGGAGCAGGATCAGCACGCCGAGCAGGCCGACGCCGATCGCCGCCCAGCGGCGCCAGCCGACGCGCTCGCCCAACACGGGCCCCGACAGCGCGGCGACCATGAGCGGGTAGCACGCGAAGAGGGCATGCGCCTCGACCAGCCCCAGCGCCACGAAGGCGGCCACGGTGACGCAGATCTCCGCCGCCAGCAGGACCCCGCGCCCGATCTGGAGCCAGGGCCGGCGGGCGCGCGCTGCCACCCGAAGCCCGCCCGGGGCGCGTGCCGCCAAGACGAGGACGAACGCCGCGAAGAACCAGTAGCGGATCATCACGACCATGAGCACGTTGTACTCGCCCGCGAGGTGGCGGCTGATCCCGTCCTGCGCGGCGAAGACGGCCGTGGTGGCGATCATCATGGCGATGCCGGCGCGCTCCCCGCCGACGGCGGCGCGGCTCATCGCAGGACGCCCCGGCTCATGTGCCGCTTGCCCGCGAAGCCGGGGACGCGGTCCACCGCGAAGCCCGCGGCGGCGAGCGCCCGGCGGACATGGCCGGCGGCCGAGTAGGTCGCGAAGGTGCCGCCCCGCACCGTGCGCGCGCCGACGGCACCGAGCAATGCGGGCTCCCACATCTCCGGGTTGCGGGCCGGGGCGAATCCGTCGAGGAACCACGCCTCCGCCCTGCCCTCCCAGCTCGGGACGGTCCGCCGCGCGTCCCCGACCACGATCCGCAGGTCGAGGCCGGGGAGCGATACCGCCTCGGCGGGCCAACCGGCGAGCAGCCTGTCGGCACCGAGGCCCGGGAAGGCGGCGAGCGCGCGCCCCATGTCGGAAGTTGGCAGCGGAGCCGCCTCGAAGCTCGTCATCCGTGCCGTGACGCCGGCCGCGCGGCAGGCCTCGGCCAGCACGAGGGCGTTGAGGCCCGTCCCGAACCCGAGCTCCGCGACGTGGAACCCGTCGCGCAGCCTTGCGGGCAGGTCGTTGCCCGCGAGGAACACGTGCCGCGCCTCCGCCGCGCCTCCGCGCAGCGAGTAGTAGGGGTCGTCGTAGAGCGCGGAGACGGGCACGCCGTCGCGCCAGAGGAGGTTTGCGTCGGTCATCGGGGCGCCCTAGGGAACGCGGCGAGCGATGGCGGACGGGGACGGCGTTGACAAGCATCGACGTGACGGTGCGCGGCGCGGGGGTCTTCGGGCTCTCGGTCGCCTGGGCCTGCGCCAGGCGAGGCGCCCGCGTCCGGGTGGTCGACCCCGCGGGCGTCGGCGCGGGCGCCTCGGGCGGCGTGGTCGGCGCGCTGGCCCCCCATGCGCCGGAGCGGTGGGACGACGTGAAGGCGTTCCAGCTCGAGAGCCTTCTT
>CAZWWR010000020.1:5932-27984 GCA_964637265.1 uncultured Jannaschia sp.
GCAGGCAGGCGGCGGCTACCCGGGCTATGCGCGCACCGGGCGGCTCCAGCCCATAGCCGACGCTGCGGCGCTCGAACGCGCCCGGGAGCGGGCCGGAGGGGCGGCCGCACGGTGGCGCGGGCACGCATGGGCGATCGAGCGGGCCCCTGCGCCCGGCTCGGATGCGTGGACGCCCCTGAGCGCGACCGGCTGGCTCGTGCGGGACACCCTGTCGGCCCGGCTCCATCCAGGACGCGCCTGCGCGGCGCTCGCGGAGGCCATCGCGGCGCAAGGTGGAGAGATCACGCGCGAGGCGCAGGATGCGGGCGCGGTCGTTCACGCGACTGGATGGCGCGGCCTCGCGTCGTTGCGCGGCGCAGACGGGCGCCCCGCGGGGGCCGGCGTAAAGGGTCAGGCGGCGCTGCTGAGGCTCGACCGCTGCGCCGAGCCGCAGATCTACGCCGAGCGGCTCCACGTCGTACCCCATGCCGATGGCACCGTGGCCATAGGCTCCACCACGGAGCGCGACTGGACGGACCCGGGATCGACCGGCGCCGCGCTCGATGACGTGCTGGCCCGGGCGCGCGCCGCCGTGCCGGCGCTCGCCGACGCCACCGTCCTTCGCCGCTGGGCCGGCATCCGGCCCCGCGCGCGGACGCGGTCGGCGATGCTGGGGGCGCTGCCCGGAAGGTCGGGGGACTGGATTGCCAACGGGGGCTTCAAGATCGGCTTCGGGCTCGCGCCCCTCGCGGGCGAGGTCATGGCCGAGCTCGTGCTGGAGGGGCGCGAGGAGAGGATCCCGGAGGCGTTCCGGCCGGAGGCAAGCTTGTGACACCAGTCTCGCCGGGCGCCGGCATGAGGGGACGCGGGGAGCACCAGTTGCCCGGTGATCCCGCAGTACGGGCGGGAGTTACCGAGAACGGATAGGTGCTGTGGTGTTGGGCCCTCGTCGCCGAAGCCTCGATGGACCAAGACCTCGGCTTTTGCGGCAGGTATCACCGGTCTCGGGTCTCTCCGGCACATGGAACGTGAGGTCACATAGCTGGTCAGTGTGCCAACCGGGTCGCGCTATGCCGGGGCACGGAACAGGGCCTTGCGGTAGAAGGGGTCGAAGTCGATTGCGGCCAAAGCCGTGTGAGAGGCGACCGGGGCGGCCCTTCCGTCACGCCCGCCAGTCGAAGAACCCGTCGGGCGCCCGGTCCAGGAGGCGGCGGGCGCATTCTCGGCCAAGTTCGGCCGCGTCCTCCGCGGCACCGCTCTCGGCATCCTCCAGCACGTCGGATCCGTCGGGCCTGAGGATCTCCCCGCGGAAGCGCAGCGTCCTGCCGTCGAGCTCGGCCAGCCCGGCGATCGGGGTCTCGCAGGAGCCGTCCAGCTCCAGCAGATAGGCCCGTTCGCAGGCGAGGCGCGTGCCGCTCCCGGCGTGGTGGATCGCGGCGAGCATCTCCGCCACGCGCCCGTCCGCCTCGCGTCGCTCCACTCCGATGCAGCCTTGCGCCACCGCGGGCAGCATCTCGTCCGGGGCGATGGCCGTCCGCGGGACGTCGTCCATCCCGAGGCGCCTCAGGCCGGCCATCGCGAGGAACGTCGCCTCCGCCACGCCATCCCGGAGCTTGGCCATGCGCGTCTGGACGTTGCCGCGGAACTCCACCAGCCGCAGGTCGGGCCGCCTGTGCGCGAGCTGGGCGCGACGGCGGAGCGAGGAGGTTCCGACGACGGCCCCGTCGGGCAGGTCGGACAGCTCGGCGCCGCCGAGGGTCACGAAGGCGTCGCGCACGTCCTCCCTAGGCAGGAGGCAGTCGATCACGAGCCCCTCGGGCTGGAGCGTCGGCATGTCCTTCATGGAATGGACCGCGACGTCGATGGCCCCGCCGAGCAGGGCCTCCTCGATTTCGCGTGTGAACAGCCCCTTCCCGCCGATCTCCTTCAGCGGACGGTCGAGCACTCGGTCGCCGGTCGTCTTGATGACCACGATCTCGAACGCCTCCTGGGGAAGTTCCCAGGCCTCCATCAGCCGGTCCCGCGTCTCGTGCGCCTGCGCGAGCGCGAGGGGCGAGCCCCGCGTGCCGATCCGGAGCGGCGCGTCGGGCGAGGGAAGGTCGCGTGGCATCGGGCCTCCTGTCGGGCAGGCTTGGCACTCCCGCCTCGGTCCGGACCGTGATAGCAGCCGGTGGAGCGCTGTCCAGACGGGCCGGTCCGGGTGACCCCGGTCGCGCCGCCCCGCTGATGAGGAGACGAGATGACGAAGCCGATCCTGCGCGCCCTGGCGGGCGAGGTCCTTCCGGTGCCGCCGGCCTGGATGATGCGGCAGGCGGGGCGCTACCTGCCCGAGTACCGCGCAACGCGCGAGCAGGCGGGCGACTTCCTGTCGCTGTGCTACAACCCCGACCTCGCCACCGAGGTCACGCTTCAGCCGATCCGGCGCTTCGGCTTCGACGCGGCGATCCTGTTCGCTGACATCCTTCTGGTGCCGCACGCGCTCGGGGCGGAGCTCTGGTTCGTGCAGGGGGAGGGCCCACGCCTCTCGACCATCACCGACGCGGCGGGGGTGGCCGCGCTGAAGGATCCGCAGGACATCCACGACCATCTCGACCCGATCTACCGGACCGTGTCGAACCTGGCCGGCGCCCTGCCGCCCGAGGTCGCGCTGATCGGCTTCGCCGGTGCGCCCTGGACGGTGGCGACATACATGATCGCCGGACGCGGCACGCCCGATCAGGGGCCGGCGCACGCGCTGCTTCGGCAGGACCGGGAGGCCTTCGAAGCGCTGATCGGGCGGCTGACGGAGGCCACGATCGAGTACCTCTCCCGTCAGGTCGACGCCGGGGCGGAGGTCGTGAAACTGTTCGACAGCTGGGCCGGATCGCTGAAGGGTGAGGCGTTCGAGCGCTACTCCCTCGAACCGATGCGTCAGATCGTTTCGTCGTTGAAGGAACGTCATCCCGGCCTGCCGGTGATCGCCTTTCCCCGCGGCGCCGGTCGCGGCTACGTCGGCGCGCACGCGGCCACCGGAGCGGACTGCATCGCGCTCGACGAGGGCGTGGACGCGGGCTGGGCCGCGCAGGCCGTGCAGCGCGACGGGTGCGTGCAGGGCAACCTGTCGGCACGGCACATGGTCACCGGCGGAGCCGCGATGGTGGAGGAGGTGCGCCGGATCCGGGACGCCTTCGCCTACGGCCCCCACATCTTCAATCTCGGGCACGGGATCACGCCGGACGCGGACCCGGACAACGTGTCGCTGATGCTGGAGACGCTGCGGCAGGGCGCTCCGGCGTCGGTCTAGGCCGCCGGCCCATCTCCGACCCGTCGCCGCGCCGGCGCGTCGCCTTGCCGGCCGGTCGCGGCGCCGGTATCCCACCGCGGACGCATCCGCATGCGGAGGCCACCATGACGACCCCCCCCGAGCCGCAACCCGGCATCATGGAGATCGCGCTCTACGAGGGCGGCGGCTCTGCCCTGCCCGGCGTGGCCGAGCCGCTGAAACTTTCGTCGAACGAGAACCCGCACGGTCCCCCGCCCACCGCGGTGGAGGCCGCGCGGGCCGCCGCAGCGGAGATGCACCGCTATCCGGGCACCGACCATGCCGCCCTGCGATCCGCCATCGCCGAGGTGCACGGGCTCGATGCGGACCGGGTGATCTGCGGCGTCGGGTCGGACGAGATCCTCCACTGGCTGTGCCAGGCCTATGTCGGACCGGGGACCGAGGTGCTCCACACGGAGCACGGCTTCCTTATGTATCCGATCAGCGCCCGCGCCGCAGGCGGCAGCCCCGTGAAGGTGCCCGAGCGGGAGCGCCGGGTGGACGTGGACGCGCTGATCGATGCGCTGACGCCCGCCACGCGGCTCGTCTTCGTGGCAAATCCCGCCAACCCCACCGGCACGCTGCTCGCCGGGCAGGAGGTGCGCCGCCTGGCCGACGGTCTTCCCGACGGGTGCATGCTGGTGCTCGATGGCGCCTACGCGGAGTTCGCCGGCGACTTCGACGGGGGCCTGAGGCTCGCGGCGGAGCGCGAAAACGTGTTCGTCACCCGCACCTTCTCGAAGGCCTACGGGCTGGGCGGGATGCGCGTGGGCTGGGGGTACGGCACGCGCGAGGTGATCGACGTGCTCAACCGCATCCGGGGGCCCTTCAACCTGTCCGGCCCCGCGCTCGCCGCCGCCGAGGCTGCGATGCGCGATCGGGAGTTCGTATCCCGCGTCGTGGCCGCGAACGCGCGGGAGAGGACGCGCCTCACGGAGGGGCTGCGCGCGCTCGGCCTGGCCGTCGACGCGTCGGAGGCGAACTTCGTCCTCGCCCGTTTCGGGGGCGAGGAGGCCGCGCGCGCCGCCGACACGCATCTGCGCGGCGAGGGCATCATCGTCCGCCACGTCGCGGCCTACGGCTTTCCCGAGGCGCTGCGGATCTCGGTGGGCCGGGAGGAGGACGTGGACCGCGTCCTCGCGTCGCTCGGTCGCCTCGCCGGGGGGCGTGCGGCGTGAGCGGGGCACCCGCGGCCGAGGCGGAGCCGCCCGGGAGGGCGGGCGAGGCGACGGGCACGGGCACGGGCACGACGCCGATATACCGGCGCGTGGCTCTGATCGGGCTGGGCCTGATCGCGGGATCGATGGGGCTCGCGATGCGCGGGGCCGGGCTTGCCGGCGAGGTCGTGGGCCATGCGAGAACGGCCGAGACGCGCGCCGTGGCCGCGGAGCTCGGCCTCGCGGACCGGGTCTGCGCCACGGCGGCGGAGGCGGTGGAGGGAGCGGATCTCGTCGTGCTCTGCACGCCTGTCGGCGCGATGGAGGGCGTCATCCGCGAGATCGCGCCGGCGCTTGCGCCCGGCGCCACGGTCAGCGACGTGGGGTCCGTCAAGCGCGCGGTGATCGAGGCCGTGGGGCCGCACCTGCCGGCCGGGGTTCACTTCATCCCGGCCCACCCCCTCGCCGGGACGGAGCACAGCGGGCCGCGGGCCGGTTTCGCGACGCTGTTCCGCAACCGATGGTGCCTCCTCACCCCGGTGGAGGGCACGCCGGCCGAGCCCGTCGCCCGCCTCACACGGCTCTGGGAGGGCATGGGCTCGAACGTCGAGACGATGGAGCCCGACCACCACGACCTCGTCCTCGCCGTGACGAGCCACGCGCCGCATCTCATCGCCTACACGATGGTCGGCGTGGCCGACGACCTGCGCCGCGTGACCGATTCGGAGGTCATCAAGTACTCGGCTGCGGGCTTCCGCGACTTCACCCGCATCGCCGCCTCCGACCCCACGATGTGGCGCGACGTGTTCCTCACGAACCGCCAGGCGACGCTCGAGATCCTCGGCCGGTTCACGGAGGAGCTGTTCGCCCTCCAGCGCGCGGTGAGGACGGGCGACGGGGAGCTGCTGCACGACTACTTCACCCGGACACGCGCGATCCGGCGGGGGATCATCGAGGCGGGCCAGGATACGGAGGCGCCGGACTTCGGTCGCCAGGCGGCGGAGGGATAGGGATGCGTGGCCGGGCACTCGCCCTCATGCTGGCGCTGATCGGCGGGGCCGCGCAGGCGGCGCCGCTCGTCTCACGGTTCCCCCTGCCCCGCCCGGCCGTGGAGGCATCGGAGACGCGGCCCCTGCTGAGGCCGGAGAGCCCGCAGGAGGCGGCGGCCGTGGCCGAGGCCGCCGTGCCGCTCCTGACGACGCGGCTCGGCCTGGCCGGCTCCCCGCGCCCGGAGACGCGCCCGAGGCTGGTCGCGAGCACCGCCGCCGGGGGCGGCCTCTGCGGGCGCCCGACGATCGGCGGGGAGCGCATTCCCGCGGTGAGCGGACGCGGCGGCTGCGGGATCGAGTCGCCCGTGCGGGTGACTCACGTGTCCGGGCTCGCGCTCTCCCGGCCGGCGCGGATGGATTGCGAGACCGCCCGCGCGCTCGACGACTGGGCGGCGCGGGGCGTGCTCCCCGTGGTCGGAGGCGCCGGGGGCGGAGCGGTCGGGCTCTACGTCGCCGCCGGATATGCCTGCCGCACGCGCAACAGCCAGCGCGGCGCGCGCCTTTCCGAGCATGCGCGCGGCCGGGCCATCGACATCAGTGGCATCCGACTGGCCAACGGCAACACGATCACCGTGCTGTCCGGTTGGCGGTCCTCGGCCCATGGCCCCAAGCTGCGCGAACTGCACCGTCGGGCGTGCGGGATATTCGGAACGGTCCTCGGGCCCGAATCGGACCGGTTCCATCAGGATCACTTCCACTTCGACACGGCGCGCTACCGCTCCGGCAGCTACTGCCGGTAAGTGACGGACGTACGGGCTCCGCGGGCCGGTATCAGACTGCCTCCTCCGGCCGCACCGAGGATGCGACCGCCGGCGGGCGACTTGGCGGCCGCTCTGGAACCGTCTGAACGGCGGGGGGATCCTCTTCCGGTGGCAAACGCCCGTCAGGATGAGGAGCTTGACCCTCCGCCGGCCGCCGCGAACACTGTTCCAATGGGAGAACGGCCAGAGGACGAAGACCGGACGGCGAGCGTGAGGTGGCTACCGATAGTGTCATGCTCCGTCGACGTACCGCCCGCCCGCCGGGCCGACGCCCGGATCGGCATGGGACGCTTCGGGCCGACCTTGTCCGGGGCAGGACCTTGAGCGGGAACGGCGGCGAAGGATCACAGGCCGGGGGATCGCGGGACGACCTCGTGCGCATCTTCCGGGCCGGCGTGGAGCGCGCGGATCCGGCCCGGGCGGTGGCCGAGGCCATTACCGACGACGCGCCGAACCTCATCCTCGGCCTCGGCAAGGCCGCCTGCGCGATGACGGACGCCGCGCTGAACGCACATCCCGGCGTGCCCGCCCTGGTCGTCACGAACCCCGAGAACCTCCGCCCCGTGCCGGGGGCCGAGGTGCTGACCGGGGCCCATCCCGTCCCGGACGCCTCCTCCGAAGCGGCCGGAGCGGCACTCCTCGACCGCGCGGACGCGCTGCATGGAGGTCGACTGCTCTGCCTGATCTCGGGCGGCGGCTCGGCCCTGGCCGTGGCACCGGCCGAAGGGCTCACCCTCGCGGACAAGGCGGACGCGACGCGCCTGATGCTCGGCGGCGGGCTCGAGATCGGGGCCATGAACCTCGTCCGCCAGCGGCTCAGCCAATTGAAGGGCGGTGGCCTCGCGCGCGCGGCCGCACCGGCGGAGGTGACGGCGCTCATCCTGTCCGACGTGATCGGCGACGACATCTCCGCGATCGCCTCCGGCCCGGTGACGCCGCCCCTCGGCACCCCCGAGGAGGCACAGGAGGTTCTCCGGCAGGCGCACCTGTGGGATGCGATGCCCCCGGCCGTTCGCCGGGCGCTCCAGCGGCGGGCGGAACCGGACCCGCCCCCGGCCGTCTGCCGCATCGTCGGGAGCAACCGGATCTCGCTCGAGGCGATGGCGCGGGCCGCCCCCGACGCGTGGCTCGACCCCGCGCCCCTGGTCGGCGACGTCGCCGACGCCGCCCTCCGGGTGGCCGAAGCCGCCCGCCGCGTCGGCACCACGCTCTGGGGCGGAGAGACGACCGTCACGCTCAGGGGCGGCGGCCGTGGGGGGCGGAACCAGGAACTGGCGCTCAGGGTTGCTGTCGCGCTCGAGGGCATGAACCGAAGCTGGACGTTCCTCGCCGCCGGCACCGACGGGCGTGACGGCCCGACCGATGCGGCCGGCGCCGTCGTGGACGGCGGCACCCTGAGCCGCATCGGCGCGGCAGGGTTCGACCCGGACCAAGCACTCGCCCGGAACGACAGCTACCCCGCACTCGACGCCGCGGGGGATCTGCTCCGCACCGGCGGGACGGGCACCAACGTCGCGGACCTCGCCATCCTCCGGGTGGAGGACAGTTGACCGTCGCGCGTCCGCCGATCCACGGCGAGTGAGCTGCCCGAGGAGCCCGACGAGTTCGTGCGGTCGCGTATCGTCAGCTTGTCGAACGACGGGGGTCCGCCGGCGGGCGATTGTCGACCGGGCGGGTGCGGGCTTGCAGGCCATTCGGATCGACAGCCGCCCGTCGGTCCGGACCATCCGGTGCGGCATTCTCTCTACCCATCGAACGGTCGGGCATCGTCGGGGCGTTGGGGGTCGTGGGGAAAATCCGTTGGTTTCGCGCATACCGACGCGGAAACGGCGCCTGTCGAGGCCGTCGAATTCGGCACCCTCGAATGGGTGGACCGGTGCAATCACCGCCACTTGCGTGGGTCTGCCGGGAACACCCCGCCCGCCCAAGCCGAAGCCGCCTTCTAACGCCGAGATGGACGACATGGACGAGGCAGCCTAACCCGAACGAAATCGCCTCCGGCAACCCCGGCGCGGTTCAGCAAGCAGGAGGTGCACCGCATGACCACAGCCGCCTTTCCGCCCGCGGGGGAGATCGCCCGTCTGACCGCACGCGCCCTGCTCGAGGTGGAGGCGGTCGCGTTCCGGCCTGAGGCGCCGTTCACGTTGGCCTCGGGGCTTCCCTCCCCCACCTACATCGATTGTCGCCGCCTGATCGGCTTCCCGCGGGTCCGTTCCGTGCTCATGGACTTCATGGCCGCCACCGTGATGCGGGATGCGGGGATGGAGGCGTTCGACGTCGTAGCCGGTGGCGAGACCGCAGGCATCCCCTTCGCCGCGCTGCTGGCCGAGCGGATGGCGCTGCCGATGGCGTACATCCGCAAGAAGCCCAAGGGCTATGGACGGAACGCGCGGATCGAGGGTGTCCTGCGGGAGGGGGACCGCGTGCTCCTCGTCGAGGATCTCACGACCGACGGCGGCTCCAAGCTCTCCTTCGTGGACGGCATCCGGGAGGCCGGTGGCGAATGCAGCCACACGGCGGTCGTCTTCTCCTACGGCATCTTCCCGGAGACGGCGGAGGTGCTGGGCGGCCACGGCGTTCGGCTGCACAGCCTCTGCACGTGGTGGGACGTCCTCGTGGAGGCTCGGGCATCGGGCGCCTTCGACCCATCGACGCTCGAGGGTGTGGAAGCCTTCCTCCGCGCCCCGCGCGACTGGCAGGAGCAGCGTAGGCAGTCGGGTCGAGGCTAGGCTGCGCGAGCGGAGGCGGGCAACGCATCGCAGACGGGCTCCGCCCTCCCATCGCCGGTGCCCGAGGTTCACGTTGGTCGTCCGCATCGTCCCAAAACCGCCAAACGTCTCCCCGAGGTGGCTTGGCCTCCTGCCCTACCCCGGGCCCAGTGCAGGCCATCCGGCAAGGCCGCGCAAGAGGTGACGCTGCGCATTGCGGAGGCCGGCTTTCCGCCCATGCGATGACGCTCGGCGTGCGACGCTGCAATGGACCCGTGCGCGGGCCGTGCTGGAACCGTTGCACCAAGGCGTCCGCTGCGTGCCGCCGCGGAGTGTCGGTCGGGGATCACGCGGATGAGTGGCTTCGGATGACCCTATCCCACGAAACACGGGACACCGTTTCGGACGATGACCCAGGCGATCCAGCATGGTCGCAGGTTCCGTCCGTCAGCGCGCCCCGCACCGACGGTCCCAGGCTCCGCCAGACGTCGCGCGAATCCGCCGCACGGCCCCTTCCGCGTGGCCCCGGGGGCGCGGTATGGTCCGACGACGCGGCGCGGCGGCGCGACTCTCGCACGTGCCGCCCCGCGGGAGGACATGCCGATGACCGAGATCGCCGCCTTCAACCCCGCGCTTCCGGATCAGGGCGCGCCCGTCGCGGATGCGGCGCCGCACAACATCGAGGCGGAGCAGCAGCTCCTCGGCGCGATCCTGACGGACAACGACCTCTACGACCGCGCCGCCTCGATCATCCGCACCGAGCATTTCTACGATCCTGTCCACGCCCGGATCTGGGAGGTCTCGGCGGCGCGGATCCAGAAGAACGCGCTCGCGTCCCCGGTCACGCTCAAGCCGTTCCTCGAGGAGGACGAGGGCCTCCGTGCCCTCGGTGGTCCGACCTACCTCGTGAACCTCGCGGGCGCGGCCGTCGCGGCCTACGCGGTCCGGGACTACGCCCAGATGATCCACGATCTCGCTCTGCGCCGGGAGCTCATGAAGCTCGGGCGCGAGGTGTCCGCCGCGGCATCGGACATGACGGGCGAGAAGGAGCCCGACGAGCAGATCGTCGAGGCCGAGTCGCGGCTTTACGGCCTTGCGGAACAGGGCCGGAGCGAGAGCGGGTTCCAGTCCTTCCTCGCGGCGGTGACGCAGGCCGTCAACGTCGCCAACGCGGCCTACCAGCGGGACGGCGGGCTGGCCGGCGTGTCGACCGGGCTCGTCGATCTCGACCGCAAGCTAGGCGGATTGCACCGCTCGGACCTCCTCATCCTCGCGGGGCGGCCCTCGATGGGCAAGACGTCCCTGGCGACCAACATCGCGTTCAACGTGGCGCGCGCCTACCGCCGGGGCGAGACCCCGGACGGACGCGAGGGCGCCGTGGATGGCGGGGTGGTCGGGTTCTTCTCCCTTGAGATGTCGGCCGAGCAGCTTGCCGCGCGGATCCTTTCGGAGGCGGCCGAGGTGCCCTCCGAGCAGATCCGGCGTGGCGACATGACCGAGGGCGAGTTCCGCCGCTTCGTGGAGGCGGCCAAGGCGCTCGAGCGGTGCCCGCTCTACATCGACGACACCCCCGCCCTGCCGATCAGCCAGCTCGCCGCGCGCGCCCGTCGGCTTAAGCGCACCAGCGGGCTTGACGTGCTGGTGGTCGACTACCTGCAGCTCGTGCGGCCGGCCACCACGAAGGACAGCCGGGTGAACGAGGTGTCCGAGATCACGCAGGGCCTGAAGGCGATCGCGAAGGAGCTCGACATCCCCGTGCTCGCCCTGTCCCAGCTCTCCCGTCAGGTCGAGTCCCGGGAGGACAAGCGGCCGCAGCTGAGCGACCTGCGGGAGTCCGGCTCGATCGAACAGGATGCGGACGTCGTCATGTTCGTCTTCCGCGAGGAGTACTACAAGGAGCGTGAGAAGCCGGGCGACCACCAGCTCGAGAAGGTGGCCGAATGGCAGGCGGCGATGGATGCTGTGGCCGGCAAGGCGGAGGTCGTAATCGGAAAGCAGAGGCACGGGCCCATCGGTACCGTGGAGCTGAGCTTCGAGGGACGTTTCACGCGGTTCGGCAACCTCGTGAAGCCGTGGCAGCAGGGCGAGGAACGCTGACGCTGCCCGAGCTGCGTCAGGGTAGACCCGTCAGAACCTCGGGTGAGCGGACAAGGGTTCGCGCCCTCTTCTGCCGGATGGTCGGAGATTCCCTGGCGGCTGAGCCGGCTCTACGCCTCGGGCATTTCTGCCATGGCGAGCGGAATGCCCGTCGACTCGGTTTCGCCGCGAAGTCCCCTCTCACCATTCGGAGCTATCACGCCCACATTCCGGACCATTCCCGAGCGTCGGGAGCGAGGATGGATCGGGCCGGGCCGAGGGGACGACGCACCAAGGTCAGGACCGGCGACACCTCCGACATCGCCAACCTCCGAGCTGCTGCGGAGGCGTCGGACCCGTGAGCTTCCGCTCCCTCCGGCGAGCTGCAATGGCGCGGACAGGGCGATCCGTGCGGTGATCGGAATCGCGGGGGCAGGATAGCCATGAGCGTCGCGCTGGCGCTGCTGCCGGACCTCGCGCTGATCGGCATCGGCGGGCTCGCAGGGCGATGGCTCGGACGCGATGCCTGGCCGAAGATCGACGCGCTGAACTACCTGCTGCTCTTTCCGTCGCTCCTCTTCGTCTCGGCCGCGGCGCGACCGATCCCTCCGGCGGAGATCGCGAGCACGGGGCTCATCGTCTGGTCCCTCATCGTGCTCGGGGCCGGCCTCGCATGGCCGCTGCGCCGCTGGGGGCCGCGCAGCGAGGTCGATTTCGCCGCCGCGTGGCAGACTGCTTGGCGGACGAACACGGCGCTCGCGCTCGCCGCTGCCTCGGCGCTTCCCGCGCAGGCCGGGGCGCTCATGCCGGTGGCGGTCGGCCTCGCCGTGCCCCTGTCGAACGCGTTCGCCGTGGCGGCGTTGTCGCGGGGGCGGGGCCTGAGGGCCGGCATCCGGGCGGTGGCGCTGAACCCGCTCCTGCTCGCCGCGCTCGCGGGCGTGGCGGTGGGCCTCTCGGGCCTGCACCTTCCCGAGATCCCGCACGCGGCCCTGCAGCGGATGGGCGAAGCCGCCATCCCGCTCGCGCTCCTGTCCGTCGGCGCGACGATCGACTGGCGCGCTCCGCTGCGGCTCACTCGCTTCACCGGAGGGATCGTGGCCGTCAAGCTCCTCGCATTGCCGGCCGCGGCGGTGCTGGCGTCTCCGCTGCTCTCCCCGGCGCAGGCCACGCTCGCGGTGGCCTATGCGGCCCTGCCGACCGCCACCGCGTCGCACATCCTCGCCGCCGGCTTCGGCGCCGATCGGACGGCCGCGGCGTCGGTGGTCGCGCAGAGCACCCTCCTCGCCTGCGTCACCCTCCCCCTGTGGCTGGCCGTCGCCGTGCCTTGACGGCAAGCGCCACCGCGCCGCATGACGCGATCATGGCGACCGGGGAGCTCTTCATCGACACGGAGGCCGTGGCCGCCAACTGGCGATCGCTCGACCGGCTGTCCGCTTCCGGGACGCGGACGGGCGCCGTGGTGAAGGCGAACGCGTACGGGCTGGGCGTCGCGCAGGTCGCGCAACGGCTGGCTAAAGAGGGCGCCCGGGAGTTCTTCGTCGCGACCGCCGAGGAGGGCGATGAGCTTCGCGCGGCGCTCGGCGGCGATGCCGAGTCCGGACCGGCGATCCATGTCTTCTATGGGCACATGGCGCCCGACACCGCGGCGATCGAGCGGGCGGGCCTCGTTCCGCTGGTCTGTTCGGTGGCGCAGCTGACCCGCCACCTCGAGGCGCTGCCGAGCCGTCCCTTCGGCGTGCAGCTCGACACCGGGATGAACAGGCTCGGCCTCAAGATGGACGCATGGGCCGAGGTCGCCGAACTCGCGTTGAGGGCGCGCCCGCGCCTGGTGATGAGCCATCTGGCCTCCGCCGACGATCCCGGCTGCGACCAGTCGGAGCGGCAGCTCGCCCGGTTCCGCGAGATGACCGACGGGATCGCCGTGCCCCGCAGCCTCGCCGCGACCGGCGGCACGCTGCTCGGCGCGGAGTACCACTTCGACCTCACGCGCCCCGGCATCGGACTCTATGGCGGCCTGCCCTTCGCGCAGGCCGAGCCGGTGGTCTCGCTGGCGCTGCCGGTGATCGACTGCTTCGACGTCCGTCCGGGAGAGACGGTGGGCTACAACGCGACCTGGACGGCCCCCGCACCGACCCGGATCGCGACGGTCGCGGGGGGCTACGCGGACGGGCTGATGCGCGCGCTCTCCCCGGGTGTCGAGATGATGTCGGGGCCGGTCGCCTGCCCGGTGGTCGGGCGCGTCTCGATGGATCTCATCACCGTGGACATCGGCCATCTCGACCGCGACCCGGACGCGCTCACGATTCTCAATCCGCACCGTACGGTCGATTCCGTCGCCACGGCGGCGGGGACGATCGGGTACGAGATCCTGACCTCGCTGGGCCAAAGGTACCGCCGCCGCTACCGGGGGTGACGCAAGGTTGCCACGGCTCTTCCACCGGTTGTTCACGTTTCTGGTGGAACCGGGTGAAAACGCTTGCTTTTGTGCGTGGCCGAGCCGGACTATGGGGCCGAGCAGTCAACGACCCAACGATAACAAGTTTTTCCCACACGCGTATTGGATGAGGGTTTTGACATGCAAGATACGGGACGCCACGCGGCACTGGCGGCGCAGGCTCTTCAGCAGCTGAGCACGCTCCTGCTGGCCGCCGCCTGCCTGACGGCGGTCGCACTCACCGCGGCGGCCCTCGGCGGCTTCTTCCCCTGGCTCGAGCTTCCGATGGCCTTCGGCGGAGTGCCTGTCGAAGGGGCCGGGATGTGGGTCCAGATCGGCGGCACGGCGCTCCTCCTCGTGCTGGCCGGCTTCCTCCCGGCGAACGCGCGTGTGCGGCGCCTCGAGCTGACGAACCGCGACTTCCGCGTGGGGATGGAGGATGTCGCCCGCGCGTATGCCTACGTCCACCGGGCCGATCGGGACGGCGTCTTCCAGACGAGCCGGGAGTTCGACTCGATGCGCGAGAGGATCGAGTGGATGCGCAACCACCCCGACCTCGCCGAACTTGAGCACGACGTCCTCGTGCTGGCCGCGCAGATGAGCGTGGAGAGCCGCGAACTCGCCGAGATCTACTCCACGGAGAAGGTCGAGCGGGCCCGCAGCTTCCTCCGTCAGCGCCAGCGCGAGGTGGAGGACTACCGCGAGCGCATCTCGATGGCGCAGGCCACCGTGCAGGAGATGCGGCGCTGGATGCAGGCCGTGAGCGTGGACGAAGGCCTCGCGGAGAAGCAGCTCGAAAGGCTCCAGAAGGATCTGGCCGAGATCACCGACGCGATGCGCCTGACGGGCCGGGACGAGGGCCGCAACGTCGTCCCGATGGGCCGGCGCGAGGGCACGGGCGACACGGCGGTCACGCCCGCGGAGTGAGGCTCGCCGCGCTCCCCCCGCGGGGACGCGCGCCGGCGGGACTCGGCTCTTCAACAGTCGGCCTTGCGAAGGGTCGGTCGGAGCTGGCGCCGCATCGGGGGCGCCCTGACGGTGCTTTACGGCCCGACACGATCGGCGGCTTCCCTCCGCGCCCCGGAGGGACTAAATGGGGAACATGGCCAAGCCGCAGACCCAGTTCGCCTGCACCTCCTGCGGCGCCGTCCACCGCAAGTGGTCCGGCCGCTGCGACGGGTGCGGCTCCTGGAACACCATTCAGGAGGAAGTGCCGCTCTCGCAGGGACCGTCGGGAAAATCCCTCGGGACGGCGAAGGGCCGGCGGATGGCGCTCACCGCCCTCTCGCAGGAGGAGGCGCCCCCCGATCGGAGCCTTTCGGGCCTGGGCGAGCTCGATCGGGTGCTGGGCGGCGGGCTCGTACCGGCATCGGCCACGCTGGTCGGCGGCGATCCGGGGATCGGGAAATCGACGCTCCTCCTCCAGGCCGCCGCCTCATACGCCCGCGGCGGTGCCGGGACGATCTACGTCTCGGGCGAGGAGGCGACGGCGCAGGTGCGGATGCGGGCCCGCAGGCTCGGCCTCTCCGACGCGCCGCTGCGCCTCGCCGCGGAGACGAACCTGCGGGACGTGCTCACCACGCTCGAGGCGGAGAAGCCCCACCTTGCGGTGATCGACTCGATCCAGACCATGTGGGCCGACACGGTCGACAGCGCGCCCGGCTCCGTGGCGCAGGTCCGGGCCTGCGCCCACGAGCTCACGGGCTTCGCCAAGCGGTTCGGCACCTCGGTCGTCCTGGTCGGCCACGTGACGAAGGAGGGGCAGATCGCAGGCCCCCGCGTCGTCGAGCACATGGTCGACACGGTGCTGTATTTCGAGGGCGAGCGCGGACACCAGTTCCGTCTCCTGCGGGCCACGAAGAACCGTTTCGGCCCGGCAGACGAGATCGGCGTCTTCGAGATGACGGGCGCGGGCCTCGCCGAGGTGCCGAACCCCTCGGCCCTGTTCCTCGGCGACCGTGACAGGCCCGCCCCCGGCGCGGTCGTCTTCGCGGGCATGGAAGGGACGCGTCCGCTCCTCGTGGAGATACAGGCCCTCGTCGCCCCCTCGCAGCTCTCCCAGCCACGCCGAGCCGTGGTCGGCTGGGACGGCGGGCGCCTGTCGATGATCCTCGCGGTGCTCGAGGCGCGGGCCGGCATCTCCTTCGCGGGGCTCGACGTGTTCCTCAACGTGGCGGGCGGGATCCGCATCGGCGAGCCGGCGGCCGACCTCGCGGTCGCCGCCGCGCTGCTGTCCGCGCGGGAGGACTCGGCCGTCCCGGCCGGAACGGTCGTCTTCGGCGAGCTGTCGCTGTCGGGAGCGCTCAGGCCCGTCACGCAGGCGGATTCGCGCTTGAAGGAGGCGGCCAAACTTGGTTTCACCGCCGCCATGGCGCCCGAGGGCAGCAAGGTGGGCGACGGCGCGGGCCTGTCGCTGAGGCTGCTCCCGGACCTCTCCGCGCTCGTGGGTGAGGTGTTCGGCGCCGGCTAGTTCGGGACGGCGACGGGACACCCTATGGACGGCTTCACCATCGTTGACGGCGCGGTCGCCGGGATCATCGTCCTGTCCGCCCTTCTGGCCTATGCGCGCGGCCTGACCCGGGAGGCGATGTCGATCGTCGGCTGGATCGCCGCCGCGGTCCTGGCGTTCACCTTCGCGGGCGCGGCCGAACCGCTGGTGCGCGAGATCCCCTATCTCGGCGACTTCGTCGGCGCGTCCTGCGAGCTGTCGGTGATCGCGGCGTTCCTCCTCGTCGCCGTGGTGAGCCTCGTGGTCATCTCGCTCTTCACGCCGCTCCTCTCGGGGGTCGTGCAGTCCTCGGCGCTCGGCCCCGTGGACCGCGGGCTCGGGTTCCTCTTCGGGGTCCTGCGCGGCGTCCTCCTCGTGGCGCTGGCCTTCCTCGTCTACGACCGGGTCATCGTGAACGAGGGCATCCCCGAGGTCGAGAACAGCCGCTCCGCCCAGATCTACGTCCGCTCCCGCGACGGCATCGAGTCGCAGATGCCGGCAGACGCCCCTGGCTGGATCGTGGAGCGGTACGAGACCCTCGTTGGCGCCTGCGCCGCCTAGGCGGGCGCTGACAGGGAGAGCGGCGTCCGCGCAATCCTGCGGCGGGGGGGCCGCGGGCCCGAGACGGCCCCGTGACAGAATCGTCGGGCCGCTCTATGTCAGCGCCGATCGCCCGCCCCTCCCAGCGAGGCCCGCCAGATGGAAAGCGTCCGGCAGATGCACCCGTTCGACCCAGTCGGGGACGACAAGCTCCGCGAGGAATGCGGCGTGTTCGGCGCCGTGGGGGTGGCGCAGGCCGCGCCCCTCGTCGCGCTGGGCCTCCATGCCCTCCAGCACCGGGGTCAGGAGGCGGGCGGGATCGTCGCGCACGACCCGGTCCAGGGCTTCAACAACGCCCGCCGCTTCGGCTACGTGCGCGACAACTTCACCTCCCAGTCGGTGATGGACACGCTGCCGGGGCCGCTGGCCATCGGACACGTCCGCTACTCCACCTCCGGCACCAAGGGCGCGACGGCGATACGGGACGTGCAGCCCTTCTTCGGCGAGTTCGCGATGGGCGGGGCGGCCATCGCGCATAACGGCAACATCACCAACGCGGACCTGCTGCGGCGCGAATTGATCGAGCGGGGCTCGATCTTCCAGTCCTCCTCGGACAGCGAATGCATCATCCACCTGATGGCCCGCTCCCTGCAGCGCAGCCATGCCGAGCGCCTGAAGGACGCGCTCCGCCGCGTCGAAGGCGCGTTCTCGGTGATCGCGATGACCCGGACCAAGCTGATCGGGGTGCGCGACCCGCTCGGCGTGCGCCCCCTCGTGCTGGGCCGCGTCGGCGAGGGGTGGGTCCTGGCCTCGGAGACCTGCGCGCTCGACATCATCGGGGCGGAGTTCGTGCGCGAGGTCGAGCCGGGCGAGATGGTCGTGATCGAGGACGGCGAGGCGCACAGCCACCGTCCCTTCGAGCCAAAGCGTCCCCGCTTCTGCATCTTCGAGCACGTCTACTTCTCCCGCCCCGACAGCATCCTGGGCGGGCGTTCCGTCTACGAGACGCGGGAGGCCATCGGACGGGAGCTGGCGCGCGAGGCGCCGGTCGAGGCCGATCTCGTCTGTCCCGTGCCCGACTCGGGCACCCCCGCGGCGATCGGCTACAGCCAGCAATCGGGCGTGCCCTACGGCATGGGGATCGTGCGCAACCAGTACGTGGGCCGCACATTCATCGAGCCGGGCGAGCAGATCCGCAACATGGGCGTGCGGCTGAAGCTCAACGTAAACCGCGCGCTGGTGGCGGGGAAGCGGGTGGTGCTGGTGGACGACTCCGTGGTGCGGGGGACGACGAGCCGCAAGATCAAGGAGATGATCCTGGATGCCGGCGCGGCGGAGGTGCATTTCCGCATCGCGTCCCCGCCCACGGCCTGGCCGTGCTTCTACGGCGTCGACACCCCGCAGCGCGAGAAGCTCTTGGCGGCGACGATGTCGGAGGAGGAGATGCGCGGCCACCTCGGCGTCGATTCGCTCCGCTTCATCTCGCTTGACGGACTCTACCGCGCGGTGGGCGAGGCGCAGGGCCGCGACCCGGACGCGCCGCAGTACTGCGACGCCTGCTTCTCCGGCGAGTACCCGGTCGAACCGGCCGATCAGCTCGAGCGGGGCTTCCGCCTGAAGGCCGCGGAGTAGCGCCGGGGGCGATTCCCCGGATCATCGGCGAACCTCCGCCGGCGCCCGGCCTCCCCCCTGTCTTCGACGTGCGGCCTCGGCCATGTGGCGCCGTTGTCTGCTGTGGGGAACGAGTGATGGCGGAACTGAAGGCTACGCCCGATCCGGTCGAGGCGGCGGGAGGCGCGGAAACCGGCGCCCGCGAGGCGACCAACCGGATGACGGCCGATGCGGCCACCCGGTGGGCGCAGATGGGGGATCTCACGCTGATCGGCACCTACGGGACGGAGGGGGAGATGCGTGCCCTCGTCCGGCGCTCGGGACGCATCGAGCCGGTCGGGCCGGGCGACTGGCTCGGCGGACGGCGCGTCCTCGCGGTGGTGCCCGGCGCACTCCGCCTGCTCGACGGCGAGAGCACCGTCGAGCTGCGCCTCCCGGATCCGGACGCGCCGCGGGCCTGACGGCTCTGCCCCGACCTTACTCCGCGGCCTGCGCGGCGACGTCGCGCCCCGCCGCCTCCGCCAGCGTCCGGGCGGCCGCCGGCAGCGCGCCCTTCCCGTACGGCACGTCCAGTGCAACGAGGCCCGCTTCGATCGCCCCGAGCGTGCCCATCACCTGCTGGCCGCTCACGTGCCCCATGTGTCCGATCCGAAAGAAACCGTGCCATGCCGGATCGTCGGAGGGCGCCATGCCGAGCCCGATCCCGAGCGTCAGCCCCATGTTCCGCTCGAGCCAGTCCCGCAGCTCCGTGCCCCGGCCGGGAAGGCGCAGGCTGGTCACGGCGCGGCTTCGCTCCGCCCGGTCGCGCATGTTGAGCTTCAGCCCGCCGGGCGCCTCCCAGGCCTCGCACGCGGCCCAGATCGCGCTGGCCAGCGCCTCGTGCCGGGCCCAGGCCGCCTCGACGCCCTCCTCGTGGACCAGCATGTCGAGCGCGGTACGAAGCCCGTAGAGATGGTGCGTCGGCGCCGTGCCGTTGAAGTGCCGGTAGAACAGGTCGGGCCGGGCACGGGGGTTCCAGTCCCAGTAGGCGGTGACGCAACCCGCCCCCTCGCGCGCCCGCTCGGCGCGCTCGTTGAAGAAGACGAACGCCATGCCCGGCGGAACCATCAGGCCCTTCTGGCACCCGGTGATCGCCACATCGACCCCCCATGCGTCCATCTCGAACCTGTCGCAGGCCATCGAGGCGATGCAGTCAGCCATGAGGAGCGCCGGATGCCCGGCCGCGTCCATCTCCCGCCGGATCGCGGCGACGTCGGACAGTGCGCTCGTGGCGGTATCGACATGGACGGCGAGAACGGCGCTGATGCGGCCTTCGGCGTCCTCGCGCAGGGCCTGCCCGACGGCGGCCGGGTCGATCGGCGCGCGCGGATCGGTCTCGAGCATCCGGACCTCGAGCCCCAGCGGCTCCGCCATCGCGGCCCAGGAGCGCGAGAACTGCGCCGATGCGGGGATCAGGACGGCATCGCCGGGGCTCAGCGTGTTGGCAAGCGCGGCCTCCCAGGCGGCGTGGCCATTGCCAATATACATGGCCACCTCGCCCTCGGTGCGGGCGACCCGCTTGAGGTCCGGGATGATCGAGCGGGTGATCTCCACGAGCTCGCCCGTGTAGATGTTGGGCGCCGGCCGGTGCATCGCCTGAAGCACCCGCTCGGGGATCATCGAGGGGCCGGGAATGGCGAGGGTATGGTGGCCTTGCGCGAACATGGGCGGACGCTCCTGCTGCTCTGGCCGAGGTAGCCGCGCCCCGGAGGGGCGTCAACGCGGATGGCCGCACCCGCTCTCCGCGCCGAGTTCCGGGCCGTGGCACTTGGCGGCGCGGCGGCGGGGGCATAGGTGGGTGGCATGACGCGGACCGTCCTCGCCATCACCGGCCCCGACCGGGAGAAGTTCCTCCACGGCCTCCTCACCCGGGACGTGCCGGAGGAGGGGCTGGGCTACGCCGCGCTCCTGAATCCCCAAGGCAAGTACCTGGCCGACTTCCTCACGCTCCGCGAGGAGGATCGCATCCTCATCGACGTCGCCGCCTCGCTGGCGCCGGCGCTGGCGCAGCGCCTCGGGATGTACCGGCTGCGCTCGAAGGTCGGCATCGAGGCCACCGATCTCGCGGTGCGCACCGGCACGGGCACCGCCCCCGAAGGCGCCCTGCCCGACCCGCGCCATCCGGCGCTGGGCTGGAGACTCTACGGCGCCGAGGAGGGGGACGACGCGGACCGCGACGCGCTCCGCGTCGAGCACGTGGTTCCGGAGAGCGGCGTCGAGCTGATCCCGAACGAGAGCTACATCCTCGAGATGGGCTTTGAGCGGCTGAACGGGGTGGACTTCCGCAAGGGCTGCTACGTCGGGCAGGAGGTCACCGCGCGGATGAAGCACAAGGCCGAGCTCCGGAAGGGGCTCGCCCGCGTGCGGCTGGAGGGTCCGGCCGCGCCGGGAGACGCGATCACCTCGGACGGACGCCCCGTCGGCACCCTGCACACCCGCTCTGGCGACCGCGCCCTCGCCTACTTGCGCTTCGACCGTGCCGGAGGCGAGATGCAGGCGGGCGACGCGCGCGTCGCGGTCGACTAGGGCGTTTACCTTTCCACAAGATTCGGCCCCCACCCTCGTGTTCGAGGGTAGAGGCCCCCAGAGGAGAAACGGAGTTGATGTCACGCCTCTTCGACGCCGCCGACGCCACCGGCGGGGCGGATCTCGGCAATCTGCCGGTATGGGATCTGTCGGACCTCTACCTGACCCCGGAGGCGCCGGAACTGGCGTCCGACCTCGACTGGTTCGAGGCCGAGGCGCGCAGCTACGCCTCCGACTACGAGGGCAATCTCGCCAAGCTCGACGGTCCCGGAATGCTCCGGGCCGTCGAGCGCTCCGAAAAGATGGACGAGGTCGCCGGGCGGATCATGTCCTTCGCCGGCCTCCGCTACTACCAGGAGACGACGAACGGCGCTCGCGCCAAGTTCATGTCCGACATGCAGGATCGGATCACCGCCGCCTCCGCCTGCCTCGTCTTCTTCACGCTCGAGTTCAACGCGCTGGAGGACGACCACCTCGAGGCGCTCTACGCCGGGTCCGAGGGGCTCGCGCGATACCGGCCCGCGCTCGACCGGATGCGCGCGATGAAGCCCTACCAGCTCAGCGCCGAACTGGAGCGGTTCCTGCACGACACCTCGGTCGTCGGCGCCAGCGCATGGAACAAGCTCTTCGACGAGACGGTGGCCGGGCTCGCCTTCGAGGTGGAGGGGGCGAGCTACAACATGGAGGGCGTCGCCAACCTCCTGACGGAGCCCGACCGCCCGGTGCGGGAGGCCGCCGCGCGCGAGATCGCCCGCGTGCTCGGCGAGAACGTCCGCACCTTCGCCCGCATCCACAACACGCTCGCCAAGGAGAAGGAGATCGTGGATCGCTGGCGCGGTCTGCCGACTCCCCAGGCTGCGCGCCATCTGTCGAACCACGTCGAGCCCGAGGTGGTCGAGGCGCTCCGCGACGCGGTGGTCGCCTCGTACCCGCGCCTGAGTCACCGGTACTACCGGCTGAAGGCGCGCTGGCTCGGCCTCGAGAAGCTCCAGATCTGGGACCGAAACGCCCCTCTCCCCATGGAGCAGACCCGGACCATCGGCTGGGACGAGGCCCGCGGCACTGTGATGGAGGCGTACCGCGCCTTCGACCCCCGCCTCTCGGAGATCGCCGAGCCGTTCTTCGATCGGGGCTGGATCGACGCCGCGGTGAAGCCGGGCAAGGCGCCCGGCGCGTTCGCCCACCCGACCGTGACGAGCGTGCATCCCTACGTGATGCTCAACTATCTCGGGAAGCCGCGCGATGTGATGACCCTCGCGCACGAGCTCGGCCACGGGGTCCATCAGGTACTCGCCGCGGGCCAGGGGGAGATGCTGTCCCATACCCCTCTGACGCTCGCCGAGACGGCCAGCGTGTTCGGCGAGATGCTGACCTTCCGCCGCC
>CAZWWR010000021.1:0-26984 GCA_964637265.1 uncultured Jannaschia sp.
AACATCACCCCCAGGACTCTCCCCACAGCCGGAGGAAAGTCGGGGCTCAGGTCAGGGGCAATCCACCTCGATATAGAGACTACCAGGCGAGAGATTAGGCAGCGAAGACGTTGCCACTGATCTCGGTCGGCTCGCCCGGAAAGAACCCACCTGTGTCCGCGTCCAGCCAGCAGTCGCCGGTGAACCAGAACTGGAAGAGATGCATTGCCAATGAGATCTCCAGAACATCGCCGGCGGTCGGTTCATACGAGAAGTCGAAGCACTCGCGGCCGTTCAGGTCCGACGCGATCTTCCCGCGCAGCAGCTCCGGCAGGGGCGGGCGTTCAAGCGCCGGGATGAAACCCCCCACGGCTTGGACTTGCATTCCGTCGCGGTAGAGCCGCCAGCAGCGGCTTGGGTCAATCCGTTCCGGCTCGCAGGTGCAGAGCTTTACATGTGTCGTCGGTTCAAGCATCGGCCGCCTCCTTCATTCCCGCCAGCCTATCCCCAAGGACGTTTAACGGTCGTTGCTTGCCAGCTCCCCCGGCCGGAGGACATCGGCACGCCCTCCGCGTTGAGCCGATCCGCCAGTACGAACTGAGGCCTGGTCCCGATCCAGTCGATCAAGCACAGGATATGGCTCAGCTCAGGTGAACGGGCCGTTGTCCACGCTTGAGAACTCGCATGAACCTTTCTGGCAACCTCCGATGCTCCACCATCACTTTAGCGGGCCTGACCCGGAGGAGAGTGGTGCCCATGGGTTAAGCCACGGGGATGACCACAGAGACGTCGCGCAGCGAAGTCGGAAGATCGACTGAACAGCCGAGTTACTCTTGCTGAAGCTTTGCCGGCAGTGGGACGCAAGAGAGCTACAGGAGACCGCTAACAATCTAACTCTGTTCGTACGAACTGATTGACGAAATCAGAGGGTGCGGTTCGCCCGCCACATCCTCGTAGGCTGTGAAGATGTCAGCGAGTTCCTCATAGGCCGCCTCACGATCCGCCGACACGCGTAGAGGCGAAGATGAGGATTGAGGTGGGAAGGGCGAATTGTCGAGCTTGGAAAGTAATAAACGGGCCTGCCTGTCGAGCTCTTCGATGACGGGCGTCCAGTCGACCTCGAACGGTCCCTGCATGCCCTCGCCGCATGCGAGGGTTCGGCCTGCATCAATGATCGTACCCATATCGGTCCTCATGGTTGCTCCGATCGTCTTTGTTCGACCTGAGGTCGGACGGAGCAGTAAATTCTCCGTAAATGGGGGAGAAGATGGCGGCAGGCATGTCTGATTCTTTGCTTTGCCTACTCAAGCGTCCCACAGAGGGGCTCTGCCTCCACGGTCTTGCGCCCGAACATCCCCTCGAACTGGCGCACACGCTCCTCGAGCCTGCGGACTTCCTGACCTGCCCCCCGTCGGTCCCTCGTTCATGACGAGAGTCTGCGGGTGATTTCGGGGTACTCATCCGATTGCTGAGGCGCAAGCGCACCGGGCGCGGAGCCCTCGACAAGCTCAAGCGCTCGGCGCGCTTGCGCCGGCGGCAGGTTTCCGAGCGCCGAGTGGGGGCGGACGTGGTTGTAGTCGTACCGCCAGCGGGCCAGCTTCCGGCGCGCGTCGTGCAGGCTGTCGAACAGTTCCTCGTTGAGGCAGTCGTCGCGCAGGCTGCCGTTGAAGCTCTTGGGGAAGCCGTTTTGCTGCGGCTTGCCGGGATCGATGTAGTGCCAGGCGACGTCGTTCTCGTCGGCCCATTTCAGGATCGCGCGGCTGGTGAACTCGGTCCCGTTGTCCGACACGATGGCCGCCGGCTTGCCATAGAGCCGCACCAGCGCGTCCAGCTCGCGCGCCACGCGGGCGCCGGAGATGCTGGTGTCGGCGACCAAGCACAGGTTCTCCCGGCAGCAGTCGTTATTGACCGCGAGAATGCGGAACCGCCGCGACGCGCCGAACGTGTCCGACAGGAAGTCCATCGACCAGCGCATGTTTGGCCTGGCGGCCGCCGGCATCGGCGTGCGGGTGCCTCGGGCGCGCTTGCGGCCACGGCGCCGGCGCACCGACAGGCCCTCCTCGCGATACAAGCGGTGAAGCTTCTTCGCATTCATCTTCATGCCCTTGCGCTCGAGCATCACGCCGATCCGGCGATAGCCGAACCGGCGGCGCTTGCTGGCGATCTCGCGCATCGCCGCGCGGATGTCGTCGTGGTCCGGCGGGCGATCGCGCCGGACGGTCTTTGGATCGACGCCGACAAGCCGGCACGCCCGGCGCTGCGAGATCTCGTAGTCTCGCATCGCCCGGAGCGCCGCGCCCCGCCGCTCCATCGGCGTCGTCAGGGGTTTCCCAGCAAATCCTTCAGCACGACGTTGTCGAGCATCGCATCGGCCAGGAGGCGCTTCAGCTTGGCGTTCTCGTCTTCCAGCGCCTTCAGCCGACGGACGTCGGACACGTCCATGCCGCCATACTTCGCCTTCAGCTTGTAGAACGTGGCCGGGCTGAGGCCGTGCTTGCGACAGACCTCCGCCGTCGCCATCCCGGCTTCTTGCTCCTTCACCATCTCGATAATCTGCGCCTCGCTGAAGCGGCTCTTCCTCATCGCGTCTGCTCCTTCGTCGTTGGGGCAGACTCTACATCACGGTGAGGGACCCACCGGGGGGCAGGTCAGAACGTATGAAGGGGCACCCTCATGTTCTCCGAAAGTTCCTTCGTATCCAAAAACGTTTTGTATACTAACTTTGTTTATAAGGAAGGAACTGTTCCAAGTCTTGACGAGAGATTACCCGGTATGCATACGCAGCATAGTGCAATTTTCCGCGCACGTACGCGGTCCGTCCCTACCCCCGTTCGGAGGGTCGTGATTGTAGCAACCTATTCGTGTTCAACATCCATGTCTCTTGATCTGCCGGAAGGCCGAATTTGGGACGAAGTGGACTGCTGCAAAGTCCAATGGGACGAGGTACATCTTCGCTTTAAAGATGGAACCAGAGTAATAATGCCATTCACAGCTGACATCACTACAGACAGTGTAGACTATCAACTGCCAAACATCGAAGTTTACTCGGCCAATGATCCGGAGCACCCTGGAGATTCAGCCGTGCCGGTAATCGGCGACGCGCGATTATCCTCAGCAGCAGGATCGCAAAGATGCCTATGCAAGTTTCAGGACGATTAGGTCTCGCGAACTCTATTGCGCAAATCCCGTGACTGCAGGGCTTCCCGATGCTCCCTGACGGTTAGCCGACGGGCTGGATGACAGGGATGCCGAAAGCGACGAAATGATTAAGGATGGCGATGCGGGCCTGGGGCTCGGCGGTCTGATGGTCGAAGTCGCAAGATATGAACCTCTGGACGAGAAGCTTCATGCAGTTCATCTCTGTCTAGGCGCGGCCTCTGCGGTGGCAGCCGCTTTAGCGGTGTCAGAACTTTCGGCCGAAGCGCTTGATGGTGCGTAGGGCCTCGTTGCGGCCCGGGGCGCCGGGGCTCAGGGCTGGAACGGCCGATCGGCCCGTTCCTCGGACGCCTCTCACCCATGATCGTCAGGCGCGCTTGGATCGCGGCGTCCGAGAAGGTCTGCTGACGCCCGCGCTTGCCCTATGGTGTCGCGTGCTAGGCCATGCTCGGGTCAAACCAGACCATCAGCGACCTAAGCTCGTGCAGCGCGGCATTGTACGTCGATCAGCCCAGGGTAACGTAGCGGGTGGGCACGGGCTTGGAAATCCCGCTAGATTATGTCGCTGCACGCCCGACATGAATCCCGAGCGGACTTTGTACAACAAGACCCCCGCGATAGGATCCGTATTCAGGCCTGGTCGAAAGAACCATATAATTTGACACGTATCCTTGGAGCATATGCTTCAGATGTAAGACCTGTTCATTTATAATTCACAATCGCTCTCTTATACTTACCTCGAGAAGCAATATCTCTACTAAATAGGGTTACTGAAGTGGCCGTCAGTCTTTGGACCAATGATCTTCATAGATATCTCGCAAAGTGCGGTGATCTAATTCCTGGCGGTGTGAAGAAAGATGTTCTGCGGCTTTGCAGCATCGTCGAAGCTCTTCCCAATTACGAGTATCGCGAACCGGCTTTTCAGGACATGGAAGAGGCGGTCACAGAGAGCTCTGACCTCATGGATTTAGCTCATCTGATTGGGGCATCGGCAAAAGCTTTTGGTCTCGACTATGCAACAGTGTTTCTCATTCATCCTGGTCGTGCAGTAAGCTTCTCGAAAAGAATCTGCACTTCTCTTCCACAAGAATGGATCGATAGATATATTCGAAAGAACTACCAGTACGTCGATCCTACGTTCCTTCATGCATATGCATGCGAGGAGGCGTTCTTATTCTCGTCACTACCTAGAAATTGTCCCATGGTAGCTGACTTCTGGGTCGACGCTGTAAAATACGGGATTGGCCAAGAAGGGTACTGCCTTGTGTACAACTTCGGCGGAGGAATGAAGGTCGGCCTAAATATGATGGGTGACAGGGCACATGCTGATGTTGCCCAATCATTCGAAGAGAACTTTTGGGATCTTCATGCGTTCGGAAGAGCCGTGTGTCATTCTTTTATTAGCCATGCGGCGACATTCGAGGCGAAGAACCCACGATTGTCAGATGATGAGCTTCGGCTTCTGAAACAACTCATTAACATATCAGATTGCCGAACCCTGAAGGAGATTCAGGAAGAGCGGCGGTACGATCAGTTACGGCAGGCAATATGTCGCAAACTTGGAGTAGCCACGATCTATCAGGCGATACTTGTTGCTAGCCGGCAAGGTTGGCTGCATGAACTTCCTGTGGAGGCTTCTGAAGTGGCGACATTGAGACATGGGCAACTCGGAGAGGAAGGTATGCGGTCGCCCGGCTGTCAGAAGGGTATTTTCGAAGCGGTCAGGAAATGGATGCCGTGGGGTGACAGGTTAGGGAGTTCTATACCCTTCTAGGATGGTGCTGTGACTCGCAGCTCCCCGTATCTGCCCAGAGGGATTGTGCTCAAATTCTGCCGATAGGCTGTCCATGACGCGGTCGAGGTGCTGTCTGTAACGCTGCTTCTTCGAATCCATCGCTAAGTGAGCTGTCCGCAATCGAAGGGTTGCGGACACCCCCTCGAGCGTACGTCCGCAAGGTAGCTTGACGAGATAACGGACGGCGGTGATGATCCGGACATCCGTTCCGGACGGATCGCAGCGTCGGATCGCCCCATGCCCCGCACCTTCGCCTATGTCCGTGTCAGCACCGTGGGACAGACCGTCGAGAACCAGACCCACGAGATCGCCGCCGCCGGGTTCGCGGTCGAGCCGCATCGGGTTGTGGCCGAGACGGTGTCGGGCTCGGAGGCCATCGCGCGCCGGCGGGAGTTCGGCCGGCTGTTGGACCGGCTGGAGGCGGGCGACGTTCTGGTCGTGACCCGGCTCGACCGGCTGGGGCGGGACGCGATGGACGTGGCCGCCACCGTGGCCCGCCTCGAAGGGATGGGGGTCCGGGTGCATTGCCTGGCCCTGGGCGGCGTCGACCTGACGTCCTCGGCGGGGCGCATGACCATGGGCGTCATCAACGCGGTGGCCCAGTTCGAGCGCGACCTGCTGGTCGAGCGCACGCAGTCCGGGCTCGCCCGGGCGCGGGCCGAGGGCAAGCGGATCGGCAGGCCGCACTCGCTGTCCGCGGTGGCCCGGGCGGCGGTCATGGAGGGTCTGGCGGCGGGCGAGAGTGTGGCGGCGCTTGCGCGCGCCCATGGCACCTCCCGGCAGACGATCATGCGGGTGCGCGATGCTGCGATGACAAAGAGAGGCGAGGGGCATGCACGCCCCGATCGGTGACGGTTCCGAAAGTCTCTGTCTCCGCTGCAAGAGCGTTCTCCGAGCCGTGCGCCCGTCCTCCCGGCAGGATTCGGATTGTGCGGACCTGACGAGGTCGAGCTGCCCGATCGTGGACGATGGAGCTGTCTTCATGGCTCGGTCGGCGACGACGGACGGACGATCGGCCTCTTCGGCAGGTGCACCTCTCAGAGGCTGCCGAGCGCTTCCTCGGCGGGACGCCGGGCCCCCCTTGGTGACCGGAGACCGTTGGGATGGGGATCTCAGGACCATATTGAGGCACCTTTGGCAGGTGCGGAGATCGAGGGGGCGCAGGCGAGTCACTGGTCGGCGCGCGCTCCTTGTCTCCCCGCTACGAGCGGCATATAGCGTTGGTATATTTCCTCCTGCGTGAGCCGCCCCGTCATGTCCACCCAGCCGAACACTGCCAAGGTCTTCTGGTCCGGCCGCAGCCAGGCCGTGCGACTGCCCAAGGCGTTCCGCTTCGAGGGGTCGGAGGTCCGCATCCGCCGTGAGGGCGACCGCGTGATCCTGGAGCCCCTGGAGACGGGCTGGGATTGGCTCGATGCCGTCACCGGCCCCGTGGACGAGGACTTCTCTACGGCCGCCACGGAGCGTCGGGACCCGCAGGACCGCGGCGACCTCGCTGCCGCCTTCGACTGACCCGCGCCCCGGTTGCGCTTCCTGCTCGACACGAACGCCGTGATTGCGCTCCTGCGGGGGAACGGTGGGGTCGTCTCGCGTCTGCGCGCCCATGCCCCGACCGACTTCGGCTTATCCGTCGTCGTCCTCCACGAGCTGGTCTACGGAGCGGCTAAATCGGCCCGCCCCGACGCCAACCTCGCCCGAGTCGACGCGCTGCGCTTCGAGCGCGTGCCGCTGACCGACGCCGACGCCGCGGAGGCCGGCCATATCCGCGCCCAGCTCGCCCGGCAGGGCACTCCAATCGGCGCCTACGACCTCCTCATCGCCGGGCAGGCCCGCGCCCGGGGGCTCACCGTCGTCACCCGCAACCGCCGGGAGTTCGACCGCGTGGCAGGGCTCAGGGTGGAGGATTGGGAGGAATTATAGGCGGTTGCGCCTTCCTCTGGGACACGATCTGATGTCGCCTACGATAGCGAAGGCACGACTTAATGGAACCATATAACATAGTCATGGAGGTTGCCGGGCCGATCGCGCTCTTCGCACGGCCCGATACCGGCGGCGCGCCAACGAGCTATCCGGTCCCGACCAAGTCCGCCGCGAAGGGAATATTTGAGGCGATCGTCTCCTACAATCGCGCCGGGGCGTGGATCGAGCCGACCCGCGTCGAGGTCTGCCGCCGCGCCGGGGCCGCGGGCGGCGCGATCCGCTTCGAGACGTATGTCAGCAACTACGGTGGGCCACTCCGGAAGTCAGACCAGCTTACCAGGGACAATAACCTCCAGCTTCACGCATCGGTCGTCGTGGACGTCTGCTACCGGCTGCACGGCCAGGTACGCGGCGAGCTGCGGCGTGGCGTCAACCCTCGGCACCAGTTGCACGAGATGTTCACGCGGCGCCTGGCGAAGGGGCAATGCCTTCGGGCGCCGTCGCTCGGCTGGAAGGAGTTCACATGTACCTATTGGGGACCCCTGCGCGAGGGATGGGTCGTGGACGAAGAGGTCAGCCTGGAGATCCCCTCAATGCTGGATGGGATGTGGGACGCGCAGACGGATGGGCGGCTGCGGTCGCGCTTCAGTCAGGAGCTCAACTTGGACAAGGGCGTGCTGGAGTACGGAGCATGATGGGGCGACGGTGGGACTCGGACCCACAACCTCCCCGCAGATGTCAGGACGCTCTATAAGTTGAGCTACGCCGCATCCTGCAAACGGACCTCGAACTCATACAGTTCCATCTTGTAGTTGCGCGTCGGAGAAAGCTCTGCGATCCTGCTTATCGTTCTTCTGTAAGAACGTGGATCGAAATCATCTCGTAGTGATGATCGTGACACCATGCTAAACGACCTCCTGCTCCTCCAGGCCGGTGCGCGCCGGATGGGTATCGCGCCGGCCATTCGCCATCCGCAGGTCCAGGCGCCCGGCCGGACGACGGCGATACAGGTTCGGCTCGACGAGGCGGGCGGGATCGTTGCGCTGGAAGTTCTTCCGTCGGATCGGATGGCCCAGCTATGGACCTTCGGCGACGGCAACCACAACCGCTTCCCCTTCGTGCAGATGAAGGTGCCGTTGCTTGGCGTGGAACGTGGCTCGGGGCTGCACGAGCTCTTTGAGGACGAACCGCTCGAGCCCGGCGATCGTCGTAGAGAGCTTGCAGCCGCGGTTCGGGGTACGAATGATTGGCCCGAACCCTTTTCGACAAAGCTAGTTGAGCGCTGCGAGGCTCGATGCGAGGCAATTGCGGAGATCGACCCCGCCTCCTCCTGCGTCCCCGAAGTGCTGCGGCGAGGCATCGTGGCGATGCGCGACCCGGATTTCCTGCGACGCCTTGCGGAGGCGATCCTGCACCATGAGGCAAAGGGCCTGCTTGGAAGCGATGGCCTCGCCCTCGCGACCGCCGCCCTGGTTGGCCAGAGGAAGGCGAAGGCGGTCGAAGGGGCCACCTTCTACTTCGACGTCGCCCCCGGCTTCGGCGGGGGGCGACGCGGCCAGTCGACGACCGATGTCACGGACGGCCGCAGCGTCCACGCCCCAAGCGTCGCCGCCGCCCTGGCCGCATCGACGACCGGCGCCGCGTCGGGCATCTGCGGCCTCACCGGCGAGAGGGCGCCGCTGCACGAGGGGCCCTTCCCGAAGCCGACGCTTCGCGTGGTGGGTGGTGCTTACATCTACGCCCGCAACGTCGATGCCACGCGCGCGGCCCTGCGTTACGGCAACAGGGGGACCTACCCGATCCGTGCGGAGCTTCCGCCGCTTCTGGCCGGCACGATCGAGGAGCTGACCGAGGCCGGCCGCGAAGGGGCCTCGTGGCGCTCCGTCCCATCCGAGCGGGCCAAGGAGAGCGACCTACTGATCGCCGCCGTCGAGGTGGATGCGAGGATCGCCCTCGCGGACGCGCTCGCTGGCGGCGCGGCGAGCGGCGACGCGGCGGAGGAAGGTTCATCGGTCGTCGAGCAGGTCGTGAAGGCTCTCGAGGCGAAGCTCGCCGACCTCCCCCCGGGCGAGGAGCCGCAGGCGACGCTGCTGCTGCTGCGCAAGATCGACCCCGGGAACGTGAAGGCGGTGCTGAGCCGCCGCCTGTCGGCGGACGCGCTGCGCCACGCCGCTCAGCGTTGGATCGAGGCGCAGCGGAACGCGCCGCCGATGCGGCTCAAGGTAAGGACAAAGGATCGGGGAGAGCGCACGCACCACCCCTACCGCCTCGCACCGCTGCAGCTGCCGGCCGTCACGCGGGCGACGTTCATCCGCGGCGGCACCGAGCGCGCTGCGAGGCCCGCCCCCGGCCTGCGACCGCAGGACGCGCTGGCGCTGTTCCTGGGAGACGAGAGCGGCCCGCGCATCGCCGCCGGAGCGTTGTCGATGATCCTGCGGCGGCAGGGCGGCCTGCTGATCGAGACGGCCCACATCCTCCGCCGCGGCGGAGCGTCCGGCGCGGACAACGTGGCCGCCCTGCGCGCGGTGGGCGCATTCGGCCTGCTGCTCAAGCGGCTGGGGCGCGACAAGGAGGACTACATGACGGAGAACGCCTACCGCCTGGGGCAACTCTTCGCCGCCGCGGACGCGGTGCACGCGGGCTACTGCGCGGACGTGCGCAAGGGTGCGATGCCGCCGACGCTGCTTGGAAACGAGATCCTGGGCGTCGCGCAGCGCAGCCCTGTCAAAGGGTTGGACCTCATGGGGCGCAGGATCAAGCCCTACGAGGCGTGGGCGCGCCGCCGACCCGCGCCTGCACCGGTCGGTAAGGACGATAACCTCCCGCGGCGGGAGGCGCTTCTGCGCGACGCCTACTGGGGCATCCGTCACATCGAACGGCTGTGTCGCACGATCGACCGCGAACGGCTCGCCGAGATTCCAGACGACGTGGCGCGAGCCGAGATGATCTTGGGATACCTCGCTGGTCCTTACGAGCCGAAGGCGAAGGGTGCGCCGGAGGCGACGGGGCAGAATGAGGAAGGGGACGACGCATGAAGCCGAAGCCGGACTTCAACCGGGGCACGGGGCTGCTGATCATCGAGGTCGTGGGGTCGAACCCCAACGGCGACCCCGACCTCGAAGGTGCCCCGCGCACCATCGGGGCGGATCAGAAGGGGCTCATCTCGCCCGTCTCGGTCAAACGCAAGCTTCGGGACCTCGTGGCCGACGGCGACGGACCGGCCATGCAAACAGCGCGGGATGCCCTCAAGCTCGACGATGCCGCGCGCCGCTACGGCATCCTCGAGAGCCGGGGCCGGCGACGCGAAGAGATCGGAAAAATGGCGCGCGACGAGTTCGTCAAAGCCTATTGGGACGCGCGTCTCTTTGGGAACACGTTCCTCGAGGCCCTCTCGGAGGAAACCAAGAAAGCCGACAAGAAGAACAAGACCGACCGCAGCCATTTCATCTCCACCGGTGCGGTTCAGGTCGGCCCCGGCATCTCGGTCGCCCCCATCGAGATCGAGCGCGGCACGCTGACCAACAAGGCGGGCGTCGAGGGAGACAAGGACCGCGGCATGGCCCCGCTCGCCTGGCAGTTCGTCCCTCATGGGATCTATGCCATGCCGTTCTTCGTGAACCCGATGGTGGCGGGCAAGTCTGGCTGCACGAAGGCGGACGTGGACCTGATGTTGTTCCTCCTGCCCTACGTCTACCGCGCCACGGCTTCGGTCGCGCGCCCCGACGTCGACGTGCTGCACGCTTGGTACGCGACGCACCGCTCCCCGCTCGGGTCGTGCCCGGACTGGCGCATCCTCGACGCCATGCGCCCCAGCAAGCGGGCCGATCCGGACCGGCCATCGACCTCGCGGGCCGAGTACGACATTCCCGACGCCTTGCCCGAGGACATCCATGGCAAGCTGGACCGGTTCGAGGACCTTTGCGAGAAGGACTGGTCCGGCGCATGAACGAGCGCCCGCTCCTCGCCCACTCCGCATCGAGGGCGGGGGGCGAGCCGCAAACCTATCGCCGCCATGTCGACGGCGTCGTGAAGCGGGCGGCGGAGAACGCCAAGGCGATGCTTCGCTTCGGGCCGACCGATGTCGCGCCGATCCGCGGCGTCGTTGAGGCGGCCGCCGCGGCGCACGACCTCGGCAAACTGGACGAAGGCAACCAAGCGGCCCTCGCGGCCGGACGGGGGACGGCTTTGCAATTGGATCACGTCGACGCAGGCGTAGCCCATCTGATGGGGGCGGGCGACGAGGCGGCGGCCTGGCTCGTCCGGTCCCACCACGCGCCCGGCCTTCCCGGGCGCAGCGAGCAGTTCGTCGGGCCCGGCAAGCCGCTCCTGCGCGGCGGGCGACGTCATGAGGCCGCGGCCGAGGGGGTCGATGCCGCGAGGGCATTGAGGCGGCGTACCGATGCGGACCTCGCCCGCATGGTCGCCCTGCACGAGCGGACGGTCGGGCCGATCCCGGCGGTCGGGCGGGAGCGACTTGCCGCCCTAGACATGAGGCTCGCCCTGTCTTGCCTCGTGGACGCCGACCACGAGGACACGGCGCGCTTCGATGGGTACGAGCCGTTGCCCGCATTAGAACCTCGGTGGGCGGAGCGTATTGCGGCACTCGACGCCTACGTCGCCGGATTGCCAGCAAGCGGAAACCCCGAGCGCGACTTGAACCGTGGGGCCTTCTACGAAGCCTGCTGCGATGCCCGACCCGATGGCCCGATCGTTGCCTGCGACGGCCCGGTCGGCATCGGCAAGACCACGGCCGTGACGGCCCACCTGCTGCGACGTGCGCATGATGACGGGCTGCGCCGCCTGATCGTCGTCGCCCCCTGGACGAACGTGATCTCACAGACCGTTCGGGTGCTGCGGAAGGCCTTAGTCCTCGATGGCGAGGAGCCGCAAGCCGTCGTCGCCGAGCACCACCATCGCGCCGAGTTCTCCGAGCGCGGAATGCGCGACCTCGCCGCGACCTGGAAGGCTCCGATCGTCGTCACCACGGCGGTCCAGCTGTTCGGCACGCTGTCGGCCCGCGCGCCTGCCAGCCTGCGGAAGCTACACGCCCTGCCCGGGTCCGCCGTGTTCCTAGACGAGGCACATGCTGCCCTGCCCGCCCGCCTATGGCGCCAGAACTGGGCTTGGATGCGCGACTTGGCGGAGCGCTGGTGGTGCCGCTTCGTCCTCGCCAGCGGCTCGCTCGCCCGGTTCTGGGAGGAGGATGTCGTGGACGATCCCCACCCAGTTCCTGACCTCGTCGGTGAGGAGCTCCGCGCCCGGCTGCTCGCGGCCGAGCGACGGCGCGTGCGATACGTCGGTGCCGGCACGCGGAGGGATACGATTGCCTCGCTATGCGACCGGGTGACGGGGACGGACGGCCCGCGGCTCGTGATCCTGAACACCGTGGAAGGGGCAGGACGGGTCGCGCATGAGCTTCGCGAGCGCGGGCACGAGACCTATCACCTTTCCACGGCGCTCGCCCCAAAGGATCGCGAGCCCATTATCGACGCGGTCTCCGGGAGGCTGGCCGCTTCCCATGTCGGTGCGAACACCACCGACTGGACGCTGGTCGCCACGTCCTGCGTCGAGGCTGGCGTCGACTTCTCCTTCCGCACCGCCTTCAGGGAGCGCTGGTCCTCGACCAGCCTGATCCAGATCGGCGGGCGGGCGAACCGCAACGCTGTCTGGGATGAGAGTATCGTTCATGACGTGCTGATGGAGGAGGGCGCCGTCCCATCCCATCCGGGCGCCAGCCCGAGCGACGCCGTCCTCGCGCGCCTCCTCCTCGCCGGCCGGTTCGACGACCCAAAGCTCGACCCGGCGGCGCTCGTCACCGAGGCGCTGGTCGAGGAGGTGGCCCAGGCGGTCGGAGGCGCGTCGTCCTGCGGTTGCTGGCGCAAGCAGAACGGGCAGAAGAGGTGCAAGCACGCGAGCCTCTCCGCCGCCGAGGCGAACGCTGCCTTCCCCTGCGCCGCCTCCCTCGGGGAGCCGATCTCGGACGAGACGCTGATGGTCGTGGTCGATGCGGACCTCAGGTCGCAGCTTCGGCAGGGACTGCGGCCGTCGTTCCAAGACCTCGTCCGCGGGACCGTTCGGATGTGGCCCTACAAGGTGCATTCGTTGGGGCTCTGCTCCTTGGCGCCGGGACTCCATGATTGGACGATGAGCTACGACCCAGCTTTCCTCGGCTACATGCAGGGCGTGATCGAACGAGGCGCCGTCGTGCGGGACGGGGGCTTCATCCTGTGACCGCCTCCCTCGCCCTCTCCGCGCTCCAGCACTGGCTGTTCTGCCCGCGGCAGTGCGCTCTGATCCATGTGGAGGGGCTCTGGGCGGAGAACGTGGCGACGGCTGAAGGGCGGGTGCTGCACGAGCGGGCGGACGCAGGCCATCCGGAGAGGCGGGAGGGCGTGCGGGTGCTGCGGGCGGTGCAGCTCGCCTCCGAGCGCCACGGGCTGCACGGGGTGGCGGACGTGGTCGAGATGCGCGGGGCCGTGCCCTACCCCGTCGAGTACAAGCGCGGGCGCCCGAAGGCCCACCGCGCCGACGAGGTGCAGCTCTGCGCGCAAGGATTGTGCCTGGAGGAGATGACGGGCGAGCCCGTGCCCGAGGGGGCGCTGTTCTATGGCAAGACCCGGCGGCGCAAGGTCGTGGCGATGGACGAAGGCCTGCGCGCGCTGACGCTCGACGTGGCGGCCGAGGCCCGCACCGCGCTCAATGCGGGCGCCCTGCCTCCGCCCGTCCACGACCCGCGGCGCTGCGGGGCCTGCTCCCTCCATGACCTCTGCCGACCCGAGGCGCCCCGCGATCCGGGGGCGGCCTGGATGGCCCGCCGCCTCGCCGGCGCGGGCGTGCCGGAGTGACCGGACGGCGGCGGTGAAGAGGCTCCTCAACACGCTCTACGTCACCACCGAGGGCGCCTTCCTCCGCAAGGATGGCGAGACCGTGGCCGTGGAGATCGACGGCGCGCCCCGCGCGCGCATGCCCGCGCATCTGCTGGGCCAGATCGTGCTCTTCGGCGAGGCGGCGATGAGCCGCGACATGATGGGCTTCGCGGCCGAGGCGGGCATCTCGGTGGCCTGGCTCACCTACTCCGGCAAGCTCGCCGCCCGGGTGGAGGGGCCGCAGACCGGCAACGTGCTGCTCCGCCGCGCCCAGCACGAGGCCACGAAGGACGACGCCTCGGCCCTGCCCGTCGCCCGCGCCGTGGTGGCCGCCAAGCTCGCCAACCAGCGCGCGCTCCTGCGCCGGCATCTGCGCGACTACCCCGACGCCGGCGCCGAACCCGTCGACGCGGCCCAACGCCGCTTGGCCGACGCCGCCCGGCTGGCGCTCGACGCGCCCGGCCTCGATCGCCTCCGCGGGCTGGAGGGCGAGGGCGCACAGGCCTACTGGTCCGCCTTCCCCCACCTGATCCGCAACCCCGACTTCGCGTTCGACGGCCGCAGCCGCCGCCCGCCGCGCGACCCGGTCAACGCGGTGCTGTCATTCCTCTACGCCATGGCCGCGCTCGACGCGCGCGCCGCCTGCGAGAGCCACGGGCTCGACCCGCAGATGGGGTTCCTGCACCGCGACCGCCCCGGGCGCATGAGCCTCGCGCTCGACCTGATGGAGGAGGTCCGCGCCCCGCTCTGCGACCGCGTCTGCCTCTCCCTCGTCAACCGCCGCCAGCTCGGGCCTGCCCATCTGGAGCGGCAGGAGACGGGCGCGGTGCTGCTGACCGAGGAGGGCCGCAGGCTCGTGCTGACCGAGTGGCAGGCCCGCAAGCGTGCCGAGCTCCGCCACCCGTGGCTGGACGAGCGCGTGCCCCTGGGCCTCGTCCTGCAGGTCCAGGCGCAGCTCCTCGCCCGCCACCTGCGCGGCGACGTGGCGGGCTACGCGGGCTGGCTCTGGTCGTGAAGGCGCGCATGATGGTGCCCGCATGATGGTCCTCGTGACATACGACGTGGCCACCGACACGAAGGAAGGCCGTCGCCGGCTGCGCGCCGTCGCCCGGGCCTGCGAGGACTGGGGCCAGCGCGTGCAGTACTCGGTCTTCGAATGCGAGCTCGACCCCGCCCAGTGGACGGCCCTGCGCGCCCGGTTGATCGAAGTCATCGATCCAAGGACGGACAGCTTGCGCTTCTACATGCTGGGCGGAGAATGGCGCCGCCGCGTCGAGCACGTGGGCGCCAAGCCAAGCCTCGACATGGACGGCCCGCTGATCCTCTGACCGACCCGCTCCGCCCCCGCGAACCCCAAGCGGCCGCTCCCGCCCCGGGAGGTTCGCAGGCCAGCCCGATCAACCTCTTGCGCCCCGATCGACCTCCGCGCAGCCTCCGTAGAATGGCATCCGCGGCGGGTTCGCAGAACACCGGGGATTTGCCGCGCTCTTTGAACCGTTTACCCTCGAACCGTCGCCCCCCCTCGCGGGGGCGTGGATCGAAACACGATCCCGCCCGCCACGGATGCGGCCCTCAACGTCGCCCCCCCTCGCGGGGGCGTGGATCGAAACCTCCGGGTCGAGACCGTCCACGACGTCGTGGATGTCGCCCCCCCTCGCGGGGGCGTGGATCGAAACGCCTACCAGTGGCGGCTCGACGGCGCGGACATCGTCGCCCCCCCTCGCGGGGGCGTGGATCGAAACATCTGCACCCGCTTGAAGCCGACCGTCGCCGCCGTCGCCCCCCCTCGCGGGGGCGTGGATCGAAACGGGATCGCGGTCGGCGTCGATTAGCTCGCGGCAGTCGCCCCCCTCGCGGGGGCGTGGATCGAAACATTGGTTTGCTTTCTGGCTTGCCGCTGTGGGCAGTCGCCCCCCTCGCGGGGGCGTGGATCGAAACTTCGCGGGGTCGATCTCGCCCACCCCCGGTCCCGTCGCCCCCCTCGCGGGGGCGTGGATCGAAACGATCCCGGCCATGTCGGCAAGCTGCGAGGCGTCGTCGCCCCCCTCGCGGGGGCGTGGATCGAAACGGCGGCCTGGGGGCGGGTGCGGCAGGACATCCCGTCGCCCCCCTCGCGGGGGCGTGGATCGAAACACGATGACCGCCACCGACAGCCTGGGGCGGCAGGGTCGCCCCCCTCGCGGGGGCGTGGATCGAAACAAGTTCTCCACGATGTTCGACCTCAAGGCGTGCGTCGCCCCCCTCGCGGGGGCGTGGATCGAAACGCCTTGATCCAGCAGGGGTCGTTTGCGGGAGGGGGCGGTGAGCTACGTTTTGGACCGCCATTTATACTCACCGGTGAGCAGGACGTGTTCCCAGGCGAGTGGTGAGACGTGCGGGAGCAGGGCGGGATCGGGGGCCTGACCGGCGGCTGTGAGCTCGGCCACGAGGCGGCCGAGGTGGCGGGTGTTCCAGTGGATGACGGCGGCGGCGAGGAGGTTGAGCCCGGCCATGCGGTGGTGCTGGCCTTCCGAGCTTCGGTCGCGGATCTCGCCGCGGCGGCCGAGGCTGATGGCGCGCTTGAGGGCGTGGTGGGCCTCGCCCTTGTTCAGGCCCAGCTGGGCGCGCCGTTGCAGGTCGGTGTCGGCGATCCAGCGCAGGAGGAACAGCGAGCGCTCGACGCGGCCGACCTCGCGGAGCGCGAGGGCGAGCTCGTTCTGGCGGGGGTACGAGGCGAGCTTCCTGAGGATGATCGAAGGCACCACGGCGCCGAGGGCCATAGAGGCGGTGAGCCGCAGGATGTCGGGCCAGTTGCGCTCGATGAGGTCGGTGCGGATGCGGGCGGCGATCAGGGGGCGCACGGCCGGCGGCGCGGCCTTCGGCTCGAAGGCGTAGAGCCGGTGACTGGGCAGGTCGCGGATGCGGGGCGCGAAGGCGTAGCCGAGGATCGCGCAGGCGGCGAAGACATGGTCCGTGAAGCCGCCGGTATCCGCATAGTGCTCGCGCACGCGCCGTCCGGCCTCGCAGCCTAGCAGACCATCCAAAATGAACGGGGCCTCATGGGCGGTGGCGGGGATGGTGCGCACCGCGAATGGGGCGAACTGGTCCGAGAGGTGGGCATAGGCCTTCACCCCCGGCTCGCCGCCATACCGTGCATTCACGAGGTTCAGCGCCTCGCCGGTTCCGCCCGCCGGGAAGAACTGTCCGTCCGAGGAGGCGGTCAGTCCCTCGCCCCAGACCCGCGCCATCGGCAGGGACGACTGCGCTTCGACGATCCGGGCGAGTGCGCGGTCGTAGGCGTCGTTCTCGACATGCCAGCGGGCGACGCGCAGGAGCTGCCAGTGGGTGTGCGTGCCGATCGAGGCGGCCATCTTCTTGAGGCCGAGGTTGAGCCCGTCCGCGAGGACGATGCTGAGGACGCCGATCCGGTCGTGGCACGCGGACCCGGTGCGCAGGTCGGTGAAGGCGTCCGTGAACCCGGTCGCCTCGTCGACGTCCAGAAGCAGGTCGGTGATCCGTACCACCGGCATGCGGCGGTGCAAGTCGAGGATCAGCGCGTCGGCCCCGGCCGGGGCCCGGCCCTCGAGGCGGTCCGCGCGCAGGTGCCCGCCCTTGATGGCGCCGCCCCCGAGCAGGCCGCGACGAGCAGCGCGATCGATGGCCTGGAACTCTCGGTCTAGGACGAGCCGTCGGTCCGCAATCCACTCGGCGGCGTTCAGCGGCACCGCGAGGCGAGGCGCATCCCTGACAGCGGCGGCGGGCACGAGCTCGCGGCCGGGCTCGCGGTGGCGGTGGCTGTGGGCGAGCCAGACGTCGCCCGCGCGCAGGGCGTCGCGTAGGGAGAACAGCACCGCCGTCTCCCAGGCCCGGGGATCGACCGATGTCCGGCCTACCGCCAGGCGCTCGCGCCACTTCGGGCGGGCGAAGGCGAGCGGCAGGACCATAGGATGATCGACATGCCTCTTCTGGTTCGAGGCACGCAAGACTTCGATCGCCGCCATGAGTGGCGCGGCCGCGGTGCCGCCCCGCAGTGGCAGGGCCTCCAGCATGCGCGGCGTATAACGGCGAAGGAGCGCGTGGCCGGCACGCCCCGAGGCCAGGTGATCGAGCGGGTCGGCCTCGATCGCGCCGGTGAGCGCCGCGGCGGTAGCCGCGAGCCGCCCCAGCCCGTTCCAGCCGACCGTATCGGTGATGACTGCGATAGGGTCCCTGCCGGCGGCGTTCGCCCGAACCACTGCCTCGCTCATGCGGGCGAAGATGTGCAGCGCGTCGGCGACGGCACCGCGGTGGTCGGCGGCACTGGCCGCGGAGAGGCGCTCGGCGTCGCGGTAGAGCTTGCCGGTGATGCGCTCATGGGTCTCGACCACCGCGTCGGCGATGGTGGCGCGCCACTCGACGGCGCACACCGCCAGTATCGCGAGCCGGCGCGCCTCGGGCAGCTCGCGCAGGCCGTCGGCGTAGTAGCGCTCCCCCTGGCGTCGCAGCCGGGCGACGCGATGCGGCGGGACGCCGGCGGTCACGCCCTTGGGGATCGCCAGCCCTTCGATCCACTCCAGGCGGTCGAGCAATCGGTTCGCGTCGGCCGAGTTGCCGCCCGGCTCGTGACGGCGCAGCCAGACGAAGCGCGAGGTGCCGTCCGCGATGGCCTCGCCGAGCATCCGCCCCAGCCGCTCGCGCATCTCCGGGTCGAGCCGGCCGGCGATGCGCTCCGCGATCCGGCGCTCGGCAGCGACCAGGGCGTCCGCGCAGGCCCGCTCAACCGTGGTCGGGCCCGGCACGATCACCCGCCGCCGGCGCATCTCCTCCAGCATGGACGCCGCCAGTGCGTCGTTCGAGCGCGCCGCCTCGGCCGCCCCGGCGAACCAGTCCCGCATCGCCTCCGCCGCGGCGCCCTCGTAGGGACGGAAGCCGTAGAGCCGTCGAAGGACCGCGGCGTGCTCGTAGTGGGTCTCCGAGCGCGCAGCGTAGCCCGCAAGGTCGTCCGGCCCGAGGCCGAGCTGGCCGCCGACGAAGGCGAGCATTGCCCCGGGGATCGTCTCGCCGGGCCGGAGCAGGCGACCGGGGTAGCGGAAGGCACAGAGCTGCAGGGCGAAGCCCAGCCGGTTGCGCGCCCGGTGCCTCCCTCGAATGTGGGCGAGGTCGTCGTCGCTCAGGATGTAGTGCCGCAGGAAGCTCGGCTCGTCGGCCGGCAGGGCGAACAGCGCCTCGCGCTGGCGGGCGGTCAGGACGGCGCGTCGGGCCATGGCGTCGCTCGGCGGTTGCGATAGGGGTTCGCGACGCGTTGAATGCAATATGAGATGAGAAACAACGGCGGGCGTCCCGGGGGCCTCGTGGGGCGTGCTGCCTCAACCGACCGTTTGCGATAGGAAGGAGAGGCGATGCTCGTCGGCTACATGCGGATCTCGAAGGCCGACGGCACCCAGTCCCTCGACCTGCAGCGCGACGCCCTGCGTGCCGCCGGCGTCGCGGTGGACGCGATCTACGACGACCAGGCCTCGGGCAAGCTCGCCGACCGGCCCGGGCTCGCCGCCTGCCTCAAGGCGCTGCGCGCGGGCGACGTGCTCGTCGTCTGGAAGCTTGACCGCCTGGGCCGGTCGCTCGCCCACCTCGTTGATACCGTCACCGCGCTCAACGAACGCGATGTCGGCCTAAAGGTGCTGACCGGACAGGGCGCGCAGATCGACACCACCACCGCCTCGGGGCGGCTGGTCTTCGCCATCTTCGCGGCCCTGGCCGAGTTCGAGCGCGAGCTGATCGTCGAGCGCACCCGCGCCGGCCTCCAGGCAGCCCGCGCGCGGGGACGAAAGGGCGGGCGCAGGTTCGCCCTTACCAAGGCCCAGGTCCGCCTTGCGCAGGCCGCCATGGCCAACCGCGACACCTCCGTCGGCGAGCTCGCTGCCGAACTCGGCATCAAGCCGGTCACGCTCTACCGCTACGTCGGACCCGACGGCACGCTACGCGAGAACGGACGGCGCGTCCTCGAAGCCAAAACACACCGCTCACCCAAAACGTAGCCCACCGCCCCCTCCCGCAAACGACCCCATGCCGGGGTGCAGCTGCGCCGGCTCGCGCTGCGGACCGACCAGCGCGTCGCCGAGTGGGATGGACCGGCGGGGGGCTGAGGCGGGAGTGCTTCGGCCGCGTCGCGAAGCATGGGTCATCGGGCCGACTTGCCGGCCCCCGCCGCCCCGATACCGTCTCGCGCATGGGGAATGTCAAGCCGCATCGCCACGAGGTCGTGGACAAGCAGTTTCCGGTCCGCATCCGCGTCAAGGTCGGCGGTGGGATGCGCGATTGGGAGAACGAGGAGACCGCACGCTGGCTGCGCCAGATCGCCGGCGAGGGGAACTACGGCATCACCCCGGCGGTGCTGTGGTCGTCGCAGCGCGCGGCCCACCTGCACCTGCCCAGCCTCCACGCCGCCAGCTCGCTGGTGCTGGCCTGCCCGCATCTCCGCCTCGTGGGTGAGCCCTGTCGGGGGCCGATGCGATGAGCGGCGCGTGTGGACACGGGAGGGACGAGCGACGCGAGCCCCGGGTCCCTCACCGGAACTGCACCGCCCGCCAGCCCGCCCCCTGCGCCTCGATGGCGGCCACGGTGTCAAGGAGGTCCTCCAGACTGCGCGCACGCCGATCACCTCGCGGGGGAACCGATGGCCCCGAAACGGATCGCGTCTCATATCCAGTCCTCCCCCCCCTTCGTCCGTCCACCCAAATATAGGATGTGCTCAACGCAACAGCCCCTTTCTTCCCATCCTCTACCCCCGCCCGCCGAACACCGCGACGACCGTCTTGCCCCCCTGCCCATCCGACTGAACGGCGATGCCCGCATGCGTGGCATCCGCCCCGCCGGGGGGGCCGTTCTCGGCCAGTGCATCTGCGAAGGCCGGCTCGTCGCCGGTCGTGAGCGTCGCCCCCGCGCCCCCGCGACTGGAGGCCCGCATGCCAAGCGTCGCCCACCCCTCCGCGCCCTCGGGCAGAAGGGCGAAAAGGTCGCTCGGCAGCGCCCCCTCGACCGCGAAGGCGTCAAGCGCCGCCTGCGCCGCGGCGTCGAGCGCGGGGTCGGCGTCGAGTGCGGCGAGGCCCGCCTCCGCGCGCCGGGCGTTGAGTTCGTCCCGCAGCGCCTCGGCCAGCGCCTCGGGCGCGACGTCCGTCCCCTCGGACGCACCGGGCCCGGCGAAGGTCTGCACCGCGTAGGTCTCGCCGCCCCGCCCCGTGATGGCGTAGCCGAAGCGCGCGAAGCCCAGGGACAGGACGTTCGCGCGGTGCCCGGGGCTCTGCATCCAGCCCCCGTGGAACGCCTCGACCCGCTCCGCCCCCGGCGGCGTGGGGCAGCCCGTGCAGCGGGCGATGTTCTCGCCTGACACGGCTCCCACGTCCCCGCCCGCGGCGAGGAAGCGGTCCCGCGCCGTCGTGCCCTCCGGGGTCACGTGGTCGTAGAAGTCCCGGGCGAGCATGTCCTCGGCGTGCGCCCGCGCCGCTTCGTCCAGCACCCCGCTCGGGGCAAGCGCGTCCAGCCCCTCGGCCGCGCGGGCCTCGTTCACGAGCGCGAGCGCCCGGGCGGCGAGGTCCGTCTCCTGCGCCGAGGCAGGCCCGGCGCACAGCGCGGCGAGCGCGAGGGGCAGGACGAGTGCGGGGAGGCGATATGAGGTCATGGCGGGCCTTCGGGCGGTGTGCGTGTGTGTCACGCAACTTGTAGCGGGAGGGCGCAAGGGCGCAGATCAAGCCCAAGGTTTCTCCTCTCAGGACGAGGCCACACTCCGCGTCTCCCTTCGTATCAACTCCCGATGCAGCGTGGCGCGGCTGACCTCGAACGCGCGCGCCACCTCCGCTTTCGAGCGCTCCTGCGCGAGGGCGGACGCGATCAGTTCCATCTTCTCGTCCGTGATCGCTCGGGGCCGCCCTCCACCCTGCCCCGCTTCCGTGCGGCGGCCAGCCCCGCGTTCACGCACTCGCGGATGAGAGCCCGCTCGAACTGCGCCAGCGAGGCCACCATGTTGAACAGTAGCTCCCCCGAGGGGGTGGTCGTGTCCATGCCTTCTGTGAGCGGGCGGAACTGCACCCCCCCTGCCCTTCAGCTCCTCCAGCAGCGTCACGAGGTGCGGCAGCGAGCGGCCCAAGCGGTCGAGCTTCCATACGACGAGAACGTCGCCTTTCGTCAGGTACTCCAGGCACCGTGTAAGTCCTGGGCGGTCCACCTTCGCCCCCGAGGCTACGTCGTCGTAAAGGTTACGCGCGTCCACTCCCGCCGCCAGGAGCGCATCACGCTGCAGATCGACACTCTGCCGCCCCTCAGCGGTGGAGATGCGCATGTAGCCGACGAGCCTGACCGATGGCTCCCCCAATCCCTCATCCCCGCCGCCCGATAACCTTCAGACGGCATTCTGCGACGGGGTAAGGTGTGGGCGGGGGTTTTGCACGCTCCTGGGGGATCAGACCGTCAGCAGGGGCATCTGTGGCAGTAACAAGTGGTTTTGATCGGGTGCTTGCTGCGGAGAACACCAGTTTCCCGTTCAATCGAAGTCGCGCGGAACGCGAAGGGCCGCGCGCCCGTCATCCGGTGACACTCCCCCTGCCCTGCGCTATGCTCGAAGCATGCCCATGCAAGCCCCCCTGCCTCGCATCGTTGTCATCCCCGGCCGCCGCTCGGGCCGTGCCGTCGTGCGCGGAACGCGCATCGCGGTGGCGGACGTACTCTCCATGCTCGCCGCCGGCATGAGCGTGGAGACGATCCTCGACGAGTTCCCCAAGCTGACGCGCGAGGACGTGGCCGCCTGCCTTGCCCATGCTGCCACCCTGGCGGGGATGACGGAGGAGACGGGCCACGCGGCCTGACCCCGGCCGCGACCGTCCTGCACGCCGCATGACCCGGCTCCTGCTCGACCAGATGCTGCCGCCCAGGCTGTGCGAGCGGCTGGCGGACATCTTCGACGTCGTGGAGCATATCGACCGCCTCGATATGGGCGAGGCGTCCGACGCCGAGGTTTGGGCCTACGCCAGGGCGCAGGACTTCTCGATCGTCACCAAGGACATCGATTACCAGGCGTTCCTGGCCGTCGAGGGGCCGCCCCCGCGGGTCATCTGGCTGCGCCTGGGAAACGCGACCACGGCGCAGATGGAGGATGCGCTGCGTGGACATGCGGAGGCCATCAGCGCGACCCATGCCGGCGGAGCCGGGTGCCTCGTGATCCATCGGGCGTAGCTCTGTCGCTCTGATCGGAGGAACACCCCTCTTCTTCCCCGTTCCGGCCCCCTCGACACCAGGGCATAGGTCGACGAGCTGTGCCGAGACGGTCCGGGCCTACACGTGCGCCCAGCTGGTCTCGCCGGACGGGCCGCTTTCGACTGATGATCGTCATGTTCGTCTGCGAATGAGGAGGCCGACCGGCGGGAAGGACACAGGTGAAGCACTCAGTCGGCGGAGGGAGCCACGGGCAGGGGGCAGGCTGGGCTGGACGCGTGGGTCGGGGCTCCTAGCCAGGCGGAGGGATCGGGAGAGACGGAAGCGGTCTGCGATAACGCATGCTGCGCAGACCCTTTGGGCGTCCTCACCCTGCCCGCTCGCCGCGGTACCTCCATCTCGCACGGTGTCGTGTCATGGATTGTCAACATGTGGACATGTGAGCGTGTTAGAATGTGCGCATGTGAGCGCCGATCTACTGCGTCCGGTCGGCAACGGGTCCACATGATCGAGCGTCGCGGGCGACCATGGCCCGATATGCCGGTTCCCTCACATGTCCACATGTGCCCTATTCCACCTGTGGCAACGTGGCGGAGTTCACGCGTCCACACGAGCAGAACATCACATGTGGAGATGCAGGCATGTTCACCATAGCGGTCGTCAACCAGAAGGGCGGCTCCGGCAAGAGCACCATTGCGGAGTGTCTCGCCGTCGCCGCCACCCTCGAGGGGACGCCCTCGGCGATCCTCGATCTCGACCCCCAGGGCACGGCCTATGCCTGGTCGAAGCGCCGCGAGGCGGACAACCCTCCGGTCCTCTCGGTGACGGCCGCCAACTATCGCGATCAGTGGCAGGCCCTGCGCGACGCGGGAGCCGAGCTCGTCATCCTCGACACGCCGGCCCGGCTGCAGGATACGGTGCTCAACGCGGCGGCCATCGCCGATCTCGTCATCGTGCCGGCAAAGACGACCGTAAAAGATCTCGAGCGGATCGAGAGCTCCATCGATCTTGCCACGACCCTCCAGCGCAAGCCTGTCGTGGTCGTCTTCAACCAGGTCCGTCCAGGCGCATCGCGACCCCTTGCCGCGAGCCGGGCGTTGCGGGGCATGGACCTGACGGTCTGCCCCGTGAGGCTGGGCTTCCGGGTCGCCTTCGAGGACGCGGACCTTACCGGGGAGACGCCGCTCGAGACGGAGCCAGGCGGGAAGGCCGCGATCGAGATCAAGCGGCTTCATCGCTTCGTCGAGGGCGTCCGGGCGCGGATCGAGGCGGGACGGCCGATCGGCGACGGACCAATGGATCGCGCTACGCCCTCCGTCGAACATGTGGCCGTGTGAGGGTGTGGACATGATTACGATCCGACAGATCCACGTGTCCACGACCGAGGCGTCCGCGTCACTGCCGCGCCACAGCCCACAACAGATTACATGTCCACATGTCCACACCTCCACGCATACACGGGAGGACATGTGATGACCCGGAAGGGAACGGGGATCGACCTCGCGCAGGCGCTCGGACGGAACAAGGTCGAGCGGGCCGTGGATGCGGACGCCTTGGCCGTAGGCGAGGCGCGGACGCCGGGCCGAGCGTCGCAGAGCGTGCGGGCACCGTCCCGCGCCGGGCAGACGAACATCAGCGGCTGGTTCGACATGCCCGTCAAGCTCAAGCTCGACGAGTTGCGGATCGCACGGCAGCGTGCGCTCGGCCGCCGCGTCACGCAGCAGGAGCTGCTGTCGGAAGCCTACAACGACCTGTTCAAGAAATACGGCCTGCCGGAGATGGCACCGAGCGGGGCAGGGCGGTGACGTCCGCCGCGTCGGGGCCGCCCAAGCCGGTGCGGCAGCTTGAGCTCTTCGCGCAGTTCTACGGTAACCGCGAGGAGCAATCCAACGCCGTCCCGATGTGGGACTCGGTGCCGAAATACGCCATCTCTCGGCGTCAGCAGACCCGGATGCGCGACGAGAAGGGCGGCCTGCCAGTCCTCACCGTCGAGACGGTGATCAGCCGGTCGGATCCGGGCCGCCCGAAGGAGCGCATCGGCTGCCGGGTCAAGCTGACGCCGGCGACTGTCGAGGTTGAGCCGGGTGTCTTCCGTCAGTTCTACCCGGCTGCCACGGAGGAACTGGTCGAGATCGTGCTTCGCAAGCTCCTGGCCGATGCCGAGCAGGGCGAGCACGATCCGAACCAGCGCCGGAGCTGGGTGAGCTTCAGCCTGAGCCAGATCCGGACGGAGCTGGCCGAGCGCGGCCACACGCGCAGCCTTACCGAGATCAAGCAGGCGCTCGAGATCATGAACGGCTGCCGCCTCGACATCGAGACAGAGGCGCGGGGCAAGCGGGTGGCGCTCTCCGCCCCGATCCTGCCCGTGATCGGCAAGGTCACCCGCGACGAGTTCGAGGAGGACCGAAGCGCACGCTGGTCGGCACAGATGCACGCGCTCGTGTCGGCGGCGATCAACGTGATCGACTACCGGCAGTTCGACTATGCTCTGCACATGGGCCTGAAGACCCAGATCGCACGTTACCTCCACATGCGGATCGCCATGAACTACCGCAATGCGGGCGTGGGCACCGACTACAACCTCCGGCTCAGTACGATCGCCCGCGACAGCCAGCTGCTCCACCGCAAACGACTGCTCGACAACCTAAAAACCGTCGAGGAAGCACTCGACGAGCTTAAGGATATGGGCGTGCTGTATGGTTACGCCGTCCGAAAGGAGAGGAAAGGACGCCGCATCGTCGACGCAGTCTTCGAGATGCAGGCATCGATGGACCAGATCAGCTACACCAAGGCGACGAACAAGCGCATACTGGAAGGCAGGGAAGTTCTCAGGGCGGAGAACCTTCTGGGAACGTGAGCTAGCAGGTTTGGTAGGTGGAGCAGGCAGATGACGGCGCCGAACCGAGTCGCCAAGGCTGTCCAACTGCCCTCGCGACGCAGATCTGGAACCGTAGCCGGCCAGAAGGGAACGTCGACATAGTCCGGCGCAACGAATGGCAGTGGTAGCTCGCCCTGGTAGGTGGAACGGGAAGTCGTGGTAGGTGGAACAGGGACTCATGGTAGGCAGAGCGGGCACTCCTCGCCATGCGAGGATTTAGAACAACCAATCTCCACGATTCAACAGACATTGCTGGTAGGTAGAACGGGCAGCTATGGTAGGTGGAGCGGTGATTTCACCGGGTTGATGGTAGGTGGGGCGGGACGCAAGCCGCTGAGGTAGTAGGTAGAACAGGCAGTTCCCGCGGCATGGTAGGTGGAGCAGGAAGTGAGTTACAGGTAAGACTTTGAATAGAAAAGATAATATATGCCGCCTTATTCCTTATCCCTTCCCTTATTCCCTTATTCCCCTCTTGAACGTAATCGGATCGTAATGGCCCAGTAGGACCGCAGACGCTCATCGGGCGGCTTGTTGCTGCTGACCCTGCGGCTTCCAGTTCCATGGTGACGGCTCGTCGAGGTGACCTGACCCCTGGCGCTCATCCGTCGGCGACTGGAATCGCGGGCTGAAGAGAAACGGAAACCGCCCCCAACATGGCGTAGACGCCCCGTAAGCCATTGATCTCTGGTCGCTCGGTCCAGGATCGCCGGACGTCGGCCCAAAAACCTTCCCTATCGGGCCGCTGGTTTTTCAGCACCTCACGGGGCTGCAACATCACCTCGGCCCTCGCGCGGGGCCGGCTGGTGACCCTCAAGTGCCCCCCGCGAATTGGTCCACCTGCCGGGATAGGATGATCCCGATTTGAGGAGGACCCGAGGATAGCTGGGAAGCGAGACAAGCCCGAAGAGATCGTGTCGAAGCTGCGCCAGGTGGAGGTGCTGCAGGGCCAGGGAATGTCGGTGGCGGAAGCGGTGCGCCAGATCGTCGTGACGCAGCAGGCCTACTATCGGTGGCGACGGCTTTACGGCGGCATGGGCCCGGAGCAGCTCAAGCACCTTAAGGAGCTTGAGAAGGAGAACCAGCGGCTTCGGCGGGCGGTGTCCGACCTGACGCTCGACAAGCTGATCCTGTCGGAGGCGGCGCGGCCAGCCGGACGAGGATCTCCTCACCGAGGACTATCGCACGATCGTCACTTCTACCGGTCTGGAACTCGCAGAACGATACCTATTCC